>DATGKR010000073.1:0-50530 GCA_035294565.1 Acidimicrobiales bacterium | reverse complement strand
GCCTGTCACCCGCCCTGCAGGAGGCCCACGAGAGCTGGCTCATCGGCGCGAGGGATGCGCCGCCGGCCGAGTCGGCCTCGAGGCGGGCCCGCCAGCTGGCCCTCAGCCTCCTAGAGCTGGGCGAGGACGCCGAAGAAGTCGAGCGCCAGCTGCTGCGCTGGCGCTACCACCCTGCGCTGGCACGCGAGGCTCTTTGCTGGGCGGTTGACCGCCACAGGGAAGCGGCCGTCGCCGCCGCAGGGGGTTAGGGCCGGCGGCGCGCCGGCCGCGGCGGGCGCCTCGGCAGGCGGCGAGCGGCCCTCGGCAGCGAGCGGCCCTCGGCAGCGAGCGGCCCTCGGCAGGCGGTGGGCACGTGGGTAGCGAGCGGCCCTCGGCAGGCAGCGAGCGGCCCTCGGCAAGCGGTGGGCACGTCGGTAGCGGACGGAGGGCGCCTACCCTGTCGGCGTGGATGGCCACCCCCCCCTGCCGCCGGCCCGGGCGGTGGAGCTGGCCGGACGGGGACGTGCCCGGGTATACGACACCGGCGGCCCCGGACGTCCCCTGCTCCTCCTCCACGGCTGGACCTCGACCGCGGCGCTGAACTGGTACCCCACCTTCCCCGCTCTGGCTGACGCCGGGTACCGGGTGGTGGCGCTCGACCAGCGAGGGCACGGGCACGGCATCCGCAGCAGGCTGCCGTTCCGGCTGGAAGCCTGCGCCGATGACGCGGCGGCGCTCGTCGAGCTCCTCGGAGCCGGGCCGGTGACAGCGGTCGGGTATTCGATGGGAGGCCCCGTCGCCCAGCTCCTTTGGAGGCGCCACCCGCAGGTCGTCGGCGAACTGGTCCTCTGCGCCACCGCCGCCAGCTTCCCGTGGGGAGGCCAGATGCGCCGCACCGTGGGCTCGATCGGCCTGGGCGCGTCGGTCGCCTTCACGCTTCTACCGAGCGCCGTCCGCCGGGGAGGGATGAACCTGGCCATCCGACGCCGCCAGGAGAGCGCCGCCTGGGTTCTCGACGAGTGGCGCAGCCACGACCTGGCCGCCTTGGTTCAGGCGGGTGTCGCTTTGTCGAGGTTCGACTCGACGAGGTGGATCGGCGGCGTCGACGTGCCGACCGCCGTCGTGTTGACCGAACGCGACCAGACCGTGCCCCCGGCGCGCCAGCGCGACCTGGCCGCCCTTGTTCCGGGCTCGTTGTGCTTCCCCGTCGACGGGGACCACCGGGTGTGCGTGGACGAACCGGAAATGTTCCTGCCCGCCCTGCTCGACGCCGTGGCGGCGGTCCGCCGCGAGTATTCGATGCCACAATGTCCGGCGACATGAACCATCCCCTCACCCTCGCCGAGAAGGTCTGGGAACGCCACGTGGTGCACCGCGGCGCCGACGAGCCGGATCTGCTCTACATAGACCTCCACCTGGTGCACGAGGTCACCTCACCGCAGGCGTTCGACGGCCTTCGCCTGGCCGGCCGCACCGTCCGCCGGCCGGATCTCACCGTCGCCACCATGGACCACAACGTGCCGACCACGGCCACCAGCGGTCCGGTCGACGATCCGGTCTCGGCGCGCCAGATGGAGGTGCTGCGGGCCAACTGCGAGGAGTTCGGCATCCGGCTGTTCCCAATGGGACACCCCTCCCAGGGGATAGTCCACATCATCGGCCCGGAGCTCGGGCTCACCCAGCCTGGCATGACGATCGTCTGCGGCGACAGCCACACGTCCACCCACGGGGCGTTCGGCGCCCTCGCCTTCGGCATAGGCACCAGCGAGGTGGAGCACGTGCTCGCCACCCAGACCCTCCCGCAGCGCAAGCCGCTCACCATGGCCGTGGAGGTGACCGGCGACCTGCCTGCCGGCGTCAGCCCGAAGGACCTGGTGCTGGCGGTGATCGGCAGGATCGGCACCGGCGGAGGCATGGGGCATGTGATCGAGTACCGCGGCCAGGCGGTCCGCTCGTTGTCGATGGAGGGCCGGATGACCGTCTGCAACATGTCGATCGAAGCCGGCGCACGCGCGGGGATGGTCGCCCCCGACGACACGACGTTCGCGTACCTCGAAGGGCGCCCCTACGCTCCGACCGGGAAGGAATGGGAGTTGGCGCTCGACGAATGGCGAGCACTCGCCACCGACCCGGGGGCGTCGTTCGACAAGGTCGTGACCATGGAGGGTTCCAGCCTGTCGCCGCACGTCACCTGGGGCACCAACCCCGGCCAGGTGATCCCGATTGACGGGGCCGTTCCCGACCCCTCCTCGTTCGGGGAGCCCTCGGCGCGGGACGCGGCGCAACGGGCGCTCGAGTACATGGGGCTGCGACCCGGCACGGCCGTCCGCGACATCGCCGTTGACACCGTGTTCATCGGGTCGTGCACCAACGGCCGAATCGAGGACCTCAGGGAGGCCGCCGCTGTGCTCGACGGCAGGAAGGTGGCGCCCGGCGTCCGGGCCCTGGTCGTACCCGGCTCCGGTGCGGTCAAAGCACAGGCCGAGGCGGAAGGGCTCGACCGCGTTTTCATCTCCGCCGGGTTCGACTGGCGCAACCCGGGCTGCTCCATGTGCTTGGCGATGAACCCCGACAAGCTCTCGCCCGGGGAGAGATCGGCGTCCACCTCGAACCGAAACTTCGAAGGCCGCCAGGGGCGGGGCGGGCGGACCCACCTCGTGTCGCCGGCGGTCGCCGCCGCCACAGCGGTGGTCGGGCACCTTGCCAGTCCGGAGGACCTGTAGTGGCGCCCTCCTCGAGCGGCACCGGCCCGTCCATCCGGCCGGGCACCGGGTCGCCGATCACCCGAGGGGAGGAGTAGATGGAGCCGATCAGGGCAGTGACGGGCCGGGCGGTGCCGCTGGACCGCTCCGACGTGGACACCGACCAGATCATCCCGAGCGACTGGCTGAAGAAGGTCGAGCGGACCGGTTTCGGTAAGGGCCTCTTCTCCGAATGGCGTGACGACCGCGACTTCGTGCTGAACCGCCCGGAGCACGCGGGTGCGACGATCCTCGTCGCCGGCCCCAACTTCGGAACCGGATCCTCCCGGGAACACGCTGTGTGGGCGCTGATGGACTACGGGTTCCAGGCCGTCGTGTCACCCCGGTTCGGGGACATCTTCCGCAACAACTGCACCAAGGCTGGCCTGCTCCCCGTCCAGGTGACACCCGAGTTCGGCCGCCGGCTCATGGAGGCGGTAGTCGCGGACCCCTCCCTCGAGGTGACCGTCGACGTGACCCGGCTCACCATCTCCGCGCCAGCAGCCGGGCTGGAGGAGGTCTTCCCGATGGACGAGTTCACCCAGCACCGCCTGCTGGAAGGCCTCGACGACATCGGCTTGACCCTCCGCCACGAAGCGGAGATCGCCCTGCACGAGAAGCGGCGCCCGGCGTGGCTCCCCAGGGTCGGATCCTGACGGAACGCACTGTTCGTGCCCTCCGCATGGGGGTAGCGTTGAGAACGTGATCAAACGGACGATGCGATTCCTCCTGCGGCTGGGTGTGCTGGGGGTGATCGCATCGGTGGTCGGGATGGCCCTCCGGCGATGGGTGTCCGGGTCGCCGGAGCCGGAAGGATGGGCGCCTGCCGGTCTGTCCGGATCCGGGGCGGCCGGCGACGTGCTGATCGGTTCGGGTCCTGCGGCCGGGCGCGCCAGCGGGGAGGCAGCGGGGAGCAGCAACGGATCGGTGGGTGCCGCTGCCCCGGCTGGACGCTCGGACCCGAAGGGGCGTGGACCGGGGTCGGCAGGCGCCGGCGGGGACGCATCGGGCGCGCGAGACGGGGGCGCGCGAGACGGGGACGCGCGAGACGGGGGCGCGCGAGACGGGGACGCAACGGGCGCCGGCGAGGGGGGCGCCGGGGATGTGGCGGCCACCGGCACAGCGGCCGGGCGACCGGTTCGTCCCGCCAAGCGCCAAGGCCCCGAGACGAGGCCGACCGGGGCAGGCACGGGTTCCTCTCGGCCGTCCCCACGACCCGGCGGGGGGACATCCACTCCCGCCAAGGCGGGACGTCCCGCGGCAAGCCCCGGCGGGGTTCGGAGGGCTTCCGGCGGCTCCGAAAGGCCTCCGGCCCAAACCCCCGCGGCGAAGCGGTCCGACCCGGCTGTACCGGCGTGGGTGCCCCCTGACGCTAGCGGGGCAGCGCCAACCACGCATCCCGTGAAGGCCAAGGTGGCGAGCCGCATCTACCACCTCCCAGGCATGTCCCTCTACGAGCGGACGAAGCCCGATCGCTGCTACACCTCGGCGGAGGCGGCCGAGGCTGACGGCTTCACGAGGGCTCGCCGCTGACCCAAAGCCAGGTAGACGATCCCGGCACAGCGGGGCGAGAACGCCTCGGGCACGCGCTGGGTGAGAACACCCCGGAACAGCGGGGCGAAACCGCCGCGCGCGGAGACGCCACCATCAATCGGGAAGCGTTTCGGCCAAAGTGTCCACTCCCCCGGCGGCGACCAGGGCGCTCTGGACACTTAGGGCGAATATTTTGACCTAACTGTCCAGAGCAGGCTTTCCCGGCTGTGCCGAGTGGACACTTTGGCCGCCGCCGGGCCGTTCGTCGACGACGCGGATGAGGGCCTCGAGAACCGGGCGGGAGCCCAGGCCAGGCAGCAACCCGCCGGCCCACCCACCACCAGCCACGCCCCGACCCAAGGGCCGCTACACGCCGGCGAGCGCGACCGCATCGAGGATCCCCGGTGTCGCCCGCAGCGAGGCGACCACCGGCGCGGGCACCTCCTGCTCGAAGGACAACGCCATCATCGCCGTGCCGCCGGCCGCGCTCCTGCCCAGCTTCAGGTCAACGATGTTGAGCCCCGCCCCGGCGACGATGGCGGCCACGGCGGCGACCATGCCGATGCGGTCGTCGTTGTGGACCATCAGCATGTGCGAGGCGAAGGGGAGCTCGATGTCGTGGTCGTCGACCATCACGACCCGGGGGGCGGCGGATCCGAACACCGTTCCGCCCACCGAGTGGCCGGCGCCACGCAGGACGACCAGGTTGGTGTACGCGCCGGGGTGGTCGGCCACCGAGACCGTGCGGACGGCGAGCCCCCTCTCCGACGCCAGCTGGGGGGCGTTGACGAACGAGACCGGCTCGTCTGTCGTCGCCGCGAAAAGGCCTTTTTGGACCGCTAGGGTCAGGATGCGGGTGTCCTCTGAGGCCAGGCCTCCGCGGAACTCGACGTCGAGGACGGGCGGCAGCTCCCTGGCCAGGCCCGCGAGGAGCCTGCCGAGACGCTCGGCGACGGGCAGCCAGGGCCGGACCGTTTCGGGAACGTCGGCGGCGGCGACGTTGACGGCGAAGGGGACGAACTCCCCGGCCAGTGCCAGGACGACCTGTTCGGCGATCGTCTGGCCCGCCTTGTCCTGCGCTTCGCGGGTGCTCGCCCCGAGGTGCGGCGTGACGACGACGGAAGGGAGCTCGAACAACGGCGACGAGGTCGCCGGCTCCTGCTCGAACACGTCCAGCGCCGCCCCAGCTACGCGGCCCTCGGCGATCGCCGCGGCGAGGGCCTTCTCGTCGACGATCCCGCCCCTGGCGGTGTTGACGATCCTGGCCCCGGGTTTGACCTGCGCCAGCTCGTCGGCCCCGATGAGCCCTGCGGTCTCGGGCGTTTTGGGCAGGTGGACGGTGAGGAAGTCGGCCCGCGCGAGAACCTCCCCTAGCGGTAGCAGCTCGGCGCCCATCTGGCGCGCCCGGTCGGGGCTGATGTAGGGGTCGTAGGCGACCAGGTGCATGCCGAACGCCGCCGCCCGCTGCGCCACCAGGGCACCCACCCGGCCGAGGCCGACGATCCCCAGGGTCTTGCCGTGCAGCTCGACCCCCTCCCACCGAGAGCGCTCCCAACGTCCGGCGACGAGCGCGGAGTGCGCCTGGGGGACGTTTCGGGCCTGGGCAAGCAGCAGCGCCAGGGTGTGCTCCGCGGCCGACAGTATGTTCGCCTCGGGCGCGTTGACCACCATCACGCCGCGGCGGGTGGCGGCGGCCACGTCGACGTTGTCCAGGCCGATCCCGGCGCGTCCCACCACCACGAGGTCCGTCCCCGCTTCGAGCACGGCGGCGTCGACCTTGGTGGCGGACCGGATGATCAGCGCCGCCGCGCCGGGGAGCGCTTCGAGGAGGTCCCCTGGGGTGATCCCCGTCCGGAGGTCCACCTCGTGGCCGGCAGAGCGCAGCAGGTCGAGGCCGCCGGGGGCTATCTCCTCCGCGACGAGCACCCTGGCCAAGTCAGGAACCGACCAGCTTGGCCAGGCGGTTGATGCCCTCGATCATCGAGTCGTCGTCGAGGGCGTAGGAGAACCGGGCGTACCCCGGCGCCCCGAACGCCTCGCCCGGGACGAACGCCACTTTTGCCTCTTCGAGCACGTAGGCCGCCAGGTCTAGGGAGGTGGGGCCGAACCGGTCCAGCAGTCCCTCGACGCTCGGGAAGGCGTAGAACGCCCCGTCGGGGAGAGGGCACCGGACGCCTGGGATCTCGTTGAGCATGGAGACGATCGTCTGGCGCCGCCGGTCGTACACCGCGCGCATCTCGGCCACCGCGGTGAGGTCCCCCGACACGGCGGCCAGAGCGGCCCGCTGAGCCACGTTGCACACGTTGGAGGTGGCGTGCGACTGGAGGTTGGCGGCGGCGGCCACCACGTCCGCGGGGCCGATCATCCACCCGACCCGCCAGCCGGTCATCGCGTAGGTCTTGGCGACGCCGTTGACGACGATGCAGGTGTCGGCCAGCTCGGGGACCAGCGCCGGCATGGACGTGAAGCGCGCCTCCCCGTAGACGAGGTGCTCGTATATCTCGTCGGTCACCACCCAGATCCCGTGCTCGGCGGCCCAGCCGCCGATGGCGGCGACCTCCTCGGGGGTGTAGACGGCGCCTGTCGGGTTCGAAGGCGACACGAAAAGCAGCGCCTTGGTTCGGGGGGTGAGCGCCGCCGACAACTGTTCGAGGGTCACCTTGAAGCCGGACTGCCAGGTGGTGGGAAGCTCGACGGTGGAGGCGCCGGTCAGGCCTATGGCCTCCGGGTAGGTGGTCCAGAAGGGGGAAGGGACGAGCACCTCGTCGCCGGGGTCGAGCAGGGTGGCGAACGCCTCCTCGACGGCCTGCTTGCCCCCGTTGGTGACCAGCACCTGCGCGGGTGACACCTCGAGGCCCGAGTCCCGCAAGGTCTTGGCGGCGATCGCCTCCTTGAGCTCGGGCAGGCCCCCGGCGGGGGTGTACTTGTGGTTGCGCGGGTCGCGGCAGGCGGCCACGGCGGCCTCGACGATGTGCTCGGGGGTGGGGAAGTCCGGTTCGCCGGCGCCGAAGCCGATCACGTCCTCGCCGGCGGCTTTGAGCGCCTTGGCCTTGGCGTCGATGGCGAGCGTCGCCGACTCGGACACGGATGCTATGCGCTGTGAGATTCGGGCCATCCCTGCCATAGTTTCACAGTGGCCACTGTCTCTCCCACCGATATCCGCATCCCGCCCGACATGCTGCCCCGCGACGGCCGCTTCGGCTCGGGCCCGTCGAAGGTCCGCCCCGAGGCCGTCGAGGCCTTGCGCCGGGCAGCCGGGGGGATTCTCGGCACCAGCCACCGCCAGGCGCCGGTCAAGAGCCTCGTCGGGCGGCTGCGCTCCGGGCTGGCGGAGCTCTTCGGGCTGCCTGCCGGCTACGAGGTCGTCCTCGGCAACGGCGGGACCACTGCCTTCTGGGACATCGCCACCTTCTGCCTGATCGAACGGCGCAGCCAGCACCTGTCGTTCGGCGAGTTCTCGTCCAAGTTCGCCGTGGCGGCCCGCTCGGCACCCCACCTGGAGGAACCGCAGGTGATCGAGACGCCTCCAGGGACCCACCCCTGGCCCGCAGCTGACAGCGACGTCGATCTCTACGCCCTCACCCACAATGAGACCTCGACGGGGGTGATGATGCCCGTGCGCCGGCCCGAAGGCGCAGGCGGCCTGGTGGCCGTCGACGCGACCTCGGCCGCCGGAGGCCTGCGCTTCGACCCCTCCGAGGCCGACGTGTACTACTTCGCGCCGCAGAAGTGCTTCGCCGCCGACGGCGGCCTGTGGGTCGCTGTCTTGTCCGCCGCCGCTCTGGAGAGGGCCGCCCGCCTCTCGGGCCGCTGGGTGCCGGCCTCGCTGGACCTGAAGATCGCCATCGAGCAGAGCCGGCTCGACCAGACCTACAACACGCCGGCCGTGGCGACCCTGGTGCTGTTCGTGGAGCAGCTGGAGTGGATGCTCTCCGGCGGCGGCTTGGACTTCTCGGCCGGTCGAAGCGAGGCGTCGGCCCGCATCCTCTACGGCTGGGCGGATAGCTCGGACTTCGCCTCTCCCTTCGTGTCGAAACCCGACGAGCGGTCCAACGTCGTGGGCACCGTCGACTTCGACCCGGCGGTCGACGCCGCTACCCTGGCCAAGGTGCTGAGGGCCAACGGCATCGTCGACACCGAGCCCTACCGCAAGCTCGGCCGCAACCAGCTGCGGATAGCCATGTTCCCCGCGATCGATCCGGACGACGTCAAGGCACTGACAGGCTGTATCGACTTCGTGGTGGGCAGGCTCTAGGCGCCCTATGCTCCGCCTGGCCGCGGCAGCGCTCGCTTCTCTTCTGACGGCGGGGACGGCGCCGACCACCACGACGACCGTGCCGCCCCCCGCCCGCGCCGAGCTGCTGGTCGACGTGGACAACGGCAACATCCTCTACGCCCAGGACGCCCACGTTCCGATGCCGCCGGGCAGCCTCACGAAGATGCTGACCGCGATGATCGCCGTGGACTGGCTGCCCCCCGACGCGCAGGTCCCGGTCGACGCCGTGGCGGCCAACGCCTACCCCGACCGGCTGGGCATGAAAGCGGGCCAGGTGTGGCCGTTCAGCATCGTGCTCAACGCCCTTCTGATCGATTCAGCCAACGACGCCGCCTACGCACTGGCCGAGAGGGTGAGCGGCTCGCTCCAAGGCTTCGCCGCCACGATGCAAGAGGCGGCAGCGCAGATCGGCATGCGCGACCACCCCGTTCTCGAGGATCCCGCCGGCCTGGACGGCAGCGAAGGGTTCGACGGGGGGAACCGCATCAGCGCCTACGACCTGGCGACCGCCGCCAGGGACATGATGGCCAACCCCGAGTTGGCGGCGATCGCCGACACGCACCGTTTCGGTTTCAAGGGCCCCGACGGGGTGGTCTACTCCCTGCTCAACAAGAACATCTACTTCCTGCTCAGCTACCCCGGGTCGATCGGCGTCAAGACCGGCTACACCGACGCCGCCGGCTTCTGCGTCGTCGAGGAGGCCGAGAGGGCGGGGCGCAAGATGATGGCGGTCGTGCTCAACGGCGCCAACGCTTATCAAACCGCCGCAGACCTGCTCAACGAGGGTTTCGCCACCCCGGTCTCGGCCGAGCCGGTCCGCGCCGCCACGCTCCCGGCGGTAACAGAACCGTTCCCTCCTCCCCCACCCCCTCCGCCGACCACAGCAAGGCGCGACCCGGTCCGCCTGGCCCGGGCCGCCCCGGTGAGGGTGCAGCGGTCGTACCTGCCGGCGACGATCGCCGCCGCCCTCTTCGTCGCCGGCATCCTGCTCACAGCCCGCCAGATCCGCTTGGAGAAGCGCAGGCGCCGACCGCACCCCTAAGGGGGTCCTCCTGAAGCCCTCCGAGGGCTCCTGGAGCCTCCCGAAGCCGACCGCGCAGAGAAACCGTGCAACGGCCAAGCGGCCCGCACCGAGCGTCGCCGGCGCACCGTGAGGCGCGACCAGCCGGGAAACCCTAGGCGGTGATCTCCTGGATGCGCCGCACGAGCTCGGCGGCGGTCGCGTCGGCGGCAGCCCCGGCGCTCGCCGTCTGTAGGGCGATCATCTTGGTGATGTCCCCGTCGACGCGGATCCGACCGCTCATGAAGGCGTTCATCGCCGCCTGAGCGTCGGCGTCCACCAGGATTGCCTTGGCGGTGTCGTAGCTCAAGGTGACGGTCAGATCCGGCGACTCCAGGTGGCCGGTGTCCATCTCCAACCTCCCCGAGGAGGTGTCGAGGTGGGCGTGGACGACCCCCTCGCCGAAGGGGACGTCGTTGATCACCTGGTTCATGCGAACGCTCACCGGCACCGGCGGAGTCCGGTCCCGGTACTCCTCGCGAAGCTTCTTGGACTGCTCGATCCACTCGTCGCTGAGGAACGGGTACCTGGTCACGCCAAGAAGGTAGCCCGCCGCCGCCGGCGAGCGCCGCCCGACAACCACAGCAACCCCGCCGAGACCGCCGCCGGCGAGCGCCGGCCCCGTCCCCCCGCCGCTTAGCATGGGCGGCCGATGCCGAGCCGTATCACCCCCGAGGACGTCAAGCACGTCGCCCGCCTGGCCAGGCTGCGACTGGGGCCAGAAGAGGTGCAGACTTTCACCGCCCAGCTCGCCGCCGTGCTGGACCATGCGCGCGACGTCGAAGCGCTCGACACCGCAGGCGTGGAGCCGACCGCCCACCCGCTCCCCCTCGTCAACGTGCTCCGCGACGACGTGCCGCGGCGGGGCTCTGACCGCGACGAGGTCCTCGCCGAGGCGCCCGAGGTGGAGGACCACCGCTTCCGGGTGCCGCGGATCCTGGGCGAGGCGCCGTGAGCGCGCGGGAGATCGCCGCGGCAGTCAGGGCCGGTGCCACCAGCGCGGCAGCGGTCGTCGAGGAGCACCTCGAGAGAGCGGAGGGCGGCGACGGGGAGGTGCACGCCTTCAATTCGCTGCTCGCCGACCACGCCCGCCGCGCCGCTGTAGCGGTCGACCGGGCTGTCGCCGAGGGGCGCGACCCGGGGCCGCTCGCCGGCGTGCCGGTCGCCTTGAAGGACAACATCTGCACCCGCGGCATCCCCACCACCTGCTCCTCGCGGATCCTCGACGGCTGGAGGCCGCCCTACGACGCGACCGTCGTGCGCCGCCTGGCCGACTCCGGCGCGGTGGTGATCGGCAAGACCAACATGGACGAGTTCGCCATGGGCTCCTCCACCGAGAACTCGGCTTTCGGCCCCACCCGGAACCCCCGCGACAAGACCCGCGTCCCGGGCGGCTCGTCGGGGGGCAGCGCTGCGGCGGTGGCAGCCGGTTTCGCCCCCTTGGCCCTCGGGTCCGACACGGGCGGCTCGATCCGCCAGCCGGCTGCGCTGTGCGGGGTGGTGGGGGCCAAGCCGACATACGGCCTGGTGTCCCGCTACGGACTGGTCGCATTCGCCAGTTCGCTCGACCAGATCGGGCCGCTGGCCGCCGACGTGGCCGACGCCGCCGTGTTGCTCGACGCCATCTCCGGGCCGGACCCCGCCGATTCGACGTGCCTCGCTGGGGAGGCCCCCCGGGCAGCCGAACGCCTCGACGCCGGCGTGGACGGCATCCGGGTGGGGGTGGTGCGCGAGCTGGCCGAGGCGGAAGGCATGTCGGCTGACGTTGTGTCACGCCTCCGCCAGGCGGCCGAGGCCCTCGCCGGCGCGGGGGCGAAGGTGGACGAGGTAAGCGTTCCGGCCGCCGTCTACGGGCTCTCCGCCTACTACCTGATCGCGCCGGCCGAGGCGTCGTCGAACCTGGCCCGCTACGACGGGGTGCGCTACGGGCTGCGGGTGGAGGAGCCCGGAGGGGACGTGACCGAGATGTACGAGGCGACCCGGACGGCCGGCTTCGGCGACGAGGTCAAAAGGAGGGTAATGCTCGGCACTTACGCCCTCTCCGCCGGCTACTACGACGCCTACTACGGCAAGGCCCAGAAGGTGAGGACGCTGATCATCCGTGACTTCGACGCCGCCTACGAGAGCTTCGACGTCCTCCTCTCCCCGACGGCTCCGGGAACGGCGTTTCCGTTGGGATCAAAGACAGCCGACCCTTTGACCATGTACCTCAACGACGTGTGCACCATCCCTTCCAACCTGGCCGGGCACCCGGCGATCAGCGTGCCGTTCGGCTGGGGCGACGACGGGCTGCCGGTCGGCGTGCAGGTGCTCGCCCCCGCCCTGGGTGAGACGGTCATGTTCCAGGTGGCGGCGCACATCGAAAGGCTCGCCCCGTGACAGAGGTCCGGACCGGGTGGGAGACCGTGGTGGGCCTGGAGGTCCACGCCGAGCTAAGCACGGCCACGAAGCTGTTCTGCGGCTGCCGCAATGTCTTCGGCGAGGAGCCGAACACCAACGTCTGCCCCGTGTGCCTGGGCCTGCCCGGATCGCTGCCGGTGCTCAACCGGATGGCCGTGGAGCTCGCCATGCGCATCGGCACCGCGCTGCACTGCCGGGTGCAGCCCTCGCAGTTCCACCGCAAGAACTACTTCTATCCCGACATGCCCAAGGACTACCAGATCAGCCAGTACGACGTTCCGATCAACGCCGACGGCTGGCTGGAGCTGCCCGGCGGAAGGCGGGTCGGGATCGTCAGGGCGCACCTGGAGGAGGACACTGGCAAGACCACCCACGTGGGCGGTGGCGGGCGCATCCACGAGGCGTCGCACTCGCTGGTGGACTACAACCGGGCGGGGGTGCCGCTGGTCGAGATCGTCAGCGCACCTGACATGAGGAGCGCCGAGGAGGCGAAGGCTTACGTCGACGAGCTGCGGGCGATCCTCGTGGCGACAGGGGTGTCGGACGGGAAGATGGAGGAGGGCTCGCTGCGCGTCGACGCCAACGTTTCCGTGCGCCCGGCCGGTTCCGACCAGCTCGGCACCCGCTGCGAGATCAAGAACATGAATTCGCTGCGGTCGCTCGGGCGCGCCGTTGAGTACGAGGCGAGCCGCCAGATCCGCCTGATCGGCGAAGGCAGGACGGTCATCCAGGAGACCCGCCACTGGGACGAGGGGGCGGGAAAGACCGGCTCGATGCGCTCCAAGGAGGAGGCGTACGACTACCGGTACTTCCCGGAACCGGACCTGGTGCCGCTCGCCCCGCCGGCGGAGTGGCTCGGTCGAGTGGCAGCCTCGCTGCCACGGCTGCCGGCGGAACGGCGGGCGGCGCTGGCCGCGCTGAGCGGCAGCAGCCCCGACTCCGACGCGGTGGTGACGGTGGTTCGCCTCGGTCTCGACCGCCTGGTCGAGGCGGCGCCCCCCGAGCACGCCGCGCTGGCGTTGCGCCGGACGGCCAACGAGGTCGCCTCCGACACCGAAGCCGCCGCGCGGCTCGACGCTCGGGCGTTCGCCCGCCTGGTCGCCCTGGAGGCAGGCGGGAAGCTGACCGTCGCTCAGGCGCGGACGGTGCTCAAGGAGCTGATGAGGCGGGGGGGCGACCCGGAGGAGATCGCCGCCGAGCTCGGGTTCGAGGCGCTGGACGCCGGCTCTCTGGAAAAAGTGGTGGACGAGGTGGTCGCCGCCCATCCCGTCGAATGGGAGCGCTTCGCGGCGGGCGAGGACAAGCTCGCCGGGTTCTTCGTCGGCCTGGTCAAAAAGGCAACTGGCGGCAGCGCCGACCTGGGGGAGGCGTCGGCCCTGCTCCGCTCCCGCCGCGGCGGCTGAGCGGAGGGCCAGCCGCCGGCGGCGGCGCGCCCGCCCTATCGTGATGCGCATGGCCGACATGAAGCCGCGCAGCCGAGAGGTGACCGAAGGGTTCGAGCGTGCCCCCGCCCGGGCGATGCTCCGGGCGATCGGCATGACCGACGACGACTGGGACAAGCCGCAGGTGGCGGTGGCGTCGTCGTGGAACGAGGTGACGCCCTGCAACATGTCCCTGGACCGCCTCGCCAAGCAGGCGAAGGAGGGGGTGCGCCAGGCCGGAGGCTTCCCGATCGAGTTCGTGACCATCGCCGTCTCCGACGGGATATCGATGGGCGGGGAGGGGATGCGGGCGTCCCTGGTCAGCCGCGAGGTGATCGCCGACTCCGTGGAGACGATGATGCACGCCGAGCGCTTCGACGCCATGGTCACCTTCGCCGGCTGCGACAAGTCCCTGCCCGGCATGCTGATGGCCGCGGCCAGGCTGGACCTGCCGGCTGTGTTCCTCTATGGCGGGACGATCATGCCCGGCCGCGGCCCCAAGGGCGAGGCGCTCGACATCGTCAGCGTCTTCGAGGCGGTCGGCGCCAGGGCGACGGGCGCGCTCTCCGACGAGGAACTGGCGCTCATCGAGAGGGCGGCCTGCCCGACGATCGGCAGCTGCGCGGGCATGTTCACCGCCAACACGATGGCCTCGATCTCCGAGGCGCTGGGGATGGCACTGCCCGGGTCGGCGTCGCCGCCGGCGGTCGACGCAAGGCGCGACGAGCTGGCCGCCGAGTCGGGGAGGGCTGTCGTCCGGCTGCTCGAGCAGGGGATACGCCCCCGCCAGATAATGACCCGCGAGGCGTTCGAGAACGCCATAGCCGTGACCATGGCCCTCGGCGGGTCGACCAACGCCGTCCTGCACCTGCTCGCCATCGCCAACGAGGCCCGCGTCGAGCTCGACCTCGACGACTTCGACCGCGTCGGCCGGCGCGTCCCCCACATCGCCGACACCAAACCCCACGGGCGCTTCCACATGGTCGACGTCGACCGCATCGGCGGGGTGCCGGTCGTCATGAAGGAGCTCCTGGAAGCCGGGCTGCTGCACGGCGACTGCCTGACCGTCACCGGCCGCACCGTCGCGGACAACCTCGCCCGCCTCTCCCCTCCCCGCCCCGACGGCACCGTCGTCCGTCCCCTGTCCCAGCCGATACACGCCGACGGGGGCATCGCCATCCTCCGCGGCTCGCTGGCACCGGCCGGCGCGGTGGTCAAGGTGGCCGGGGTCGATCAGGAGCGCTTCGAGGGCACGGCCCGGGTGTTCGACGGGGAGGACAGCGCCATGGAGGCGATCCTGTCGGGCTCGATCCGCCCGGGGACGGTGCTGGTGATCCGCTACGAAGGGCCCAAGGGAGGCCCGGGGATGCGCGAGATGCTGGCGGTGACCGGCGCCATGAAGGGCGCCGGGCGCGGCAGCGACTGCGCGCTGGTGACCGACGGCCGCTTCAGCGGCGGCACCCACGGCTTCTGCGTCGGCCACGTCGCCCCCGAGGCCGCCGACGGTGGCCCCATCTCCCTCGTCGCCGACGGGGATCGCATCGTGGTGGACATCCCGTCGAGGACCATGGAGCTCGACGTGCCCGCCGCGGAGCTCGAGCGGCGCCGCTCGGCGTGGAAGGCGCCCGCCCCGCGCTACACCAGCGGTGTCCTGGCCAAGTACGCCCGCCTGGCGACAGGGGCGGAGCGGGGCGCGGTCACCCTGGCGTAGGCGTGGCGGCCGCCCGGCGGGCGCGCACCCAGGCCAGGAAGTGCTCCACTGCGCGGACCGTGTAGAGGGTGCGCAGGGAGGGGTAGATGTCGAAGGCGTGCTGGGCGCGGGGAAGCTCGGCGTAGACGACGGCCTGGCGCGACCGGGAGCGAAGCTCGCTGGCGAAACGGCGGGCCCCCCACGCCGGCACCAGCGAGTCGTTGGAGCCGTGGAGGATCATCATCGGTGGGGCGTCGGGCCGCACCCAGCTGACCGGCGAGGCGCGCCTCCAACGCTCCGTGTCGGCTCTGGGTGACGACTTGAGCACAACCCGCTCCATGTAGCGCACGCTGCCCGCCGGGCCCCCCCGACCGTTCCAGTCGAGCAGGTCGTACACCCCGTAGAAGGGGACCGCCGCGCGGACGGACGTGTCGGCGTCCTCGAAGCCCGGCTGGAACTCGGGCTCCCCGGCGGTGAGCGCCGCCATCGCGGTGAGGTGGCCGCCCGCCGAGCCACCGGTCACAACGACGAAGTCGGGGTCGCCTCCGAAACGGTCGATGTTGTCCTTCACCCAGGCGATGGCGCGCTTCACGTCGACGAGGTGGTCCGGCCAGGTGGCCCGGGGGCTCAGCCGGTAGGAGATGGGCACACAGACCCAGCCGGCGCTTCGCAGGCGGTCCATCAACGGGTACGCCTGGTGGCGGCTGTCGCCCGTCGCCCACGCCCCGCCCGGGACCTGCACGAGGACCGGGGCCCGGTCGCCGGGGCGGACGCCCTCCGCCGCCCAGACGTCGAGCCGGTTTCGCCGCCCGGCGGGACCGTAGGCGATCCCCTCGGCGCGCAGCCGGCTGCGGCGGCTTATCCACGCCGGCACCGCCCGCCAGGGGTGGATCTCCGGGCCCTCGTCGGGGGAGAGGCCGGCCCGCGAGACCTCCTCCGGGTAGCCGCGGCCCAGGCCCTCGACGAGGGCCTCCTCGAGCACCTCCTTCGAGGCCGCCGCGGCGGCCTGCAAGGCGACGAGCCCGGCGGCGCTCCCCGCCTGCGCGGCGAGCCGAGCCAGCCCCGGCCCGGTCCGCCACCTTCCCCCCCGAAGGGCGCGTGCCGTCAGGGCGAGCTCTGCGGCGAGCGTGGCGAGCGGCAGCTCCGAGACGTGCCAGCCGAGGGCGAACGCCCAGCCGCCGAGGGGCTGACCGAAGGACAGGGGGCGCCACGCGTTGGCCGTCAGGGCGAGCGGGTAGACAGAGCGGGCGTAGCGGGCCGCTTGGCGCACGGCGAAGGTTATCCCCGGGTAGCGTTCAGCCGTGGCGAGGCCCCTGTCCGACCGCGAGCAGTTCCGCCAGCGCGTGGACCGGTCGGTGCTGGTCCTCTACGCGTCGGTGGTGGAGAGCCTCGGCTGGGCGACGGCTGCGCTGCTCGACCAGGACTCGGACCTGGCGGACAGGGTCATATCCGACGACCACAAGGTCGACGACCGGTGCCGGGAGCTGACCGACCTGGTCAAAGACCGCCTGTCGGAGGCGACCGTCGAGCCCGACGAGCTGGAGGACCTGATCGCCGTCTTGCAGATGGTCCCCGAGCTGGAGCGCAGCGCCGACCTCGCCGAGCACATCGCCCAGCGTGGACGCCAGGGGCTGGGCGGATTCATCAGCCCCCGGTCGCGGGGCCTCGTCCAGTCGATGTGCGACGTGGGCATAAGGATGTGGCAGTTGTCGAGCCGGGCCTACGCGGAGCGGTCGCGGGACCTGTCGTTCGAGATCAACGAGGCAGACGACGAGCTGGACAACCTCTCCGCCAACCTGCTGCGCGAGGGTGCGGCCGGGGGGGTGGAACCGCAGGTGGCCGCAGAGGTCGCGCTGATCGCCCGCTTCTACGAGCGCCTCGGCGACCACGCCGTCAACCTGGCCCGGCGCTCGGCGGCCCTGGGCGCGCCGAGGCGCATGTCCCTGCGCCACCGGAAGGGGGGGTCTCCCCGCCGGAGGGGCGCGCCCTCGGCGAAGGCACCCAGGTTCGCCTGGCTGCGCCGGCGCCGCCCGGCCCCCGCTGACGGCGCTTTCGTCGAGCTGTTCCTCCGTGCCGCCGCCAACGCCCGCCGCTGCGCCGAGGAGCTGCTGGAGATGGTCACGTCTTTTTCCGACCTCGAATCCCGCTACCAGGAGATCCGAACCTTGGAGAGGACCGGCGACGAGCTGACCGTCGAGGTGCTCCGCCGGCTGGAGGCCGCGTCGGGCACGCCCTACGAGCGCGAGGACATCCACGCTCTGGCGGAGGAGCTCGACGACGTCACCGACGACATCTTCTCGGCGGCCGAGCTGATCCATCTGGTCCCCCTCGACTGCCAGCTACCCGAGGTGCGCGAGCAGGCAGAGACGCTGGCCACCATGGGCGCCGAGCTCGAGTCGCTGATCGGGTGCCTCGCGTCGGCGCACGGGGCGAAGCAGCGCCTGGAGCGGATCGAGGAGCTGGAACGCCAGGGCGACGCCATCTACCGGAGGACCGTGGCGAGGCTGTTCGGCGGCGAGTTCGAGGCGCTTCAGGTCCTCAAGTGGAAGGACATCGTCGAGGCCCTCGAGAACGCGATGAACCGGATCGAGGATGTTTCCGACGTCGTCGAGTCGATACTCGTCAAAGCCGGGTGAAGCGCGGCGCTCCGGGTGGCGTTGCGGTTCGGCCCAAGGGTGTGCCACACTTGTTCCGTGGCCCCCCGCCTCATCCTCGTAATCACCACCTGACACACTCGCGCCCGCGTGTGTGTCCGACGACCTCCCAACCGGGAGGTCGTTTCAATTCTCCCGAGAGGACAAGCCGAGCAATGACCAAGATGACCGGAGCCCAGGCGCTCATCAAGAGCCTGGAGATGGAGGGCGTCGAGGTGGTCTTCGGGCTGCCCGGCGGCTGCATACTCCCCGCCTACGACCCGATCCTCGACTCCCCCATCCGCCACATCCTCGTCCGCCACGAGCAGGGCGCCGGGCACATGGCGGAGGGGTACGCCCACGTCACCGGGCGCCCGGGGGTGGCGATGGTCACCAGCGGCCCCGCGGCCACCAACTTGGTGACCCCCCTCTGCGACGCCTACATGGACTCGGTCCCCATGGTGGCGATCACCGGGCAGGTGAGCCGGCCGGTCATCGGCACCGACGGCTTCCAGGAGTGCGACACCGTGGGCATCACCCGCTCGGTCACCAAGCACAACGAGCTGGTCATGGACCCCGACGAGATCCCGCTCGCCGTCCGCCAGGCGTTCCACCTGGCCACCACGGGAAGGCCCGGCCCGGTCCTCCTCGACGTTCCCAAGGACGTCCTGCAGGCCCAGGTGGACTGGTCGTGGCCGAGCGACCGGGAAGTGACAGAGTCCTTGCCGGGATACCGGCCCACCGTGAAGGGGCACCCCCGCATGATCAAAGAGGCGGCCCGTCTCATCGCTTCGGCGCACCGGCCTGTCATCTACGCGGGGGGAGGCATCTTGAAGGCGCGGGCGGCTGACGCCCTGCGAGAGCTGGCGGAGCGAACGGGCATCCCGGTTGTCACCACGTTGATGGCCCGGGGGGCGTTCCCCGACGACCACCCCCTGTGCCTGGGAATGCCGGGCATGCACGGCAACTACGCGGCGATCACCGCCATGCAGCAGGCCGACCTGCTCGTCGCGCTCGGCACCCGCTTCGACGACCGGGTCACCGGCAACGTCGCCACCTTCGCCGCCGGCGCCAAGGTGGTCCACGTGGACATCGACCCGGCCGAGCTGGGCAAGATCCGCCAGCCGGACGTCCCGATCGTCGGCGACTGCCGCCAGGTCGTCGCCGAGATCGTCCGGGCCCTGGCCACCGCCGAGTTGCCCGACCTGTCCGAGTGGCGGTCTCGCATATCAGGGTGGCAACAGCAGTTCCCCCTCCACTACGACCCGCCCCGGCCCGGCGACCCCCTCAAGCCGCAGTACGTGATGGAGGTGCTGCGCGACCAGGCACCGGAGGGGACCATACTCGCCTCGGGCGTCGGCCAGCACCAGATGTGGGCCAGCCAGTATTGGCGTTTCACCGAGCCGTACACGTGGGTCAACTCCGGCGGCCTCGGCACCATGGGCTTCGCCGTTCCCGCCGCCATCGGCGCCAAGGTGGGCCGCCCGGAGCGGACGGTGTGGGCGGTGGACGGCGACGGCTGCTTCCAGATGACCGCCCAGGAGCTGGTCACCGCGTCGAGCGAGCGCATCCCGATCAAGGTGGCCATCTTGAACAACGCCTACCTGGGGATGGTCCGCCAGTGGCAGGAGATGTTCTACGAGGAGCGCTACAGCGAGGTGTACCTCTCTCCGGACCTGCCGGACTACGTCAAGTGGGCCGAGGCGATGGGCTGCGTCGCGTTCAAGGTGGAGGACCCCAGCGACGTGGAGCCGGTCATCGCCAAGGCCAACAGCGTCGACGACCGGCCGGTGGTGATCGACTTCCGGACCGACTCGCGCGAGAAGGTCTTCCCGATGGTCCCGGCGGGGGCGTCGAACGACGACGTGGTCGTCCACCCTTCGCAAAAGCCGACCGAGAGGAAGGTGGTGCAGTGACGGCGCGCCCCTGGCGGCGCCGGCGGGCGGGGCTGCGGTGAGCGCGGCCGCCGGCTCCCACACCACCCTTTCAGTGCTGGTGGAGAACCGCTCCGGCGTCTTGGCCCGGGTCAGCGGCCTGTTCGCCCGCCGAGGCTTCAACATCTTGTCCCTGGCCGTCGCCCCCTCCGACGACGAGCGCTTCAGCAGGATCAACCTGGTGGTGGACGTGGCCGAGAACTCGGTGGAGCAGATCACCAAGCAGCTGTTCAAGCTGGTCAACGTGGTGAAGATCACCGAGTTGCACCCGGCGGACTCGGTGGAGCGGGAGCTGCTGATGCTGACCGTCGCGGCGGGTGCGGAGATGCGCAGCGCCGTCGTTGAGCTGGTGGACATCTTCGGGGGGAAGATCGTCGACGTCGGCTCGTCGGCGATTACGGTGATGCTCTCGGGCGAACCGGGCGCCCTCGACGACTTCGAGGCGCTGATGCGGCCGTACGGGATACTCGAGCTGCAGCGGACCGGCCGGGTCGCGCTGCCCAGGACTTCCAAGGCAAGTTGAGGAGACCCATGCCAGCAACGATCTACTACGAGAAGGACGCCGACCCGGGCATCGTCGCCGGGCGCAAGGTGGCGATCATCGGCTACGGCTCGCAGGGCCACGCCCACGCCCTCAACCTGCGCGATTCGGGCGTCGACGTGCGGGTGGCCCTCCGGGACGGCTCGGCTTCGCGTCCCAAGGCCGAAGCGGCCGGGCTGCGGGTGACCAGCGTGGGCGACGCCGCCCGGGAGGCCGACGTGGTGATGATCCTCGCCCCCGACACCGAGCAGAAGGCGATCTACGAGTCGGAAATCGCGCCGGGCCTGAAGGAGGGCGACGCCCTCCTTTTCGCCCACGGCTTCAACATCCACTTCGGCCAGATCTCCCCTCCCGCCGGGGTGGACGTGGCGATGGTCGCCCCCAAGGGCCCCGGCCACCTGCTGCGACGCACCTACGAGGGCGGCGGGGGGATCCCGGCGCTGATCGCCGTGGCCCAAGACGCCACCGGCAAGGCCCGGGACCTCGCCCTGTCCTACGCCGACGCCATCGGCGCCACCCGGGCGGGCGTGCTCGAGACCACCTTCAAGGAGGAGACCGAGACCGACCTCTTCGGCGAGCAGGTCGTCCTCTGCGGTGGGCTCACGTCCCTCGTCCAGGCCGGCTTCGAGACGCTCGTCGCAGCCGGCTACCAGCCCGAGTCCGCCTACTTCGAGTGCCTGCACGAGGTGAAGCTGATCGTGGACCTCATGTACGAGCACGGCATTTCGGGCATGCGCTACTCGATCTCCGACACCGCCGAGTACGGCGACTTGACCCGCGGGCCCCGGGTGGTCGGCGAGCCAGTACGCGAGGAGATGAAGAGGATCCTCGCCGAGATCCAGTCCGGCGAGTTCGCCCGGGAGTGGATCGAGGAGAACCGCAGCGGCCGCAAGCGTTTCGAGCAGCTGCGCGCCGCCGGGCGGGAGCACCCGATCGAGAAGGTCGGCGAAAGCCTGAGGGCGATGATGCCGTTCATCTCGGCCGGCTCCGCCCGGCCCCAGGACGTCAGCGGCGGCTGAACGAACCGGACGCACCGGCTGGGAGGAAGGGAGGGGGCGGCGGCACCGGCAGCGGCTGGGGATCGCGGCCTCAGCACGCCGCTCCCCTCCCGGGCCGAGGATACACCAACACCCGGTCCGGCGGGCGGCCCGGTCAGGAAGTGAAAATCTGCACCGAAGAGCCGTAGAGCACCTCGGCGCCCGCCGCGGGGGACGTGCGGCTCACGGTGCCCAGCGGGTTGCCGGTCACGCCGCTCACGGAGAAACCGGCGGCCTGCAGCGCCTGCGTGGCGGCACCTACCGACTGGCCGGCGACGTCGGGGACGGCCACCAGGTGAGGGCCTTTGGACACTTCGACCGCTACGGTGCTGCCCACGGTGATCTCGGTGCCGGCCGCCGGGTCGGTGGCGACCACCTGGCCCGCTTTGACCGTGTCGCTGTAGACCTGCTCCTCGGCGGCGGCGAGCCCCTGGGCCTGAAGCGCGGCGGCCGCCTGGGCGTAGGTGCCGGATACGGCCGGCACAGCCACCTTTGGCTTCCCCACGGACACGACCAGGGTGACCGTCTGGCCCGGGAGCAAGGTGCCCGAGTCGGGGCGGTAGGAGATCACCTCCCCGGCGCCTACGGTCATCGACGTCTGATCGACCACGGCGTAGCGCAGGCCGAGCGCGGCCAGCGCCTGCTCCGCCGCAGGCTGCAGGTCCCCGTCGAGGCCGGTGGGGACCGGCACCGGCTGAGGTCCGAGGGACAGCACGACCGCCAAGGTCCCGCCCTGGCGGATCCGGCCGCCCGACGGCGTCTGGGCCACGACCTCTCCCGCCCGGTAACGGGCGTTGTAGGCGCGGCCGCGCACCGCCAGGTGCAGATGGGCGCGCCCGGCCGCCGCGGCGGCGGCGCGAGCCGTGTCGCCCACCAGCGACGGCACCGCTTCGAGCGGCTTCGGCAGACCCACCAGGCCGTACCAGGCCCCTGCGGCGGCTGCCGCTGCTAGCAGCGCGCCGGCGGCGACGAACGGCCAGCGCCTGCGGCGACGGCGGGACCCTGCGGTCGAGGGGCGCTCGGCGCCGGGCGCGGGGGGCGGCGCCGAGGGGACGGCCCGCTCCCCGTCGAACAGCTCGGTGCCGCCCGGGTGGCGGGTGGGGTCGAGGTCGTCCCGGTCGAGCACGCCGAGCTCGAACAGGTCGACGAGCGGCAGCGGCGCCGGCGGCGGGAGCAGCGATGCGGCCTCGCGAAGGGCGCGGGCGAAGGCACCGGCGTCGGGGCGCCCAGCAGGGTCCGGGCTGCCGGCAGCGTCGAGAGCTCCCTTCAGCGGCCCCGCCTCCTCGGGCACGGGCAGGGGGCGCCCGACGCGCGCCATGAGCGTGCCGATCGCCGTGTCGGCGGTGAAAGGCACCTGGCCGGTCATCGCCTCGACGAGCACCACGGCGAGGCTGTACACGTCGGCCCGGGCGTCGAGCTGCTCGCCCTGCGCCTGCTCGGGCGCGGCGTAGCGGGCGGTGCCGACGACGGCGCCCGCCGGCTCGGTCCACGCCGCCTCGGCCAGCGCCCGGGCCAGGCCGAAGTCGGCGACGGCGACCCTCCCGTCGCCGTCGAAAAGCAGGTTCGCCGGTTTGACGTCGCGGTGGACCAAGCCCTGACGGTGCGCGTGGTCCAAAGCGGCGGCGACGTCCGCCCCCAGCGAGGCGGCCTGTGCCGGCGAGAGGCGCACCCCCCGGTCGAGCATGCCTCTCAGGCTGCCGCCCTCCAGCAGCTCGGTCACCAGGTACGGGGAGCCGCTGTCCTCGCCCCAGTCGTACACCTGGAGGATGTGGGCGTGGCGCAGCGACGCCACAACCCTCGCCTCGGCGCGAAAACGGCGCAGGAACGGCTCCTCGCCGGCGAGAGCCGGGTGGAGCACCTTGACCGCCACCCGGCGGCGGAGCCGTACGTCGTCGGCAGCGTAGACGTGGGCCGACGCGCCGACCCCGACGGGGCGGGTCAGGCGGTAGCGGCCCCCGAGGACGCGCCCCACCGAGTCGGCGATGCGCGAAGACGTCGCCACGCCGGGAAGGGTAATGGCCGCTTCCCTGCGGCACGCGGACCCTCCCGCGACGCGGACCCTCCCGCCTACCCCGGAGCTCGGCGCGCCGGCAGCTCCCCCGTGGCGAGCAGCCCTGCGAAGCCCGCCTCGTCTATGACCGGCACGCCCAGCTCCTGCGCCTTGGACAGCTTGGCCGAACCCGGGTCGGAGCCCACGACCAGGGCCGTCGTCTTCTTGGACACGCTGCCGGGGCTCTTGCCGCCCCGCGCCTTGATCGCCTCCTCGGCGGCCTCGCGCGACCAGCCCTCGAGCGTGCCGGTGACGACAACGGACTTGCCGGCGAGCACCTGTGGTACCTCGGGCCCGGCGGGGCCCTCGAAGTTGACCCCCGCCGCCCGGAGCCTCTCGACGACGCTCCGGTTCGACGGCGTGGCGAAGAACCTGGCGACGCTGGCGCCGATGACCGGCCCGACCCCCTCGACCGAGGCCAGCTCGTCGGCGCTCGCAGCCATGATCCGGTCCAGGTGGCGGAAGTGGCGGGCCAGCAGCTGGCTGCCGGTGGTGCCGAGATGCCGGATCGAAAGGCCGACGAGCAGGTTGGCCAGCGGGCGGCTCTTGGACGCCTCGACCGCCGCTCTCAAGTTGGCGACCGACGTCTCCGCCCATCCCTCCAGGCCGGAGATTCGCTCGTAGTCCAGGCTGTAGACGCCCGCCACGTCCTCGAGCAGGCCGAGGTCGACGAACTGCACCACGGTCCGCTCGCCTAGGTGCTCGATGTCCATCGCCGAGCGCGAGGCGAAGTGGGTGATGCGCTGCACCCGCTGCTGGGGGCAGAGCTCGTTGACGCAGTAGGTGTCGCTCTCGCCTTCGAGACGGACCAGGGGCTCCCCGCACGCCGGGCACGAGCGCGGGAAGCGCCACTCCGGCAGGCCGGGGGGCCGCAACGACAGGACCGGCCCCCGCACCTCGGGTATGACGTCCCCCGCCCGGCGCACGACGACGGTGTCGCCGGGACGGACGTCTTTCAGGCGGACCTGGTCCTCGTTGTGGAGCGTGGCCAGCGAGACGGTTGCGCCCCCCACGTTGACCGGTTCGAGGACGGCGAAGGGGGTGGCCTTACCGGTGCGCCCGATCGAGACCATGATGTCCCGCAGCTTGGTGGTCTTCTCCTCCGGGGGGAACTTGTAGGCGATCGCCCAGCGCGGCGCCCGGGAGGTCGAGCCGAGCTCGCGCTGCTGGGCCAGGTCGTCCACCTTGACGACCGCCCCGTCTATCTCGTAGTCGATGGAGTGGCGCCTCTCGAGCCACCGCCGGCAGTAGGCGTCGACCTCCTCCAGCCCGTGGACGAGCTCGATGTTGGGGTTGACCGGGAGCCCGGCCTCCCGCATCCACTCGAGGGTCTCGCTGTGGCGGGCGAAGCGGGGGCCCCCCTCGACCGCTCCCAGCTGGTAGGCCCAGAAGGCCAGCTCCCGGGTCGCGGTGACCGCAGGGTCCTTCTGGCGCAGGGAGCCCGCCGCGGCGTTGCGGGGGTTGATGAACGTCCGTCCGCCCCCCTCGGCCTGTCGGCGGTTGAGCTCCTCGAAGGCGCTGATGGGCATGTAGATCTCGCCTCGCACCTCGACGGTGTCGGGGGCAGGGCCGGCGAGGGCGGCCGGGATCGCCGCGACGGTGAGTACGTTGGCGGTGACGTCCTCCCCCACCTCGCCGTCACCCCGGGTGGCCGCCCGGGCGAGCTTCCCCTCTTTGTAGAGGAGGCTCATCGCCAGGCCGTCGATCTTCAGCTCGCAGGTGTAGGCGACCTCGCCGCTTATGAAGCGGTCCATGCGCTTGGCCCAGGCGAGCAGCTCCTCGTAGCTCGTCGTCTTGTCCAGCGACATCATCGGCGTGAGGTGGCGGACGGCGGCGAAGAGCGTGGAAGCCTCCCCGCCCACCTTCTGGGTGGGCGAACCCTCCCTCGACAGCTCGGGGTGCTCTGCTTCGAGGGCGGCGAGCTCGTCGACCAGCGCGTCGAACTCTGCGTCGGTGATCTCCGGGTCGTCCTCGACGTAGTACCTGTGGCTGTGGTACTCGATCAGCTCGCGCAGCTCCGCCGCACGTTCCGCCCACGCGGCGCGCTCGGCGGGGTCGGCGCCGTGGGAGGGGTCCGGGCTGGCCACCTTCTCAACGTACCCTTGCGGCCCCGGTGTGGCCCGCCCGCGCGGCGCGGTCAGGCGGGCGCCGCCACGGCGCCGCCGACCACCCTGTCCCCCCGGTAGAGCACGACGCTCTGGCCTGGTGCGACCCGGCGGATGGGCGAGGCGGTGAGCACCCGGCCGGCCACGCCTCCGGGCGCGCTGCCCGGAGCGGGGTGCCAGCGGGCGGGCACCGGGGTGCCGTGGGCGCTGGTCTGCACCTCCAGGTCCTCGGCGGGGTCGGGCGCCCCGGCCACCCACGCCGGCGGCCCGACGGGGACCGAGCTGACCATCAGCTCGTCCGCCGTGCCGGCGGTGACGGTGCGCCGGGCGACGTCCACCTCGACGGCGTAGCGCCCGGCGGCCGCTCCGAGCCCTCTGCGCTGGCCGACGGTGACCAGCTCGACCGCCTCCACCTCGCCGAGCGTCCTGCCGGCGCGGTCCACGACCCGGCCGGGGTGCAGCGCCATCCGCTCGGCCAGGAAGGCGGCGCGCCCCGCGGCGGAGGAGATGAAGCACACGTCCTGGCTGTCCGCCTTGGCCGCAGTCCGCAAACCCAGCCTGGCCGCCTCGGCGCGCACCTCCGCCTTGGTCATCTCCCCGACGGGCAGGAGGACCCGGGCGAGCTGCTCCTGGCCGAGCATGTGCAGGACGTAGGACTGGTCTTTCGCCGCGTCGGCTCCGCGGCGCAAGGACCACGAGCCGTCGGGGTCGCGGACCACTCTCGCGTGGTGCCCGGTCGCCACCGCGTCGAAGCCGAGCCGCAGTGCCCGCCGCAGGAAACTGTCGAATTTGACGTGGCGGTTGCACTCGATGCAGGGGTTGGGCGTCGCCCCGGCCGCGTGGTCGGCCACGTAGGGCTCGACGACGTGGCGCTCGAAGTCGGCGGAGAAGTTGAACACGTGGTGGGCGATGCCGAGCTGCTGGGCGACCCTGCGGGCGTCGTCGACGTCGGAGACCGAGCAGCATCCGCGGTCTGCGGGCCCGCCCCAAAGCTTCATCGTCGCGCCTACCACCGAGTGGCCGCCCGCCAGGGCCAGCGCCGCCGCCACCGAAGAGTCCACACCGCCAGACATGGCCACGAGCACCTTCATCTGTCAGTCCTCTTGCAACGTCAAGGCGGCGGCGACCACCGCCGCGGCTGCAGCGTCGACATCGGCGTCTGTCGTCGACGGCCCGAGGGTGAGGCGCAGCGCGCACCCCGCCTCCGACTTGTCGACGCCCATGGCGAGCAGCACCGGGCTCGGCTCGGCCGCCCCGCTGGCGCAGGCGGCTCCGGCAGACGCGCACACCCCCGCCTCGTCGAGGAGGAACACCATCGACTCGCTGTCGGCGCCCGGTATCCGCAGGTGCAGGTGGCCGGGCACGAGAGGCGACCCGGCCCCAGTGCGTACCGCGCCCTCCAGCGACCCGGAGATGGCTGTCCACAACCGGTCGCGCCGCGCGGCGACCGCCGTCGCGCACGACAGGTCCAGCGAGCCGACGGCGGCGGCCAAGCCGACTATCGCAGCCACGTTGTGGGTACCGCTCCTCCGCTCCCCTTCCTGGCCGCCGCCGCGGATCACCGGCGCGACCTCCACCGCGCCGCGGATCCCCAGCGCCCCCGCCCCCTGGGGGCCGCCCAGCTTGTGAGCGCTTATTGTCACCAGATCGGCGCCGGCCGTCGCTTCGGGAAGCGGCAGCCATGGCGCCCCCTGAACGGCGTCGGTGTGGAACACGGCGCCAGGAGCCCATTTGCGGACCCTCGCCGCCAACCCCGGGATGTCCTGCACCACGCCGGTCTCGTGGTTGGCGAGCTGTACCGACACGACGGCCACGTCTTTGTCCACAACCTTGCGCAGCTGCTCGGCTTCCACCCTGCCGTCGGGCCCGACGGCAGCGACCCTCACCTCCCGGCCGCTGGCACGGGCCGCTTCGAGGACGGCGGGGTGCTCCACGGCGCTCACCACCACAGCCCCGCGGCGGCCGGCCAGGAGGGGGCCGAGCACGGCCAGGTTGTCAGCCTCGGTGCCACCGGATGTGAACACGACGCCACCCGGCTGGACCCCGAGGAACTCGGCTACGCGGTCCCTCGACTCGTCGACGGCGGCGCGGGCACGGCGGGCGACGTGGTGGCCCCCCGACGGGTTGCCGAAGGCGCCGGTGATCCACTCCTGCATCGCCGCGGCGGCCTCGCAGCGCAGCGGGCTGCCCGCTGCGTGGTCGAGGTAGACGGTCACGACCCGTACGCTACCGGGGCGCGCCCCATACGGCGGCGGCAGCGGTACCGTCGCGGGAGTGGCACCTGCTAGCAACTATCCTGGGTTGGCGTGAGCCAGCTAAGGCTCGACCCGATGACCGGCCGGTGGGTCGTGATCGCCGGCGAGCGCGCGCAGCGACCCTCCGATTTCCTCCCCCGCCGCCTTCCCGTGGAGGACGACCCGCTGCGCCCGTGCCCGTTCTGCCCCGGCCACGAGCCCGACGTGCCGCCGGTGCTCGAACGGCTGGGTCCGAGCGGCGAGTGGGAGGTTCGGGTGGTGGGGAACCTCTACCCGGCGTTCAGCGGCAACGAGCCGATGGTCGTCTCCCACCTCGGGCCGGTGTTCACCCAGGCTCCCGCCAGCGGCGTGCACGACGTCGTCGTCCTCTCCCCCGACCACAACGTCAGCTGGGCCGATATCGGCCCCGAGCATTCCGCCCAGATCATGCTGGCGATCAGGGACCGCATGGCCGAGCACTCGGCCATCCCCGGGCTGCGCTACAGCCAGGCGGTCGTCAACTGCGGACGCGAGGCGGGGGCCTCCATCGAGCACCCGCACGGTCAGCTCCTGTCCATGCCGTTCATCCCCGGAGAGGCGGCCAACGAGCTGGCCGGCTTCGCCCGATTCCAGGGCAACTGCCTGCTCTGCGCCACCGTCGAAGCGGAGGAGGAGGCCGCCCACCGGGTCGTCTACGCCGACGAGAGGGTCATGGTCCTCTGCCCCTTCTGGAGCGGCACCCCCTATGAGATGCTCCTCGTCCCTCGCGTCCACGAACCCCATCTCCACGACGCCGACGACGAGGACCTCTCGGCGGTCGGGCGTTCGGTTGCGCTCGCCCTGTCGTGCCTTCGCGGCAGGCTCGGCGACGTCGCCTACAACATCATGTTCCACTCGGCGCCGTTCCGCGCCAAAGCCGATTTCCACTGGCACGTGCACCTGGTGCCGAAGATCTCGACGCGCGGCGGCTTCGAGATGGGCTCCGGCGTGCTGATCAACGTCGTGCCCCCCGAGCGGGCGGCGGAGGGGCTTCAGAGCGAGATCGCCGCCCACGCCTAGGCGACGGCAGCGTTTCCGCCCAGCCGAGCTTCACGCCCGCAAGAGACGGACAGGCGCGTCCACCCTCGGTGGCCGTCCTCACGCTTCGAGGACGCTGGCCTCCGGCTTGAACCACAGGACCGCCAGGGGGGGCAGGGTCATCGGGGCGGAGTAGGGCCGGCCGTGCCAGGGGACCTCCTCTGCGTCCACCCCGCCGAGGTTGCCGACGCCGCTGCCGCCCAGCTCCGCGGCGTCGGTGTTGAGGATCTCCCTCCAGCGGCCGGCGGAGGGCAGCCCGACGCGGTAGCCGTGGCGGGGCAAGGGGGTGAGGTTGGCGACGCAGAGCATCGTCTCCCCTGAGCCGTCGAGACGCAGGAACGACAGGACGCTCTGGTCGGAGTCGTCGGCGTCCACCCATTCGAAGCCCTCCGGCTGGTCGTCGCGCCTCCAAAGCGCGGGCAGCTCTCGGTAGAGACCGTTCAGGGTGCGCAGCAGCGAGGCGACGCCCCGGTGCTGCTCCCAGCTGTCGAGGATCCACCAGTCGAGCTCCGTCTCATAGTTCCACTCCCGCTCGGGCGCGAGCTCGGCACCCATGAACAGCAGCTTCTTGCCCGGGTGCGCCCACATCCACGCGTAAAGAGCCCGCAGGTTCGCCAGCTGCTGCCAGCGGTCACCGGGCATCTTGTTGAGCAGCGAGCCCTTGCCGTGCACCACCTCGTCATGGGAGAGGGGCAGGACGAAGTTCTCCGACCAGGCGTAGAGCAAACCGAAGGTCAGCTCGTGGTGGTGGTAGCGGCGGTGGACGGGGTCGTGGTGGAAGTAGTCGAGGGTGTCGTGCATCCATCCCATGTTCCACTTGAACCCGAACCCGAGCCCGCCCAGGTAGGTGGGGCGCGAAACACCCGGCCAGGCGGTCGACTCCTCGGCTATGACCGTGACGCCGGGGTGCAGTCCGAACACGGTCTCGTTGACCTCCTTCAGGAACGAGACGGCCTCCAGGTTCTCCCTCCCGCCGAAGCGGTTGGGCACCCACTGGCCCGGCTGGCGGGAGTAGTCCAGGTAGAGGATGGACGCGACGGCATCGACCCGCAGGGCGTCGACGTGGAACTCCTCGATCCAGTAGAGGGCGTTGGCGATCAAGAAGTTGCGCACCTCGTTGCGCCCGAAGTTGAAGATCAGCGTCCCCCAGTCGGGGTGCTCCCCCTGGCGGGGGTCGGCGTGCTCGTAGAGGTGCGTGCCGTCGAAGCGGGCGAGGGCGAACTCGTCGCGTGGGAAGTGGGCGGGCACCCAGTCGACGATCACCCCGATGCCCGCCTGGTGCAGGGCGTCCACCAGCGCCCGGAAATCGTCGGGTGTGCCGTAGCGAGAAGTCGGGGCGTAGTAGCCGGAGACCTGGTATCCCCACGACCCGCTGAAAGGGTGCTCGGCGACTGGCATGAGCTCGACGTGGGTGAAACCCATACCCGCCAGATATCCAGGCAGCGTTTCTGCCAGCTCCAGGTAGGTGAGCGGGCGCCGGCCGCCGGCCCCGTCGTCGGTGTGGCGCCACGATCCCAGGTGCATCTCGTAGACGGCCATCGGCCGGTGCAGAAGGTCGGCCTCCGCCCTTTCGGCCAGCCACTGCGAGTCAGCCCATCTGTGGCGGGAGGGCGCGGCGACGACGCTCGCCGTCGCCGGCGGCTGCTCCATCTGGAACGCCATCGGGTCGGTCTTCAGCACCAGGCGCTCGTCGGCCGTGACCAGCTCGTACTTGTAGCGGGCGCCGGGCTCCACCCCGGGGATGAACAGCTCCCACACGCCCGAAGCGCCGAGGGAGCGCATCTGGTGCACCCGGCCGTCCCAGAGATTCCAGTCCCCGACGACCCGCACCGCTTTGGCGTTGGGCGCCCAAACGGCGAACGACACTCCCGCCAGACCGTCATGCACCCTCGGGTGGGCGCCGAGCACCTCCCACAGGCGGTGGTGGCGGCCCTCCCCGAAGAGGTAGATGTCCATCTCCCCGAGCGTGGGCCAGGCGCGGTAGGCGTCGTGGAACCGGAAGGTCGACTCCTGGCCGCCGCGACGGTAGACGGCCTCCAGCTCGTAGAGGGTGTCGTCGCCTTCGCAGTCCAAGCGCCCTTCGAACACCCCCGCCGGGTGGACCATCTTCATCTCGGTGACCTGCCCGTCGCAGAGCAGGCGCATGCCGGCGGCGTCGGGGCGGTAGGCGCGCACCACGCCGCCGTGCAGCCCCAGCACCCGGTGGGGGTCACTGTGGCGCCCGGCGACGATCAGCTCCAGCTCTCTGTCAGCCACGATCGCCTCCTTTCACGAGGTCCCGGCGACCAGCCGCTCCAAGGCGTCCATGGGGATGGATACCCACTCGGGCCGGTGCGCACGCTCGTACTCCAGTTCGTACAGGGCCTTGTCCAGCTCGTAGCCGACCATCACCGCCGGCGAGGAAGCCGGGTCGGGCAGCAGCTCCCCGATCCGGGGACAGGAGCTGTAGCCGTCGAGGAAAGCCTGGCGGTTGTGCGCCTCCCACGCCTCGGCGGCCGGGAGCATCTCCACCCAGTCGTCCACCGCCCGCTCCACCAGGGCGTGCCTCGACGCGTAGTGCAGCGAGCGGAGCATCCCCGTCACGTCCTTGTAGGGCGACGCCGGTGCCAGGCGCTCCTCCAGCGGCCTCGCCGGCTCCCCCTCGAAGTCAAGCACGTACCAGCCGAGGTCGGTCCTCATCACCTGACCCAGATGGAAGTCGCCGTGGACCCGGATCGCCGGGCCGGGATCGGGCACGGCGCTCAGGCGCTCGAGCAGCGGCCCGGCGGCGTCCTCCAGTGCGGGGCCGGCCCTTTCCAGCCGGGCGGGAAGCCCATGGACCATCGCCTGCCAGGAGCGCTGGGCGTCTCCTTTCTGCGCCTGTCCGAACACGTCGCGCAGGGCCACGTGCATCTCGGCGGTCACCCTGCCGAGCCGGGCCGCTTCCGCGGCGAAATCGCCGCCGGCCTCGGCGGGAGCTCCGGCAGCGCCCGTGTACAGGTCGCGCAGCGAGGTGAGCGCCAGCGCCCAGCCCTCGGTGCCGCCTGCTAGGTACTGCTGGCCGAAGGCGAAGTCGTACTCGTCGTCGCGCCACTCGACGAGAGGCGCGGCGACGTGGCCGAAACCCGCCGAGGCCAGCGCGGTGGTGACCTCGACGTCCGGGTTGCGGCCGGGCCGGAGCCGGCGGAACAGCTTGAGGATCAGCCGATCGTCGAAGACGAGCGAGCTGTTCGACTGCTCGGCGCCCATAGGCCGGCTCCGGTCGGCTTTCTGCGAACCGCCCGAGATCACCTCGAGCAGGGTCTTCGCCAGCTCGGGATCCCACACGGCGTCGTAGACGTATACGCCCTCGACCGAGCCCAGAACCGCTTTGTCCCGCCCTTGCAGGAACTCGGCCGGCTCGCCCGCCGGGCGCACGCCGAGCACCAGCTGGTACACGGCTTCGCCGACGCCGACCAGCACCTGCCAGAGCTCCCTGGCGTGCCCGTCGCTCCACAGTCGCCGGCTGCTGGCTGTGCGCACCGCTTCGGCGGGGGGAGGTTCGGCCCCGGAGAACCACCGCTGTGCGGCCAGGTAGCCGGGAAGCGCAGCCTGCAGGTCGGCCGGCCAGTCGCTCAGCACTTTCAGCCTCCTCCTTCTGCCGCCGGTGAACCCCTCCCGGGTGGGTCCACCAGCTCGAACCAGTAGAAGCCGTAGGGCGCGAGGGTCACGAAGTAGGGCAGCTCGCCGATGCGCGGGAAAGGAACCCGGCCTAGCAGCTCGATGGGGATCTTCCCCTCCCAGCGTTGCAGCGGAAGCTCGGCCGGCTGGGCGAGCTTGGACAGGTTGCAGACGCAGAGCACGATGTCGGGGCGCGAAGCGGTGGCATCGGGATCGGCGCCTTCAACGGGGGCGGCCGCTCCGTCCTCCGGCTCGACCGCCGAGCGCACATAGGCGAGCACCGAGGGGTTGTCGACGGTTATCACCTCGAAGCTGCCGGTGCCGAAGACGGGGTGCTGCTTGCGGACCTCGAGCATGCGCTTCATCCAGTGCAGGATCGAGCTGGGGTTGCGCATCTGGGCCTCGACGTTGACCGCCTGGTAGCCGTAGACAGGGTCCATCAACGGCGGCAGGTACAGCTGGGCGAAGTCCGCCCTGCTGAAGCCCGCGTTGCGGTCCGGCGACCACTGCATCGGCGTGCGCACGCCGTCGCGGTCGCCCAGGTAGATGTTGTCGCCCATTCCGATCTCGTCGCCGTAGTAGAGGATCGGGGAGCCGGGGAAGGAGAACAGGAGGGCGTGAAGCAGTTCTGCTACCCGCCGGTCCCCGTCGACGAGCGGGGCGAGGCGTCGGCCGATCCCGATGTTGCGCTTCATCCGCGGGTCCTTGGCGTACTCGGCCCACATGTAGTCGCGCTCCTCGTCGGTGACCATCTCGAGGGTCAGCTCGTCGTGGTTGCGGAGGAAGATGCCCCACTGGCAGCCGGGGGGGATCTGCGGCGTGCGCGCGAGGATCTCGGTTATCGGGTACCTCTGCTCGCGCCGGACGGCCATGAACATGCGGGGCATCACCGGGAAGTGGAAGCACATGTGGCACTCGTCGCCGTCGCCGAAGTACTCGACCACGTCCTCCGGCCACTGGTTCGCCTCGGCCAAGAGGACCCTGCCCGGGTAGAGGGCGTCCACCTCCTTGCGCAGCCTACGCAGGTACTCGTGGGTCTCGGGAAGGTTCTCGCAGTTGGTGCCGTCGCGTTCGAACAGGTACGGCACGGCGTCGAGGCGGAAGCCGTCGAGACCGATGTCGAGCCAGTAGCGGCAGACGTCGATCATGGTGTCGGCGACCTCGGGGTTGTCGTAGTTGAGGTCGGGCTGGTGGGAGAAGAACCGGTGCCAGTAGAACTGCCCGCGCTGCGCGTCGAAGGTCCAGTTGGACTTCTCCGTGTCGACGAAGATGATCCGAGCGTCCTTGTACCTCTCCTCGTCGTCGGACCACACGTACCAGTCGGCGCGGGCGTTGGTCGTGTCGAGGCGGGACTCCTGGAACCAGGGATGCTGGTCCGACGTGTGGTTGACGACCAGGTCGGCGATGATGCGGATCCCCCGCTTGTGGGCCTCCTCGATCAGGTTCACGGCGTCGGCCAGGTCCCCGTACTCGGGGAGGATGGTCCAGAAGTCGCTGATGTCATAGCCGCCGTCGCGAAGCGGCGACTGGTAGATCGGCAGCAGCCACAGGCAGTCGACGCCGAGCCATTGCAGGTAGTCGAGCTTGGAGGTGAGCCCCGCCAGGTCGCCGCTGCCGTCCCCGTTGGCGTCGTAGAAGCCGCGGACGAGCACCTCGTAGAAGACAGCCGTCTGGAACCAGGAGCTCACACCCTGTCCACCAGGTTCAGGGAAAAAATGTGGGCGACGCGCACGACGGGGTCCAGCCTCACGTAGGCCTGGTGCCCCGACCAGGTCCAGGTCTCGTGGGACAGCTCGTCGTAAACGAGGTACGGTCCCCGCGGCGGGAGGCCCAGTTCGGGGCGGTCGAGGCTGACCATCCCGTCCTGGGGGTGCCACGGGTCGAGGTTCACCACGACGAGCACCCGGTCGTCGCCGTCGTCGCTCACCTTGGAGTAGGCGAAGAGGTTCGGGTTGGTCGTCGGGTGCATCCAGATGGAGCGCAGGCGCGAGAACGCCGGGTGGCGGCGGCGGATCCTGTTGACCGCCTCGATCAACGGGGCGAGCGTCCCTGGCCGGCCGAAGTCGCGCTCGACGATCTGGTACTTCTCCGAGTCGAGGTACTCCTCGTTGTTCGGCGACGCCGGGCGGTTCTCGTAGAGCTCGTAGCCGCTGTAGATGCCGTACGAAGGTGACAGTGTCGCCGCCAGGACATAGCGGAGGGCGAAGGCGCTGGGCGGCCCGTCGCGCAGCGGCCCGGACAGGATGTCAGGCGTGTTGGGCCAGAAGTTGGGTCTCATGTAGTCCGCCTTGGGCCCGTGGGCCAGCTCCTCCATGTAGGCCCACAGGCCCTCTTCGCCGTCGCGCTCGGTCCTCCACGTGAAATACGTGTAGCTCTGACTGAACCCCGCCTCGGCGAGGCGGGCCATGACGTGGGGGCGGGTGAACGCCTCGGCGAGGAACACCACTTCGGGGTGCTCGGCGTGGACCTGCTCTATCACCCACTCCCAGAAGGCCATCGGCTTGGTGTGGGGATTGTCGACGCGAAAGATGCGCACGCCGAAGGAGATCCAGTGGTCGAGGATCGCCTTGCACGCCTCCCACATGGCGGCCCGCTCCGACTCAGGCTCGGGCCAGAAGTTGAGCGGGTAGATGTCCTGGTAGACCTTCGGCGGGTTCTCGGCGCAGGCGATCGTGCCGTCGGGGCGGTGGTGGAACCACTGTGGGTGCTCGGTGACCCACGGATGGTCGGGGGAGCACTGAAGCGCGTAGTCGAGCGCCAGCTCCATGCCGTTGGCCCCGAGCTCGGCGATGAGCGCCACCAGGTCGTCCTCGGTGCCGAGGTCGGGGTGGATGGCCGTGTGGCCGCCCTCCTCGCTGCCGATCGCCCACGGGCTGCCCGGATCGTCGGGGCCCGCTTCGAGCGTGTTGTTCGGCCCCTTCCTGAACGTGTGGCCTATCGGGTGGATCGGCGGCAGGTACAGCACGTCGAAGCCCAGCGTGGCCAGCTCCGGGACCCGCGGGAGGACCCCTTTGAGGCCGCCGTAAGAGCGGGGGAACAGCTCGTACCAGGCGCCGACCAGCGCCCGCTCACGGTCCACCCACAGCGGCGACGGGTCGGATGTGGTCAAGTCGAGGGCGCTGTCCACGTCGAGGGTCGGCCCGCTCATGCCGAAGCGGACCGTCCAGCCCTGCACCTCGACCCGGTGCGGCCCGACCGACGTCGGGGTGACGAAGGCCTCCCACTCGTCGTTGCCGAGGGGGCGCAGCGGGGCGACGTCGACCGGCTGGTCCCGGCCCTCGGCGTAGAGAAGCGCCCGCCCGTCGATCGGGTCGTGGCCGTCGCGGAACATCACCGCGCTGACCCGCACCCGCTCGCCCTGGACCGCCTTGGCGAAGTGGCGGTAGCAAGGGGTGCGCGGCCGCACGTCCTCGACGACCAGGCGCTTCAGGCCGGCGTCCCCCGGCGGGGTCCTGATCCCCCGGCCCGCCCTCGTCGTGCTCTGTCGGGGCATGACAGCCAAGCTACCCCGCAGCCAAGCGGCGAAAATCCCGCTACCGGCCGCGCGCCCTGCCGGCGCCAGGCGGGGCGGCGCGGCGCGCTAGGTTGCCCCCGATGAGAGCCCTGCGCAGCTTCACCGTGCGCGCCCGGCTGCCCGAGGCGCTCGGGCCGTTGCAGGAGCTGGCGTTCAACCTGCGCTGGTCGTGGGACGACCGGACCCGGGACCTCTTCCGCTGGGTCGACCCGCAGATCTGGGAGGTCTCCTTCCACGACCCGGTGCGGCTGCTCAACCTGGTGGGCCGGGAGCGCCTCGACCAGCTCGCCGCCGACCCCGCTTTCATGGGGTTCCTCGGCGAGATGCACGCCGAGCTCCGCCGGCACCTGGAGAGCCCCCGCTGGTTCCACAACCGCGGCACCAGCCCGCTGCGCCAGGTCGCCTACTTCTCCCCGGAGTTCGGCATCGCCGAGGCGCTCCCCCAGTACTCCGGCGGCCTCGGAGTGCTCGCCGGCGACCACCTGAAGGCTGCGAGCAGCCTCGGCGTCCCCCTGGTCGGCGTGGGCCTCATGTACCGGCTGGGCTACTTCCGCCAGCACCTCGACGCCGACGGCTGGCAGGAGGAGCGCTACCCCGTCCTCGACCCGCACGCCATGGCGCTGGAGCTGGTCGACGGCGTCCGGGTGTCGGTCGACCTGGCCGGGGAGCACCTCGAGGCTCAGGTGTGGCTGGCCTCCGTCGGCAGGGTGAAGCTCTTCCTGCTCGACGCCGACGTGGACCCCAACGAGCCGGAGCTGCGCTCGGTCACCGACCGCCTCTACGGGGGAGGGTCCGAGCACCGGATCCGCCAGGAGATCCTGCTCGGCATGGGCGGCGTGCGGGCGCTCGACGCGATGGGTGTGGAGACCCAGGTGTTCCACACCAACGAGGGGCACGCCGGCTTCCTCGGCCTGGAGAGGATCCGCCGCCTGATGAGCACCGAGGGGCTCTCCTGGGACGAGGCCATAGAAGCGGTGAGAGCAGCGACCGTGTTCACCACCCACACCCCTGTCCCTGCCGGGATCGACCGTTTCGGCCGGGAGCTGATGGAGCGGTACTTCTCCGGGTGGGCGGAGGAGTGCGGCGTGTCGATCGACACGCTCATGTCGCTCGGGCACTTCCCCGGGGAGGACCCCGACGAGCCGTTCAACATGGCGGTGATGGGGGTGCGCCTCGCCGGCCGGTCCAACGGGGTGTCCCAGCTGCACGGGCGGACCAGCCGGGAGATGTTCCAGGGGCTCTGGCCGCCGGTGCCCGCCGAGGAGGTCCCGATCACGTCGATCACCAACGGCGTGCACGGGCGCACCTGGGTTTCCTCGCAGATGGACGACCTGCTCTCCAAGTACGTCTCGCCCGCCTGGGACGAGGCCGGCCAGGACGAGTGGGCGGGCATCGACGACGCCCGAGACGACGAGCTCTGGCGGGTGCGCGAGCAGGGCCGCGACGCTCTCGTCAGCTTCGTGCGAGCCCGGCTGCGCCGTTCGCTCGGCGAACAGGGCGCCCCCGACAGCGACACCCGCTGGACCGACGAGGTGCTCGACCCTCGCTACTTGATCGTCGGCTTCTCCCGGCGCTTCGCCACCTACAAACGCGCCACCCTCCTCCTCTCCCAGCCCGACCGGCTCCGGTCGCTGCTGCTCGACGAGGCGCGCCCGCTGCAGCTGGTCTTCGCCGGCAAGGCGCACCCCGCCGACGACCTGGGCAAGGAGATGATCGCCGAGATCGTCCGCTTCTCGCGCGACCCGACCGTGCGCCACCGGGTGGCCTTCGTCGAAGACTACGACATCTCGGTGGCCCGCATGCTCTACCAGGGCAGCGACGTGTGGTTGAACACGCCGCGCCGGCCGATGGAGGCCAGCGGCACCAGCGGCGAGAAGGCGGCGCTGAACGGGGCGCTCAACTGCTCGATCCTCGACGGCTGGTGGGACGAAATGTTCGACGGGGAGAACGGGTGGGCGATAACGTCCGCCGAGCACATCGCCGACCTGGCCCACCGCGACGAGGTGGAGGCCAACAGCCTTTTCGAGATCCTCGAGAACCAGATCATCCCCCTCTACTACGACCGGGGCGGGGGCCGCTTCCCCCGCGGGTGGCTGACCCGGGTCAAGGCGTCGCTGCGCTCCCTCGGCCCGAAGGTGATGGCCACCCGGATGGTGCGCGACTACGTGGCGGAGATGTACGAGCCGACGGCCATCCAGGCCGGCGCCCTGTCGGCCGGCGGGTACGCGCGCGGCAGGGCGCTGGCCGCCTGGAAGCGCCGGGTGGCCGACGCCTGGGCGGAGGTGAAGGTCGTCGACGTGGTCGCCGACGACGCCCTCGGCGTGGTCGACCTCGGCTCGGAAAAGCAGGTGACCGTGGTCGTGGAGCTGGGGTCGCTCACCCCCGACGACGTCGCCGTCGAGCTGCTGCACGGACCGGTGGTCAGCGGCGACGAGCTGGCCGGCGCCTCGGTGGTGCGCTTGGAGCTCAGCCCCGGCCTGGCGGGTCGGGGGGGACCCGCCCGCTACTCGGGCCGTTTCACCTGCGACCGCTCGGGCCGCCACGGCTACACCGTTCGCGTCGTGCCCGCCCATCCCGACCTGGTGAACCCGCTCGAGCTCGGCTGCGTCGCCTGGGCCTAGCGCCGGCTAGTCGGCTACGGCCAGCCGTTCGGCCGCCTCGTAGGGGTCGATCGCCCGGGCGAGCAGGTCGCGCCTGACCGAGTCGTAGATCGCGCCCTGCTCCCTGCTGCGGACCTCCTCCTCCAGGCGGGCGACGAGGATGCGGTGGAGCTCTTCGACCAGCCGCTGCTGGCGGCGGCCCTCCAGCTCCCCGGTCGCTTCCATGTGGCTGCGGTGCCGGCGGATCTCGGCCCACAACTGCTGCACCCCATCACCGGAGGTGGCGTCGGTGAGCACGACCGGCGGCCGCCAGCTCCCCATCGCCGGGTTCATGTCCAGCATCGACTCGAGATCCCTCCGGGCTTCGGCGGCTCCGGGGCGGTCCGCCTTGTTCACCACGAAGACGTCGCCCGCCTCGAGCAGCCCCGCCTTGGCTGCCTGCACGGCGTCGCCCCAGCCGGGGTTGACTACGACGACGGTCGTGTCGGCCGCGCCGGCCACCTCGACCTCGACCTGGCCGACACCGACCGTCTCGACCAGCACCAGCGACCGGCCGGTGGCGGCGAGGAGCCGGATGCACTCAGGGGCTGCCAGCGCCAGCCCGCCCAGGTGCCCCCTGGTGGCCATGGACCGTATGAACACCCCCTCGTCGAGGGCGTGGCCCTGCATCCTGATCCGGTCGCCGAGGATCGCCCCGCCCGAGTAGGGGGAGCTCGGGTCCACCGCCAGCACCCCGACCAGGTGCCCCTCGGCGCGGGCGGCGGCGATCAACCGGTCGGTCAACGTCGACTTGCCGGCGCCGGGCACGCCGGTGACGCCGACCACCTGGTCCGCCTGGGCGGCGGCGAACGCCAAGCGGCCGACCCGCCGGGCCGCCTCGCCGCCCGACTCGACGAGCGACAGCAGTCTTCCGAGCGCGCCTCGGTCGCCCGAGCGGGCGGCTTCGAAGAGGCGGTCAGGGTCCCTGTCCCGGCGCTGGCTCATCGCGAGCCGCCCACACTAGGACGGCCCCGCTTGCCGTAGTCTCGAGGACATGCGCGGGCACGTCGACGCCGGGCGGCTGGTTGAGCTGACCAAGCAGCTCGTCGCCGTCGACACCCGCAACCCGCCCGGCGGCGAGGCGCCCATCGAGCAGGTGCTCCGCGACGCCCTGGCCTCCCGCCGAGCGTCCTGGACGAGGCTCGAGCCGGCCCCGGGGCGGGTGTCGCTGGTAGCCGAGCTCCCCCACCCGGAAGGCCCCCGCCCCGGCCGTCCGCGCCTGATCGTCAACGGCCACCTCGACGTGGTCCCCGTCAACGCGGCGGCATGGACCCACGACCCTTTCGACCCGACCGTCGTCGACGGGAGACTCTACGGCCGGGGCAGCGCCGACATGAAGGGCGGTGTGGCGGCCGCCATCGCCGCTCTCGACGCCTTGGACCGGGCGGGGGTGGCGCCGGCTTGCGACGTCACGTTCCACCTGGTCGCCGACGAGGAACGCGGCGGGCGGCTGGGCACCCAGGCGCTCCTCGAGCGGGGGCTTGTCCGCGGCGACGCCTGCCTGGTTCCCGAACCGACCGACTTGGACCTGTGCGTGGCCGAGCGGGGCCTGTGGCAGGCACGCATCCACGTCTTTGGCCGGCCCGGCCACGGCAGCCGGCCACGCGAGGGGGTGTCGGCGATCGAGCACGCCGCCCGCCTGGTGCTGGCCCTGCACGCCGCCGACTTCGGCGGCGGGGAGCACCACCTGCTGGGCAGGCCCACGGCGAACGTCGGCACCATCGAAGGCGGCTCGGCGTTCAACACCGTCGCCGAGACCTGCGTGCTGGGTGTCGACAGGCGGGTGCTTCCGGGCGCGACGGCGGAGTCCACCGAGGCCGAGATCGTCCGCAGGATCGACCAGGCCGGGGTTGAGGGGCTCAGGTACCGCATCGAGCTCGACACCTTCGGGGAGGCGAGCGAGATGCCCCCCGACGACCCTTGGGTGAAGCAGGTGGGAGAAGCGGTTGTCCGCGCCACCGGACGGGTGCCGTCGGTGATCGGAATGCCGTTCACCACCGACGCCCGCTTCGTCCGCAACCAGGCCGGGATACCGGCGGTGGTCTGCGGGCCCGGGCGGATCGACCAGGCCCATGGAGACGACGAGTTCGTCGAGGTGGACCGCCTGGTCGACGCCGCGGCGACCTACGCCGAGCTCCTGGCCTGCTACAGCTGAGCGAGCCATTCGAGGGCGGCGTCGCACACGGCGTCGTCCGCCCCCCGCAAGGCGTGGTCCTTGCCCTCCACCCAGCGGTGGGTGACCGGTGCCGGGATCTCCGCCGTGGCGGCCTCCAGCTCGGCGGGGCTGCCGAAAGCGTCGCGAGTGCCCGAGATGAACAGGCACGGCACGCCGATCGCGGGGAAGTGCCCGGTGCGCAGAGCCGACGGCCTCCCCGGGGGATGCAACGGGTAGCTGATCAGCAGAAGACCCGCCGCCGGCATCCCCTCTGCCACGGCCATGGAGCAGATCCGCCCGCCCATCGACCGGCCCCCCGCGACGAGAGCGTCGCAGCGGGCGGCCAGGGCGGCGGCCTCCTCGCGGACCGCGAGCACGAGGGCCGCGGGTCGGTCCGGGGCGCGCCGGCCCTCCCGCCGGTAGGGGAAGTCCATGCGCCGCACCACCAGCCCCGCTGCCGTCGCCCGCCGGTCGAGGGCCACCAGCGTCGCCTGGTCGCGTCCCGCGCCCGCCCCGGGCGCCAGCAGAAGGCCGAGACGGGCGGGAGTCAAACCACCCGACGGAGCAGCTCGTGCAGGGCCGAGGCCTCCGACGCCGCCAGGTCGGCGTCGTCCTGGTCGATCGCCGCGACCAGGGCGCGGGTGCGGTTGGTGATGTGGAACCAGTCGACCTCGTCCATCCCGATCAGGGGCGGCCCTTGCACCCGGGCCGCCCATTCCACCACGGTGGCGGCCTTCTGGGGGTCGCCGGGGTCACCGGCCAGGCGCCCCGAGGCGGCGAACAGCTCGGCGACCGCCTGGTAGCGGGCCTCCTCGGCGTCGAAGTCGGACTCCCCGCCGTCGTCGGGAGCGGGCAGGTTGCCGGCCCGTTCGAATATGGCGTCCACGTCGGCCTCGCGCTCGGCGGGGACGAGCAGCTCGTCGCCGTTCCACTCGTAGCCGACGCCCGCCTCGTCTAAGAGCACCTCGAGCTCGGCTCGCTGCTCGGGCAGCCAATCGGACATCTCGTACACGGTCCGCTCGCCGGCAGCCGCCGAGGGGGACGCCGGCCCCGCCAGGGGGGCGAGCAGCTTCTCGAGGACGGCGGCCTCGGCGCGTATCTGCTCGTCGAGGGCCTCGTCGGCGCCGAGCAGGGTGAGCAGCCGGCGGGTCACCCGCCCGACCGCCTCCCACGCCTCCTCGTCGAGGGCTCCGAAGCGCCGGGCCATGAGCACGGCCGCCGAAGCTTCGGCCACGTCGGCGTCGGCCTGCATGTCGGTCGGGTCGACGTGCAGACGGGCGGCGGCGTCGGCGAGGAGGCGCACCGCCGACGCGACGGCGGGGTCGTCGGCTGGTGGGCCGGCCTCGGCGACCTGCTGCTCCTCGCCGTCCGCCGCCGCTTCCTCCCCCTCCCCGATCAGCGCCACCAAGTCGTCCACCCGGGCTTCGTCGCCGACATCGACGACCAGCTCGTCGCCCTCGAAGCGGTGGAGTATGCCCAGGTCGTTGAGCTGCTCGATGAGCCAGCCGCGGTCGGAGTCGGCCCAGTCCTCCAGCTGGTAGCCGACCTCGTCCTCGTCGCGGCCGGGGCGCAGCTCCGGCAAGGGTGAGGGGACGAGCCGTTCCCTGCAGGAGTGGCAGCGCCCGCGGGAGGTGACCTCGTAGCCGCAGTTGCGGCAGTACCAGACCCTGGTCAGGACCGCACCGGCTTGGGCAGGACGGGAGCGTCGCGGCCGGTGCCGGACCCGGGGCGCCTCCGGTCGTTCAGCTCGTGGTACTCCTCCTCGACGTTGACCGACCACACGTCGTGGTCGGCGCCGAAGAGGTTCTCCACCGTCAGCATGGCGGTGTACATCGAATGGTCCTGGTTGTTGTAGCGGTGCATGCCGTTGCGCCCGACGGGGAACACGTTCGGCGCGTTGTCCGCCAGCCATCTTCTGATCGTCTCGACGTTGGACGCGTAGTCCCGGTCGTAGTAGGGGTAGGCCTTGGGCATCCGCACGACGTAGCCGCCCTCCACCCGGGACGGCTCCACCAGGCCGAGCCTGCCGAGCTCCTCGGCGCCGCGGGCGACCAGCTCGGCGTCGGGGGCCTCCCAGTCGGCGTCGCCTTCCTCGACGGTGTACTCGAGGCCCAAGACGTTGCGTCCCTCCTTCACGAGGAACGGGGACCACGACCCGAAGTTCTGGATGCGCATCGTCTTGACGTTCGGGTCGTGGATGTAGATCCAGTTGTCGTCCCAGGGGACTGCGTCTTCGGGGACTACCAGGGCGACGGTGAGGAAGTCCCGGTAGTAGAGGTCGTCGGCCGCACGGTGGACCTCCCCTGGCACCGGCGGGTCGAAGCAGCGCACCAGCTGCTGCAGCGGCATCGACGAGATCACCGCCGAAGCCGGGTACTCGGTGGTCCCCCCGTCGTGGTCGGCGGTGACCGCCACCGCCCGAGAACCGTCGTGGCGTATCCGGGTCACCCTCGCCCCTGTTATCACCTTGGTGCCGGCGCCTTCGACGAGGTCGCGGCAGCGTTCCCACATCATCCCCGGGCCGAGCCGCGGGTACTGGAACTCCTCGATGAGCGAGGTTATGTCCTTCTGGTTGCGTCGGGGCAGGAGGGCGTTGAAGACGGCGGACGCCAAAGACAGGTTCTTCACGCGCTGCGCGGCCCAGTCGGCGGGCATCTCCGCCGGCGGATGACCCCACACTTTTTCCGTGTAGGTCTTGAAGAAGTGGTTGTAGAGGCGCCAGCCGAAGCGCGCGGCGAGCCACCCCTCGTACATGTCCTGGTTGCGCGGGGGCCTGACCCGCGCCCAGGCGTAGGAGGCCACGCAACGGACCGCTTCGGCGACGCCGAGGTTGCCGAGGGCGTTCGACGCCCGCAGCGGGTAGTCGTAGAACTTCCCCCGGTAGTAGATGCGGCTCTTGCGCGGCCGGAGCATGAAGTCCTCGTCGGGGAGGATCTCGTGCCAGAAGTCCTCCACCGCGGCGACCTTGGTGAAGAAGCGGTGCCCGCCGATGTCGAACCTCCAGCCGTCGCGTTCGACGGTGCGGCTGATGCCGCCGACGACCTCGTCGGCTTCGAGCACTGTCGCGACCCTGCCTCGGCGGGCCAGCTCGTAGGCGGCGGTCAAACCGGCGGGTCCTGCGCCGATGATCACGACGTCGCTGGCGGGGTCGGGGGCGTGTTGTGTCAAAGGGTCTCCTGGTGAGGGTCTCACCCGGCGTAGCGGGTCAGGTTCTCGTTCTCGTAGTAACGGCCGTTCGCGCCGACAAGCGTCACGCCGGGGGCGCGGAAGAGGTCGAGCCAGCTCTTCAGGTAGCCGCAGTCCCCTCCGAAGCCGGCGTAGTCGTTGTTCCACACCAACCAGAGGGTCCTGCCCGCCGGGAGCCGGTCGATGGCGTCCTGGGCGAACTGAGAGACGTCTGTGCTGGCAATGACCTTCTTGTAGTCCACCCAGTCGACCCTCTCCGGCCCGATGGCACGGGGGAAGGTGATCTGCTGGACGCCGGGGACAGTGAGGAGGCGGTTGACCGCCGGGCCCAACTGGTCGGGGCAGTAGACGACGAGGTCGCCGGGCCGGGCCTGGGCGTTCAGCACGGCGGCAACCTGCACCGCCTGCGTCCTCGGCGCCGCGTTCTCGCTCTGCCCCGTCAGAAGGCCTGCCAGCACCAGCACCGCGAGGAAGCCGCCGCGCAGGCGGGCACCAGGCAGCAGTGCCAGGCCCGCCGAGCAGACCAGCACGAACAGCGGCAGGACGACCGCCGTGTAGCGGGCGACGAAAGCGGCGCCCGCCGCCGCGCCGAGAACCACGGCGAGCAGAAGGGTCCCCACCGTTACCGCCACCAGCGGTGCCATGGCCGGCCGGGGCCGCAGCTCGATGAGTACGCCCGCGCGGGCGGGGCTTCCGCCCGCCGGGGCCGGCGCAGGCCGCCCGAAAACGCCCGCGACGAAAAGGGCGAACGTGGCGAACATGATCAGGGCGCCCCACGAGCCGCCCCCGGAGAAGTCGGAGAACACCTGCAGCAGGTCCCCGGGACCGGCAGGGGACGTCCACGGGGTGCCGGTGTGCAGCGCCTGGAAAGCGAAAACCGGCGACCACGGCATCCAGGCCGCCACGCCGAGGGCGAGCGACTTGAAGACGGGCCGCCCGCGCCCGGTGCGCCGAATGTGCCACAGCACCAGTGCCCCGGTCATCGCCACCAGGTAGAGCCCCCAGTAGTGGGTGTAGAGGATGGCGGCGGTCACCACGCTCAACGCCGCCAGCCTGCCCCGCGAGGGGTTCTCCCATGCGCGGGCGAACGCGAGGAAGCCGAGCACCGAGAGGAGGACCATGAGGGAGTACATCCGGGTGGTGGTGGCGTACTCGATGGCGAACGGCGAGGAAAGGAGCAGGAAGAACGCCACCCAGGCGACCCTCCGCCCGCCGACCCGCCGGCCGGCCAGCCACATGAACGGAAGGGTCACCACCGAGGTCAGGCCGGACAGGGAGCGCACGGCGAAGTCGCCGGTGCCGAACGCCCGCATCCAGAAGTGCAGAAGCACGTAGTAGAGGGGCGGCGCCCCGTCGTGGCTCAACGCCGCAGGGATCCTGACCAGGGGGAGCCGGGCGATGTTCACCGACAGGGCCTCGTCGAGCCACAGCGCCGAGGGCGTCCAGAACCGCAGCACCAAGCCCGCGACGACGGCAACAGCCCCCGCAGCGGCGACCGCGGGGTGGGGGCGGCGGCGGGGGCCGAAGACGAGGTCCAGCAGCCCGGGCGCGGCCGTAGAAGGCGTGCTGGCGAGGGTTTGCACCGGCGGGAATGGTACCCATCCACGCTCCCGCCGAGCACATCACCGCCGGCGGCAGCTTGTTTCCCTGCGTCGCCGGGCGGGGGCTTTTAGTAGGGTTCGGGCCGTGGGAGGAGCTCGGACGACGAGGCGCCAGGCTCCGGACCGGAACCTGGCGCTCGAGCTGGTGAGGGTCACCGAGGCGGCCGCACTGGCGGCGGCTCGCTGGATGGGCCGGGGGGACAAGGAGGGGGCCGACGGCGCCGCGGTGGACGCGATGCGCATCGTCCTCGGCAGCGTCCCCATGGACGGGGTGGTCGTCATCGGCGAGGGGGAGAAGGACGAGGCCCCGATGCTCTACAACGGCGAGCGCATCGGCGACGGCACCGCACCCAACACCGACGTCGCGGTCGACCCGATCGACGGCACGACGCCGACGGCGCTCGGACGCGGCGGGGCCCTGTCGGTTATAGCCGTCAGCGAGCGGGGAACGATGTTCAACCCCGGGCCCTGCGTGTACATGGAGAAGCTGGCGGTCGGACCCGAAGCGGCGGGGAAGGTGAGCCTCGAGCAGTCCGCCGCCGACAACATCCGTGCCGTCGCCGAGGCCAAGGGCGAGTCGGTCCGCGACGTTACCGCTGTGATCCTCGACCGGCCCCGCCACGCCGAGCTCATCGAGGAGGTGCGCTCGGTGGGAGCCCGCATCAGGCTGATCACCGACGGCGACGTCGCCGGTGCCATCGCCACCGCCTGGCCCGAGTCAGGGGCGGACATCCTCCTCGGCATCGGCGGCACGCCGGAAGGGGTCATCGCGGCAGCCGCTCTCAAGTGCATGGGTGGGGAGCTGCAGGGACGTCTCTGGCCGCGCAACGACGCCGAGCGTGCCGCGGCGGAGCAGCAAGGCTACGACATGCGGCGGGTGCTCTGCCTCGACGAGCTGGTCCGCGGGGACAACTGTTTCTTCGCGGCTACCGGCATCACCGACGGCGAGCTGCTACGCGGCGTCCGCTACGACCACCGGGGGGCGGTGACCTACTCGCTGGTCATGCGTTCCAAGTCGGGAACCGTCCGCCAGATCGAGGCACGCCACCGGCTCAAGAAGCTCGCCGCCTACGCGTCAGTTCCCTTCGAGTAGTCCCCGGGAGGCGTAGAAGCCTCGGGGGCCCGAGGCGGGTGACAGCGGCAGGGTCCAGCCGCGGAGGCGGGCGAGCGCCTCGACGTGGGCGAGCAGGTGGGAGCCGATCCCCTGGCCGCGAAAGCCCTCCAGCACCCGGACCTCGACGTGGCCGCCGTCGCGGTCGAGCCACGCGGCGGCCGCACCCGTCGGTGTCCCCTCCCTCCTCGCGGTCACCACCAGCGGGCGGTCGAGGCCAGCCGGCGGGTTGGGCGCTGCGGGCACCTCCGGGTCGGGCAGCCGGCCGCTCGTCAGCTCGACGGGCAGCCCGCCGGTACCGACACGGGCGGGCCGTCCCAAGTCGACGTCAGCCAGCGGCCTCCAGACGCGGCCGGCGGTCTCCTCCAGGAGCACGACCCGGTCGGCCACGGCGAGGGAGGCGTAGGACCCGAGGGCCGCGACGGCGGCGGAGATCCGTTCGGGGTCGATCCCGTCGGCGAGGGTGACGTGGGGCACCCACGGCCACGACAACTTCCGTTCGAGCGGAGCGACGAACACCGCGTCGCGAAGGGCGCGGAGGCGCTGCAAGTCGCCACCCACATCGAGGTAGGCGACGGGATTGTCGGGCAGGAAGGTTCTCACCGGACCGAGGTGCAGGTGCAGCGGGCCGGGCTGGCGTGCGGCCGCCCGGCGCAGGACCGACAGGGCTGCTGGCAGCGCGACGGCTTTGACGTTGACGGGGGGCACCAGGGTCAGGTGGGGGGGGATACGGCCGAGCCCCGGGTCGCCCAGGGCCCGGCGGAGGCCGTCGACCTCGCAGGCCTGCGGAGGGTCGAGGACCAGGGCCACGCCGAGCCGCCGCTTCGCTGCCATGCGACCAGTCTGTCCAAGACGCCGGCCCCGCCGGTGACCGCGAGCGGGCGCTCCAGCGCACCCGGCCCCTCCACCCCGTCCCTGGCGGCCCTGGCTAGGATCGGGGTCGGATGGAAGACCGCGAACTGTTCGCCATAATCGAGCGCGAGATAGAACGGCAGAACACGACGTTGCAGCTGATCGCGTCGGAGAACTTCGCGTCACGCGAGGTGATGGCTGCCACCGGCTCGGTCCTCACCAACAAGTACTCCGAGGGCTACCCGGGGAAGCGCTACTACGGGGGCAACCGCATCGTCGACGAGGCGGAGGACCTCGCCCGCCGACGCGCCTGCCGGTTGTTCGCCGGCCACCTGCCCGAAGGCTCGGTGCACGCCAACGTCCAGCCCCACTCGGGGGCGAACGCCAACCTGGCCGTCTACCTGGCGGCGCTCGAGCCGGGCGACACGGTCCTCGGGATGCGCTTGGACCAGGGCGGCCACCTCACCCACGGCTCGCCGGTCAACGTGAGCGGCCGGCTCTACAACTTCGTCTCCTACGGGGTGACGGCCAGCGACGAGCGGCTCGACCTCGACCAGATCGCCTCATTGGCGCGCGAGCACCGGCCGAAGATGATCGTCGCCGGCGCCACCGCCTACCCCCGGCTCATCGACCCCGAGCCGATCCGGCGCATCGCCGAGGAGGTGGGGGCGCTGTTCGTCTTCGACGCCGCCCACGTCGCCGGCCTCATAGCCGGCGGGGTCCATCCCAACCCCGTCGGGGTCGCCGACATCGTGACCTTCACCACCCACAAGACGCTGCGGGGACCGCGAGGCGGGGCGATCCTCTGCCGCCCCGAGCTCGCCCAGGCGATCGACAAGGCGGTCTTCCCCGGCCTGCAGGGCGGCCCGCTCGAGCACGTCGTGGCCGCCAAGGCGGTCGCCTTCTGGGAGGCGTCGCAGCCCTCCTTCCGGGACTACGCCGCGCAGGTGGTGAGCAACGCCCGCGTCCTCGCCGAAGCCCTCGCCGGCGAAGGGTTCCGCATCGTGTCCGGGGGCACCGACAACCACCTGATGCTCGTCGACCTCCGCCCCTTCGACCCCGACCTCACGGGCAAGGCTGCCCAAGAAGCGCTCGACCGGGCGGGGATCACCCTCAACAAGAACACCATCCCAGGCGACCCCCGCTCACCGTTCGTGACGTCGGGGCTTCGTATAGGCACCCCGGCTGTCACGACCGCGGGGATGGGCGAGGCCGAGATGGCAGAGGTCGCCCGGCTCATCGCCCGGGTCCTGCGCCGTCCCGACGACACGGCGGAGGCGGCGGCCGTGCGCGACGACGTCGCTGTGCTGTGCTCGAAGTTCACCCCCTACCCCTAAGAGGTTCCCCATCAACGGGTACGCCGATTACGGCCTGATAGCCGGCGTCGCCGCGCTGGTTACCTGGTTGGCCACCTTCGTCGTGCGCCGCCTGGCAGTCCGCTTCTCGATCATCGTCCTTCCCGACGAGCGGCGGGTGCACGAGCAGCCCACGCCGACGGTGGGCGGCGCGGCGATGTACGTCGGGATGCTCGTCGCCATGCTCGTCGCGTCTCAGCTCCCGGGCCTGGCACCCCTGTTCCGGGGCAGCTCCGACCCCCTCGGTCTCGTCGTCGGAGCTTCTGTCATCTTCACTGTTGGCATGGTCGACGACCTGCGGGAGATGTCCGCCCCGGCGAAGCTGTCCGGCCAGATCCTCGCGGGAACCGTCCTCTACCTGTTCGGCGTCAACATGCTCTACTTCCGGGCGCCGTTCCTCAGCACCACGCTGGTCCTCTCAGCCGACCTGATCCCGGTTCTCACCGTCATCTGGGTCGTAGGGATGGCCAACGCCGTCAACCTGGTCGACGGCCTGGACGGTCTCGCCGCCGGCATCGTCGCCATCGCGGCCGCAGCGTTCTTCTTCTACACCCACCAGCTGGTCTCTTCGGGGACGATCGCGCCTGGGAGCGGCCCGCTGTTCTGCGCCCTGGCCGTGGGCATGTGCGTCGGGTTCCTCCCCCACAACTTCCACCCGGCGAAGATCTTCATGGGCGACGCCGGAGCCCTGCTGCTGGGCCTGATCATGGCCGCATCGACGATGTCGGTCGTGGGCCAGACCGACCAGGACTTCAGCGGCCGAACCTTCTTCTTCTTCGCCCCCGTGGTCATTCCGTTCCTGATCCTCGGCATCCCCATCCTCGACACGGCGTTCGCCATCCTCCGCCGGGCGGGCCGGAGGATCAACCCGGCGGTGGCCGACAAGAACCACCTCCACCACCGGCTCATGCGCCTCGGCCACGGCCAGACGAGGTCGGTCCTGATCCTGTGGACCTGGACGGCTCTGCTGTCTGGTCTGGTGCTGGCCCCTTCCTATGTCAAAGGCAGCCTCAGCGCCGTTCCCTTCGGCATCGCCGGGCTGGCCGTAGCGCTCTACACCCTCTTCGGGGTACGCGGCCGGTCCGAGCCCATCAACATCAGCCGGGGCGGGCGGTCTCCAGGCGGGCCTGGGCCCACTTGACCTCCGCCTCGGAACCCGCCGTCGAGGCGTCGCGCTCGGCGGCGGCAACGTCGACCTCCTCGGGGCGCAGCGCCACGTCGGCCAGCATGATCACCTGGTTGTCCTTGACCTCCACGAAGCCGCTGCGCACGGCGACGCGGACCTCCTCGCCACCCGACTCGGGCCCGACGACGCGCACCAGGCATGGGTCGAGCGCGCCGATGTAGGGCATGTGGTCCGCGAGAAAAGCGATCTCGCCGTCCACCGACTTGCACACGACCATCTCCGCCTCACCCGAGTACATGGTGGCAGTAGGGGTGACAAGCTCGAAGCGAGTGTTGGCCATCAGCCCTCGCCGGTCAGGCCGCGGGCCTTCTCCAGGACGCTCTCGACCCCGCCGACGTTGAGGAACGCCTGCTCGGGGATCTCGTCGAGCTCCCCGTTGACGAGCGCCTCGAACGACTCGACCGTCTCTGACACCGGAACGTACACGCCCGGCAGCCCGGTGAACGGCTCGGCGACGAACATCGGCTGGGACAGGAACCGCTGGATCTTCCTGGCCCGGGCGACGGTGATCCGGTCCTCCTCTGCGAGCTCGTCGAGCCCGAGGATGGCGATGATGTCCTGGAGCTCGCGGAAGCGCTGCA
>DATGKR010000072.1:0-2261 GCA_035294565.1 Acidimicrobiales bacterium | reverse complement strand
GCTTTGGGACTGGAAGGCGAACTGCTCCCCCGGCGTCGGCCAGGCGGCCTGCGACGCGGGGACATGGGCCGTCTACTACCCCGACGCCTCGGCCCAGCCCGCCGAGAACCACGGGCTCGTGCCGAGCCGGGTGCAGTACGTGAGCCGCGCCTACCCCCGCTTCGTCGCCGGCACCCTCCTGTCGTTCGGCTACGACCCCGCCGACGGCTCCTTCGCCATGTCCGCAACGGACAACGAGCAGGTCCACCCATCAAACACCGGGGCGCTCACCGTGGTCTACGCGCCTGCTGGGGTGACCGGCGCTCCGTCGGTGAGCGGGGCGGCAAAACTGGTCCGGGTCGTCGACCAGCCCGACGGGAGCCGGCTGGTCGAGGTGGCACCGACGGGAGCCGGCGCCTACCAGGTGAGCCTCGCGCCGACGAGACGCTGAGCGTCGACGAAGTGCTGAGCGTCGGACGAAGTGCTGAGCGTCGACGAGGCGCTGAGCCAAGGGCGCTCCTGACGTCGAGGGTCCCCCGGTCCGGACATCGAGCACCCCCGCTGCTTCAACCTCTCGTCGCGGCTACCGGCCTACGAGCGACCGCAGGGCGGCTACCGGCCTACGAGCGACCGCAGGGCGGCTACCGGCCTACGAGCGACCGCAGGGCGGCCACCTGCTCGAAGTCGCCGATCACGATCAGGATCTCCTCCTCCCTGATCTCGGCGGTGGGGGGAGGGTTGGTGCGGAAGGTCCCGTCGGGTGCCTTCATGGCCAGGACCAACGTGCCGGTCCTGTCGTGGACCCGGGCGCTCCTCAACGTCTCGCCGGCCAGGGGCGAACCGCGGGGGACCTCGACCTCCTCCAGGCGGAACTCGAGGCTCTGCTCGTGCATGACCACGTCGAGGAACTCTGCGACGTGGGGTTGGACCGCCAGCGCGGCCATGCGCGCCCCGCCGAGCTCCTGCGGGTTCACGACCCGGTCGGCCCCTGCCTGGAGGAGCTTCGGGACGGCCTGCTGGCTCGCCGCGCGGGCGACGACGAAAAGGTCCGGGCGCAACGAGCGCCCGGTGAGGGTTACGTAGAGGTTGTCGGCGTCGGCGCTGAGAGCGGTGATGAGCACCCTGGCGCGCTCGATGCCCGCCTGGCGCAGGACCTCCTCGTCGGTGGCGTCGCCGAGCACATAGGGCCCTTCCACCGTGGCGAGACGCGCCTCGGAGACGTCCACGACGACCACTTCCGCCTGGTGCGACTGGAGGCTCCGGGCGATCGAGGTGCCGACCCTTCCCCACCCGCAGAGGATCACGTGGCCTCTCATCGAAGCGATCTTTCGTTCCATCCTTCTCCTCCGCAAGGTCCCACCGAGGTATCCCTCGATGAAAGTCTCGATGAAAGCCCCGAAGGCGTAGGCCGCCGTTCCTACGCCCACCAGTATCAGCACGATGGTGAACACCTTCTCGCCGGTCCCGAAGCGGTGCAGCTCCCCGTAGCCGACCGTCGTGACGGTGATGACGGTCTGGAACAGAGCGTCGAGGGGGCTGAGCCCGAACAACCAGTAGCCGAGGGTGCCAGCCGCGAGGACAACGACGACCGCTCCGAGGCTCGCCGCCAGGCGTCTCGTGGTCGAGCCGCCTGGGCCGGAAGGCGGACGTGCCTCAGGGCCAGGAGTCACGCTTCGGAGAGGAGACGCTCGACGACTGCGGAGGTGGCCCCGGCGATCTCCACCACCTTGGTCTTGGACCTGGTCCCCGCAACTATCCGCACGGCGCTCCTCGGCACGGCGAAAGCCTCGGCCAACGCCTCGACCAGCTCACGGTTGGCCCGCCCCTCTGTCGCGGGAGCGGTGACTCTAGCCACGAGGACAGGCGGCTCGCCGTCTCCGTATCGTCCTCCCACCGCGCTGCGAGACGCTCCGGGGCGGACTCGCACGGTCAGGCGCACCCGGCGGATCGTAGCGACGCCCTGCGGCGCAGGGCGTCGGAGAGCCGGGTCCGTTCAGCTGTTGAGGACCGGCTCGAGCTGGCGGGCCTGGAACCCGTCAATCGTGGCCGTCGTGTGCAGGCCCCCCAGGGTTCCGGCCGCCCCGCCCAGGCTCCACGTGGCCGTCCAGGATTCCTCGACCGTGACGTTGTAGGTGCCGGCGACGTCGTAGACGTGGGTGATCCGCCCGTCGGGGTACGGCTCGCCCTCGAAGGGGTAGGGGCCCGACCAGCCCGAGCCGTCGCCCCAGTTCACCAGGTAGCTGCCGGAGGCTTTCACGGACAAAGTGCCGAGCGGTGTGGCC
>DATGKR010000071.1:0-5621 GCA_035294565.1 Acidimicrobiales bacterium | reverse complement strand
GAGGGGTACGGCGGTCACCGGGCCGTCGGGAAGCAGCCGGCAGTGCGCCTCGATAGTCCCGTAGGACTCGTACTGCAACTCGCCCCTCACCAGGCGGTAGGTGAACTTCCCCGGTTCCACCTGGAACGGTGAGACGTTGCGGGCCACCTGCGCTCCGGACTCGTCGCGGAACACCACCTCCAGGATCCCCTGGCCGTCCTCGCCGGGCCGGCACCGGACGAGGACGATCAGGTGGGGCGTGATCGACACCGGCGGCTCCGCCGGTGCGGGCAGGGAGAACATGATCCCCGAGAGGTCGATCCTGGTGGAGGGTCCCGGCGCGGGCCTCAGGTCGATGTTCTCGGCGAAGAGAGCCGAGAGGATCTCCATCAGGCGACCCTCGCGTGGGCGGCGAGGCGGGGCACGGCGTGGCGGACCGACAGCCACTTCAGTCTGCGCGCCGCCGCCACCAGCCACCACCCGGGGTCCACCTCGCGGCGCCTGAAAGCAAGGCGGGCGGAGGTGGGGGCGGCGTGGTGGTTGCTGTGGAGGCCCTCTCCGGCGGTCAGCCACGCGAGCCACTGGCTGTTGGTGGCGAGCCCGCGGAAAGGCCGGCGCCCGAAAGTGTGGCCAACGGCGTTGACCGCCGAGTTGAGCGCCAGGTAGGAGACGGCGTGGGTGCCTGCCGCCACGGCGGTCATCGGCCAGTCGCCGCCGAAGGCGGCCCACAAGACGGCCACGCCGATGGCCAGGCCGACGACGGCGTGGTCGAACAAGAACCGGTCCCAGTTGTCCCGGCGGATGTCCCGGGCGTACCTGGCCACGGTCGCCTTGTCGCGCGCGGCACGGCGGTAGAGGACGACGTTGCCCAGTTGGACGGTCGCGAAGCCCTCCAGGGCCGGGGAGTGGGGGTCGCCCTCGACGTCGGTGAAAGCGTGGTGGCGGCGGTGGACGCCGACCCACTGCCTCGGGCGGATGCCTGTCGTCACCCAGGTCAGCACGCGGCAGAAGAACAGCAGGCCGGGAGACATGGTTATTGCCCGGTGGGCGAGCGTCCTGTGCAAGAAGATGGTGGTCAGGAAGATCGCCACCTGGCAGGTACCGAAGCCCACGACCACCGCGACTAAGAGCCCGGTCACGGCGATCCACCGTAGCCCAGGTTCCCGGGGGCGTAGGGCGGGCCGGGCCGCCTAGTGTCGGCGCGTGAGCAGGTACCTGCCGGTCTTCCCGCTGGGCGCTGTCCTCCTGCCGGCCCAGGCGCTGCCTCTGCACATTTTCGAGGACCGTTACCGCCAGTTGATGGACCTGCTGACCGCCGGAGGCAGCAGCGGGGAGATGGGCGTGGTTCTGATAGAGCGGGGCTACGAGGTGGGCGGTGGCGACGTCCGGGTCTCCACCGGGACCGTCGCCCACCTGATCGAAGCCGAGCGACTGCCCGACGGCAGGTGGGCTGCGATCTTCGTCGGCAGCCACGTCTTTCGTGTTGAGCGCTGGCTGCCCGACGACCCGTTCCCCCAGGCGATGGTCGAAGAGCTCGCGGAAGAAGATTGGGACGGCCGCGACGGCGACGTTTTGTCCGTAGCGGAGGCGACGGTGAGAGAGGCGCTGAACCTTGCCGCCGAGCTCGACACGACGACCGGCACCGCGGCTTTCACGTTGAGCGCCGACCCGGCGCGCGCCTCTTGGGAGCTCTGCGCCCGGGCCCCGCTCGGCCCTTTCGACCGGCAGCGCCTTCTCGAGGCCCCGACCCGCCGGGACCGCCTGTCGCTCCTGGCCGAGTTGGCAGGCGATGCCGCCCGGCTCCTTGCGTTCAGGCTGCGCGGCGGATAAGGATCGTCGCTCCGTGACGCGCCCCTCCGGCAAGGGCCTTGGCACCGACGTGAACGAGCTGGCCGGGCTCGTCATCGCCTACGCCAAGCAGGAAACGGTCGAACCGCTAAAGGGGTTGCTCCGTTTCGTCGCGTGGGGGACCGCCGGCGCCCTGCTGCTCCTAACTGGCTGGTGCCTGCTGGTGCTCACCGCCGTGCGCGTGGTCCAGACCGAGACCGGCCGCCACCTGCACGGCGACCTCACCTGGGTGCCGTACTTCGCCGGCGTGCTCGTCGCCGCCGCCGGCGTCGCCTGGGCGGCGAGCCGGATCGTGCGGAGGAAGTTGTGATCAAGCCGGTCCGCCCCGAACAGGACCGTGTGGAGATCGCCGACATCCGGGCGAAGCTGGAGGAGATCCGCGGCGACACGGTGGAGGTGGCCGAGCGGGCGAGGCCCGTGGCGATGATGGCGGGCGCCGCGGCCGTGGTCGTCCTGGTCGGCGCCGCCTTCCTCCTGGGGCGCCGTCGAGGCAGGCGCAAGTCCACTTGGGTGGAGGTCCGCCGGCGGTGATCGACCGGGCCATCCGTTTTCTGCTGCGCCGGTCGTGGCGGAAAGGAGTGCTGGAGGGCAGCGCGGCGTGGGTCGCAGTCGGCGGGGCGGCCGCCCTCGGGTACCTAGCGCGGAGGGGTCTGAAGAGGGAGCCCGACGTCGTTTTCTCCGAGCAGCTGGCGCCGGGCGAGTCGATCATCGTCACCCACGAGGCCCGCTGAGCAGCCGTCCCGTCGGGCGAGCCGGCGTGGGGAAGAATGGCGGCGTGAAGGTCGTTCTGCGCAACCCCCGGCGCGAGGTGGAGATGGCAGGACCGCTGCCGGTCGCTTCGCTGCTCGGGCGGCTGGGGGTGAACCGGGAGGCGGTGCTGGTCATCGTCGACGGGACGCTCGTCACCGGCGACGCGACCGTCCCCGACGAGGCGACGGTGGAGGTACGTCCGGTGATCTCGGGCGGCGCCAGGTGACGGTCCATTCGGTGATCTCGGGCGGTGCCAGGTGAGATGCCGGTCCTGTAGGCGGCCGGCTGTTGTCGAGGTCCGCAGGCACAACGCCGGCTTCTGCCATGCGTGCTTCGTCCGCCACTGCTGCGAGCAGGTCGGCCGTGCCGTCGAGTCGTGGCGCATGTTCGGCCCGGACGACCGCATTCTCGTCGCCGTGTCGGGCGGCAAGGACTCCCTGGCGTTGTGGGACATCCTGCTGCGCCAGGGCTACCGGGCGGACGGGCTGTACCTGGGACTGGGGATCGGTGACTACAGCGCCGAGTCCGCCGGTTACGCCCGGCGTTTCGCCGAGTCCCGCAGCGCCCGACTGGTGGAGGTCGACCTGCCCGGCGATCTCGGCTTCGACATCCCCGGGGGGGCAGCGGCAGCGAGGAGAGCTCCCTGCTCGGCGTGCGGCCTCTCGAAGCGCCACCTGTTCAACCGGGCGGCCGCCGAGGGGGGCTACGACGTGATCGCCACCGGACACAACCTCGACGACGAGGCCGCCGTCCTGCTCGGCAACGTTCTGCGCTGGGACCTCGCCTACCTGGGCCGCCAGGAGCCGGTGCTGCCAGGAGGGGACGGGTTCGTGAAGAAGGTGAAGCCGCTGGTTCGCCTCGCCGAGCGGGAGACCGCCGCCTACTGCGTGCTGGAGGGGATCGACTACATCGTGGAGGAGTGCCCCATGGCAGCCGGCAACCGCCATCTCGGCTACAAGGCGGCGCTGAACGAGATCGAGTCGGCGTCGCCGGGCTCCAAGGCGGCGTTCCTCTTCGGGTTCCTCGAGCGGGTGGCGCCGCTCCTGGCTCCGGTCGCCGCCGCCGAGAGAGAAGGCCTCCACCCCTGCCCCGGCTGCGGCTCACCGACGGTCGGCGACCTCTGCGCCTTCTGCCGCCTGTCGGCCCGGGCCCGAGCGGCCCGGCCGGACCCGGTGTCCGGCGAGGAGCCGAGAGCGGCGGGATCGCCGTGAACCGGCCCTTCCAGGTAGGCGAGCGGGTCCTGCTCTTTGACTCGAAGGGTCGGAGGTACCTAGTGACCCTGACCGCCGGCGGGGAGTTCCACACCCACGCCGGGCCGGTCGCCCACGAAGAGATCATCGGCGCCTTCGAAGGGGCGAGGGTTCGTTCCACCCGGGGCGCCCGTTACGTCGTGGTTCGCCCGACGTTGGCCGAGGTCGTGCTGAAGATGCCCCGGGGGGCTCAGGTGATCTACCCGAAGGACCTCGGGCCGATCCTCGTGATGGCCGACGTCTACCCGGGGGCGCGGGTCTTCGAGTCGGGCCTCGGCTCTGGGGCCATGTCCATGGCGCTGCTGCGGGCCGGCGCGGAGGTCACGGGGTACGAGCTGCGCGCGGACTTCGCCGCCCGGGCGACCGCCAACGTGACCGGGTTCCTCGGAGCCGAGGCGGTTGAGCGCTACACGGTGCGGGTTCGCGATGCCTACGACGGGATCGACGAGAACGGCTTCGACCGGATGGTGCTGGACCTCCCTGAGCCTTGGCGGCTGGTCAAGTCCGCCGAGTCGGCTCTGCGCCCCGGGGGGATCCTCGTCGCCTACCTGCCGACGATCGGCCAGGTGAGCACGCTCCGCGACACTCTGGACAGGAGCGGGTTCGGCATGGCGGAGACGGTCGAGATCCTTCAGCGCAGCTGGCACGTGGAGGGCCAGTCCGTGCGCCCCGACCACCGGATGGTCGCCCACACCGGTTTCCTGACCTCCGCCAGGCTGCTGCAACCGGCCGACTGATCCCAATGTCTGCAGACGTGCTGGACGTGATCATTGCTGCCGTGGCAGCCGCGGCGGCGGTGGGCGGCTACCGCCTCGGCTTCCTCGGCCGCGTCGCCTCTTGGGCGGGGCTGGCGCTCGGCTTCTACGTGGCGGTGAGGGTGCTGCCCCCGATCATCGTCCACCTGCGGAACGCCTCGGCGCAGGAACTGGTGATCGTCGCCGTCGCCATCCTCGTTGGTGGGGCGATGATCGGCCAGGCGCTCGGGCTGATCGCCGGCTCCCGTCTCCACCGCTTCCTTCCGCTCGGGCCGCTGCGCCTTGCGGACCGGGCCGTCGGGGGGGTGGTCGGCGTGGCAGGGGTGTTCGCCGTGCTGTGGCTGCTGATCCCCTCCCTCGCCGCGGTCCCCGGCTGGCCCGCCCGCGAGGTTTCTGGGTCCGCCATCTCGCGCTGGGTGTCGGGCACGTTCCCCGCTCCTCCGGACGCTCTGGAGGTCCTGCGGCGGCTGGTGGGCAACAACGCCCCGCAAGTCTTCGCCGTGCTCCAGCCAGGGTTCTCCTCCGGCCCGCCCCCCGCTGCCGTACCGCTCAGCCCGGCCGTGGTCTCGGCGGTGGAGTCCTCGACGGTGAAGGTGGAGGGCCAGGCGTGCAGCGAGATCCTCGAGGGCAGCGGCTTCGCCGTCGCCCACGACCTGATCATGACCAACGCCCATGTCGTCGCCGGCGAGCCGCCCGGGCAGACCTCGGTGATGTTGCCGTCCGGCAGGATCTTGCCGGCGACCGTGGTGATGTTCGACCCGCGGATAGACCTGGCGTTGCTGTCGGTGCGGGGCCTCGGGGAGAATCCCCTGCCGCTGGCCACCCCCCAGGTGGGGGAGTCCGGTGCCGTGTTCGGCCACCCTGAGGGCCAGGACCCGATCGCGGTCAGCCCGGCGCGGGTCTCCCAGGACGAGGAGGCCGTCGGGAGGGACCTCTACGACACCCAGGACGTCAAGCGGAACATCTTGGTGTTGGCCTCCACGCTCCAGCACGGCGACTCGGGTGGTCCGCTGGTGAGCACCGGCGGGCAGGTGGTCGG
>DATGKR010000070.1:0-13934 GCA_035294565.1 Acidimicrobiales bacterium | reverse complement strand
ACCGAAAGCTCAGCTTGCTGCGGTTCACTGGGGGCGAAAGTCGACCACCTGAGAGAACATGAGCGACACGCAAGGACCCTACGGCGAACCAGACGAGCAGCAGCCCGGCGGCAGCGGGGCAGGCCACGGAGGCTGGGCACCGCCCCCGCCGCCCCCCGGCTGGGCTTCGGGCGACCCGGCCTGGAACCCCGGCGCCGGCGGCTGGACACCGCCGGGCGGAGGCGGATCGGGTTGGGCCCCGCAAGGCGGCGTGTGGTACCCGCCGGGGGGCGGAGCAGGCACGCCCGGAGGGAGGGGGCCCTACCAGTGGGGCGGTTCGGGTTGGTCGGGATGGCACTACGGCCAGGGGCCTGCCCGGCCCCGGCGCACCCTCCCCGGGATCGTCACCGCCGTCCTCCTCGTCGTGGCGGTGCTCGTCGGGCTCGGCATAGGCCACGGCGTATGGCGCTCGGCCAGCAGCGCGGCGAGCAGCGCGCCGAGCGGCTCGAGCGGGGGGTTCACCAACCCCTTCGGGTTCGGGAACGGCGGCGGCCTCGGCAGCGGCGGCACAGGCGGCTCCACCCGCAGCCTGAGCGGTGCCGCGGCGAAGGCCGCCGACGATCTCGTCGACATCGACACCCAGCTGTCCTATCAGAGCGCCGAGGCGGCGGGAACCGGCATCGTGTTGACCTCCGACGGCTACGTCCTCACCAACAACCACGTCATAGAGCAGGCCACCAGCATCAAGGCCACCGATATCGCCAACGGTCAGACCTACAAGGCCACTGTCGTGGGCTACGACCGCACCAACGACGTGGCGGTGATCAAGCTGCAGGGCGCGTCGGGCCTGAAGACGGCCTCGATCGGCAACTCCTCGCAGGTGACCGTGGGTGAGCCCGTTGTCGGCCTCGGCAACGCCGGCGGGGTGGGAGGCACCCCCAGCGCCGCCAGCGGCCAGGTGGTCGCCCTCAACCAGTCGATCACCGCCCAGGACGAGGCCAACGGCACGGCCGAGAAGCTCACAGGCCTGATAGAGACCAACGCCGACATCCAACCGGGTGACTCCGGCGGGGCGCTGATCAACAACTCGGGCAAGGTGATCGGGATGGACACCGCGGCCTCGACGGGCTTCTCCTTCCAGACCCAGGGCAACCAGGGCTTCGCCATACCCATCAACCAGGCGATGTCGATCGCCAGAGACATCCGCAACGGCACGGCCACCTCGACCATACACATCGGCCCCACCGCCTTCCTCGGCGTAGAGGTGGTCACCTCGTCGGCGGCCTTCGGCACCTCCGGCGCCGTCGTCCAGGACGCCATCCCGGGCGGCCCCGCCGCCCAGGCGGGCATCGGCTCGGGGGACGTGATCACCTCCCTCGGCGGGCACCCGATCACCTCACCCGGGGACCTGACCAACGTCATCGAGGGCTACCACCCCGGCGACCAGGTTTCGGTCGGCTTCACCACCCCCGCCGGACAGAGCCAACAGGTGACGGTGACCCTGGCCAGCGGCCCACCCCAGTAAGCGAGCTTGGAGGGCGACATCCGGGCAGCGCTGCGGTCCCTCCCCCTCCTCGAGGGGGCGGCCACCGACCAGCTCGACCGGATAGCGAGCTGTATGCGAGCCGGCCGCGCCGAGCCCGGCGATGTGCTCGGCCGCGAGGGCGACGCAGGCGACCACTTCTGGCTGATCACCGAGGGCAGGGTGGCGGTGACGGCGACCCGCGGCCATGGTGAGCGGCGTCTCACCGAGGCGGGCCCCGGCTCGATCCTCGGCGAGCTGGCCCTCCTCAGGGGCGCCCCCCGCACGGCCACGGTGACCGCTCTGGAAGACACCCTCTACCTGGCAGGCGACGTAGACGCCCTCGACTGCCTGCTCCAAGTCGACTCGGTCCGCCGTGAGCTTCGCCGCCTAGCCAGTCTCCGCCTCGCCGAGGACCTCCGCCCGGTGCGGGCCCGGTTGCGCGACGGCACCGACATCGTCGTGCGGCCCCTGCTCCCCGAGGACCGCGAGGCGTTGCACGAAGCGGTGCGCCGCCTGTCGCCCGATACCCGCCGCCGCAGGTTCTTCAGCTCGGGCGTCCCCTCGCCGGCTCTCGTCGACCACCTGATCGACATCGACTTCGTAGACCATTTCGCCTGGCTCGCCCTCGAAGCTGGTACAGGCAAGGGCATGGGCGTCTCCCGCTACGTGGTCGACTCCCCCGGCGAGGCCGAGATGGCGTTCACCACGCTGGACGGCTACCAGGGCCGGGGGCTCGGCACCTTCCTTTTCGGCGCGCTGGGAGTGGCCGCGGTCGAAGCGGGTCTGCGGAACTTGCTGGCGTACGTGTTGGACGAGAACACCGCGATGCGACGGGTTTTCGCCAAGGCGGGGGCAAGCGTGAGCTTCGCCGAGCCGGGCGTTCTGCGGGTGGACGTCGAGCCGGCGGCCGCCGCCGGGCTGCTGGCACCGGCGGTCCGGGCCGAGCTGGCTGCGGCGGTCCACGACATCGTCACCGCGGCGTCGCTCGCCCTCCGAGCCTGAGACCGACGCAGAGCCGCGGCGGCCGTCCCCACGCTTCACGGGAGCACGGCGTCGACCAGTCCCCACGCTAGGGCGGTGGGCGCGTCGATCCACGATCCGCTCAGGGCGAGCCAAGCCGTCCGGGCGGCACCGATCCGACGGGGCAGGCTCACCGTCCCGCCCGCCCCTGGGATCAAACCCATAGATACCTCGGGGAGCCGGATCCTGGTCCCCGATTCGGCCAGGACGGTGCCGGCGAAAGCGGGAAGCTCGATCCCCGAGCCGACGCACGAACCGTGCAGCCGGGCGGTGGTCCGCTCCGACACCGCCCAGAGCAGGCGGGCGGGGCTACGTGCGGTGCGAACCAGGTGGGCGGTGGCGCTGTCGGGGGCGGTGCCGAACTCGCCCAGGTCCCCGCCGCTGCAGAACGACGGTCCCCGCCCGGAGAGCTCGACCGCCAGCGCCGGGTCGGCGACGGCCACAGTGAGCGCCTCGCACAGCTCGTCGCGCATCGCCGCGTTGTAGGCGTTGTGGACCTCAGGCCGGTTGAGCGTGACAGCGAGCGTGTCACCGAAGCGCTCCGCGATCACTGCGGGGCCGCCGTCCTCCACGGTGCGTGGCGTCCCGCGGGACGCCAGCCAACGGGCGAGCTCCGGTCCTCCCTGCAGCGTCGAGTAGGCGAGGGACTCCACGGCCAGGCCTGCCTCTACCGACATCCGCGCTGACAGGCGCAGGACCTGCGCGAGGGTCACCGCCGCGAGCGGCGAGGCCGACACGGAGGTCTCCAACGAGTCGAGAGGCTCGCCAACCCAAGGGGGGGGCAGGGCCGGGGAGCCGGGGAGCGGCGGGCACAGCGCCACGTCGGCTCCGGCGGCGGAGCCTGGAACCTCGTCGACGACGACCACCACCGCCGGGAACGCCGGGGCCACTTGAAGGTCTGCGGCGCCTTCAACCACCAGCAGCGGGTCGCCGGGATCCCAGTCGGAGCCGGCGAGGATCCGCTGCGCTTCAGCCGGCTCGACCCTCACGCAGCCCGGCGAGGATGCGGGAGGCCACGTCGGCCGAGCGGTAGGGCATGTACAGGCTGATCCGGTCCACGACCCCGCCGAAGCGGTCTCGGAGCAGGGCGGGAACCTCCTCCGGGGTGCCTCGCACCGCGAAGGCGTCGAGCACCTCGTCGTCGATCAGCTTGCCCATCTCCTCCCAGCGCCCCTGCTTGGACAGGACGTTCAGTTCGGGCTGCAGCTCCCCCCAGCCGTGGAGGTCGAGTACCGGCCGGTACGCCGGGGTCGACCCGTAGAAGGCGATCTGCCGGCGGGTGCCCGCCTCGGCCGCGGCGACCTCCGCCTCGTTGTCACCTGTGACGACAAAAGCAGGGTAGGACAGCTGAAAGTCCTCCCTGCTGCGGCCATTGGCGGCCAGGGTGGCCTTGACCGCCGGCAGCGTCACCTCCTTCAGGTACCTCTCCGTGGTGAAGCCGTGCACGAGCAGACCGTCTGCTACCTCGGCGGCCACCTTTGTCATGTGCTCCCCTACTGCGGCGAGGAACACCTTCGGTGCGCCGAACTCGTTGGGCCCCGGGTTGAAGAACGGGGTCATCAGGGTGTGTGTGTAGAACTCGCCGCGGAAGTCCAGCGGCGTGCCGTTCTGCCAGCAGTCCCAGATGGCGCGCATCGCCAGGATGAACTCGCGCATGCGCGGAGCCGGGTGCGACCAGGGCATCGAATAACGGCGGACGATGTGGGCTTTGATCTGCGACCCGAGGCCCACGACGAACCGCCCCGACGAGAAGGCGTTCAAGCCCCAAGCCTGGTTGGCCACGGTCATCGGGCTCCTGCCGAAGGCGACGACGATGGCCGTCCCGAGAGTCACCCGCTCGGTGTGCTCGGCGGCGAGGGTCAGGCCCAACATCGGGTCGCTGCCCGTCTCGGCCGCCCACACCCCGTCGTAGCCGGCGTCCTCCGCCTTGCGGGCGGCGGCGGCCGCTTCCTTCAGGTCCGATCCGATGGTCGAGTCCACGAGCACGCCGAGATCGTATCGCCGCGGCCCGTGGACCTCGCGGTGAAGGGGCGAGGCGGCGGGCCCTCAGCCCGGCGGCACGAACTTGTACCCGAGGCCGCGGACGGTGGTGATGCGCTCGGGGCGGGACGGGTCGTCCTCGACCTTGGCGCGCAGGCGCTTTATGTGCACGTCCAGGGTTTTCGTGTCACCGACGTAGTCAGCACCCCAAATGCGGTCTATGAGCGTCTCGCGGGTGAGGACCCGGCCGGCATTCGCCATGAGCAACTCGAGCAGCTCGAACTCCTTGAGCGGCAGCGGGACCAGGCGGCCGTCGCGGCGGAACTCGTGGCGTTCGGGGTCGAGGCTCAAGCCGTCGAAGTCGAAGGTCTCCGAGTCGGGGGCTTCCGCCTCGGGGGCGGAGGAGCGGCGCATCACGGCCCGCATCCGGGCGACCAGCTCACGCAGCCGGAACGGCTTGGTGACGTAGTCGTCGGCGCCCACCTCCAGGCCGAGGACCGTGTCGGTCTCGCTGCTCTTGGCGGTGACCATGATGATCGGCACCTGGCTCTTCGCTCTGATCTCCCGGCACACGTCGATGCCGGACTTCTTCGGCAGCCACAGGTCGAGCAGGACCACGTCGGGCTTCACCTCGTCGAAACGTTCGAGGGCCTCCGCGCCGTCGCGCGCGACGTCGACTCTGAAACCCTCCCGTTTCAGACCGATGGCCAGCCCCTCGACGAAGGACTCCTCGTCCTCGACGACCAGGACCGTCGGCTCCTCAGGCATCGCTAGCCTCGCCGGCGAGGGGAAGCTCGAGAACGAAGGTGGAGCCGTGACCCTCGAGCGACTGCACCCGGACCGAGCCTCCGTGGTTGGCGGCGACGTTGCGCACGATCGACAATCCGAGCCCGGTGCCGCCGGTGGCGCGCGACCTCGCGCGATCGACCCGGTAGAACCGTTCGAAGATCCGTTCCAGGTCCCTGCCGGGGATCCCCACCCCCTGGTCCTCCACGGCGATCTGCACCGTCCCGGCGGTGACGGCCACCCTGACGGTGACGACGTCGCCCTCGTCGGAGTACTTGATGGCGTTGTCGACCAGGTTGGCGACGGCCGAGACGAGGTCGCGCCGGTCGCCGGCGACCTCGATGCCGGGGCGGACGTCGACGACGTCGAGGGTGACTCCGAGGCCCTGCGCCACCTCGCCGAGCGGGCCGACCGCCTCGGCGACGATCTCAGCGACCGGCACGGGCGTGGGAGGCACACCTTCGCGCGACTCGATGCGTGACAGGTCGAGCAGGTCGTCGACGATGCGCGACAGGCGCTCGGCTTCGGCGCCCAAACGTCTGGCGAGGCGGGCGACCACCTCCGGGTCGTCCTCCCCGTCGATCGTCTCGGCCAGCAGGGACATCGCGCCGAGCGGCGTCTTGAGCTCGTGGCTGACATTGGCGACGAAGTCGCGCCGGACCGCTTCGAGACGCAGACGTTCCGACACGTCCTCGACCACGGCGAGGGCGCCCCCCTCGGGCAGCGGCTTGGCCCGCATCGACAACGTCCGGCGGTGTGGTGCTATCAGGTCCAGTCGGCGCTCGACCGTCTCGCCTGCGATGGCGTGGCCGAGGGTCTCGACGACCGCTTCGGTCACGAGGGCGTCTCGGGGGGCGGCGGTGAGGAGCCGCCGGGCGGCCTCGTTGCGGAACACGGTCTCGCCCGCTGCGTCCCAGATGACGATGGCCTCCTCGATGGCGTCCAGCGCCGCGGCCAGCCGCCGGCTGGGGTCCCCGGGAGGCTGGGGCGCCGGGGTGCGGGCCAGGGTCCTGCCGATCACCGCTTCTCGCGCTCCTCGCTGGTCATCCGCCGTCCAGGCTAGACGTGGGGCGCTCGTCGGCGGGTGACGATGCGCCTCCCGAGGGCGGTCCATTTTCGGGAATGTTCAGGAAGCCCGGGTACGCTCGTCAGCGATGACCCAAGCGGACCACCCGGACTACTACGCGCCCCTGCCCGCCACGGCGGGCGGTCCGGCGGCCGGGCCCTACTGGACGCCGCCGCCGGCGAACGACCCGCTTGGCCCCGGCGGCGGGCGCACCAGGCCCCGCCGCCGGGGACGCGTCGGGTCGGGACTGGCAGCTCTCGGCGCCTTTCTCGCCAAGTACGGGGTCCTGCTGGCCAAGCTGAAGTACGCCGGACTGATCATTTCGATGCTGGTTTCCGTGGCGGCGTACGCCCTGCTCTGGGGTTGGAGCTTCGCAGCCGGTTTCGTCGCCCTGCTCTTCGTCCACGAGGCGGGCCACTGGGTGGAGATGCGCCGTCAGCGGATCCCCGCGTCCAAGCCGATGTTCATCCCGTTCCTCGGCGCCATCATCAGCATGCGCGGCATGCCGGTGAACGCCTACCAGGAGGCCCGGGTGGCCCTGGCCGGCCCTGCCACCGGCACCGCGGCCTCGGTGCTGGTCGCCCTGTGGGCGGCCCACACCGGCTCGGCGTTCCTGCAGGCGCTCGCCTTCGTGGGCTTCTTCCTCAACCTGTTCAACCTGCTGCCCGCCCTACCCCTCGACGGGGGACGCGCGGTCGGCGCCCTGCACCCGGCCATCTGGCTCGCCGGCCTAGCCGGGCTGGTCGCCTTCGAGCTGTGGAGGCCGAGCCCGGTCGTGCCGATCATCATCATCCTCGGGGGTGTCGAGCTGCTGCGACGCTGGAGGAACCGGAACAGTCCCGCGGCCCGAACCTACTACTCGTTGACCAGGTCGCAGCGCACCGCCGTCGCCGTCGCCTACCTGGGCCTCGTGGCGCTCACCATCTACGGCGCCCACGCCACCTACGTGCTGCGCCACGTCGGCTGAAGCCAGCTCAGCCGGTTCAGCCGGCGAGGAACACCCCCATCACCAGGGCGGAAACCGAAGAGACGCCGCTAAGCGCACCCCACACAGCCAGGCCGCGCCGGCTGGTGGCCCGACTGTGCAGCCAGGCGGACGCTCCGGCGAGGGCGACCACGGCCAGCTTGGCGCCGAGCAGGGCGTCCCACGCCGTGCCCTGATGCCCCCCCACGGCCGCGACGTTCCAGATCCCCGTGGCGACCAGCACGGCGAACGCGGGCCAGCTCAGCCTGGCGAATGCCCTGGCCAGCTGGCCGGGAACGTCAGGTGAAGCCTTGCGCGCCGCGGGGACCAGACCGGCGAGCGTGATCTGCCCGCCCACCCACACGGCCGCCGCCAGGACGTGCAGCGACAGTCTCACCCCTTCCACGGCCGGGGCGACCGCTCCGCTCACCGGGACACCCTGCCCGGCCGCCCGGGCTCGGCTTCTGCCACAGCCGAGCGACCCTAGCGTCGGTCTCCCCGGTGCCGCCATCGGCCGCCCGAGGGGCGGTAGACCCTGGACAGGGGCCGGCGGGCAGGTCTACGCTTTGGGAGCCCCAGCGCCGACCCCGACACCTCGTGTGGTCGCCTAGGAAGACGTCCCTTCAGGAAGGAGGGAGCGGAATGGACGGCCGGATCGCCACCCGTACCGACAACGACGAGGAGGAGCGGCTAGCCGTGATCGGAAACCTTCGCGAGGCTGGGGCGACGCTCGATCGCCTCTGGCTCCTCGCCGCTACCGACGGCAGCGACGAGGCGCTGCGCATAGCCGAGGCCTCCCAGTCGGTCCACCGGGCGCTGATCGCCCTTTCGAAGCCGTAAGGGCTCTCAGAACGTGTCGCGAAAGTGGAGCTAGGGAGGGAGCGGACGGTCGTTCTCTTGTCATTCAAATGCTCTTCCAAGTCAATGGAGTGCGACTCGAACGACCGTCCCCTCTCTCCACGCGAGTTTCGCGACACGTTCTCAGGCCGCGCTCCGCGCCTTTTGCAGCAGGCCGGTGAGGCGGCAGACGGCGGCGCTCGGCTCGACGATCCGAGCGGGCATCCCCGCCGAGCGGAGGGTGGCCGCCGCTTCGCAGACCACCGCCCAGCCGGCGCTGTCAGCGAAGGTGATGCCGCTCAAATCGAAATCGACGGCGTCCTCGCCCGATTCGGCGAGGGCTTCGGCGAGCGGCTGGACGGTCGACCGGGCGTCGGCGTCGAGCTCGCCGCCGAGGGTGATCCTCCAGCGGTCGCTGTAGGAGATCGTCGTCGACAGGACCTGCTCCGTGTGGTGCATGAGGGCTCCTTTCCTCTCCCCCATCCTCGGAGCCCCAGCTGAGCAGCAGGTGAGAGGAGACGCTCAATCGGCTGAGAATCTCCTCCAGGGGCTGTTCAACTCCCGAAGCCGAGGGTCCTGGCGATCACCATGCGCTGCACTTCGCTGGTGCCTTCGCCGATCTCGAGGATCTTGGCGTCGCGGTAGAAACGGCCGACCGGCGTGTCGTTCATGAACCCGTATCCCCCGAAGATCTGGGTGGCCTCGCGGGCGTTGAGCATCGCCGCGTCGGACGCGGCGAGCTTGGCGATGGCAGCCTCCTTCTTGAAGGGCCGGCCGGCGAGCAGGCGGACCGCGGCGTCGCGGTAGGCCAGGCGGGCCAGATGGGTGCGCGCCTCCATGTCGGCCAGCTTGAACTGGAGCGCCTGGTACTGGCCGAGCCTGCGTCCGAACGCCTCCCGCTCTGACATGTAGCGGACGCATTCGTCGACGCAGCCCTGTGCCAGGCCGACCGACAAGGCGGCTATGGCGATCCGCCCCTCGTCGAGGATCTGCAGGAACTGGGCGTAGCCGCGGCCCTCCTCCCCGAGGAGGTTGGCGACGGGGACGCGGCAGTCGTCGAAGGACAGCTCGTGGGTGTCCGAGGCGAGCCAGCCGACCTTGGAGTACTGCTTGGACACGGTGAAACCCGGGGTGCCGGCGGGGACGATGATCGCCGAGATCGCCCGACGCCCGTCGGCGCCCTCGCCGGTGACCGCCGTCACGGTGACCAGGCCGGTTATGTCGGTCCCGGAGTTGGTGATGAAAGACTTGGTGCCGTTGATCACCCACTCGTCGCCGTCGCGCCGGGCAGCGGTGCGGGTAGCGCCCGCGTCGGAGCCGCCCCCCGGCTCGGTGAGGCCGAACGCCCCGAGGATCTCCCCCCGGCACAGCCGGGGCAGCCACTGGCGTTTCTGTGCCTCCGTCCCGAAACGGTAGATGGGCATCGCCCCCAGGCCGACACCCGCCTCGAGGGTGATCGCCACCGACGAGTCCACCCGGGCCAGCTCCTCCAACGCCACGCACAGCGCCAGGTAGTCGCCTCCCATCCCCCCGTACTCCTCTGGGAACGGCAGGCCGAACAGCCCCATCGCCCCCATCTTGGCGACGATCTCGTAGGGGAACTCCTCCCGTTCGTAGAAGCCGCCGATGACAGGTGCGACCTCGCCCGTGGCGAACCGCCGCACCGTCTCCGCCAGCTCGGCGTGCTCGGGGGAAAGGTCCAGGCCCGTCAACCCTCCCCTCCCCCGCCCAGGGCGTTGACCACCCGCGACGGGCTCGGGCGGCCCAGCATGGCGGCCATCCACCGGCTGGTGGCGGCCAGCGACCCCAGGTCGACGCCGGTGTCCAGCCCGAGGCCGTGCAGCATCCACACGAGATCCTCGGTGGCCAGGTTGCCCGTGGCGCTTTCGGCGTAGGGGCAGCCGCCCAGGCCGCCCGCCGACGAGTCGACGGTGCGCACGCCCGCCTCCAAGGCGGCCAGCGTGTTCGACAACGCCTGGCCGTAGGTGTCGTGGAAGTGCACGCCCAGCCGGGCCGCCTCGACACCGGAGCTGTAGAGCTCCTGCAGGAGCGCCCCGACGTGGCCGGGGGTGGCGACGCCGATGGTGTCGCCAACGCATACCTCGTCGCAGCCCTGCTCGAAGAGACGCCCGGCGACGCCGGCCACCTGCGCCGGGGGCACCCGACCCTCCCAGGGGTCCCCGAAAGCCATCGACACGTAGCCCCTCACCCACATGCCGCGGCCCTTGGCGGCTTCCACCACGGGCGCGAACATCTGCAGGGACTCCTCCAGCGAGCGGTTGAGGTTGCGCCGGGCGAAGGCCTCGGTGGCCGAGGCGAACACGGCCACGTGCGTGGCGCCGGCTTCGACGGCGCGGTCGAGACCAGCCAGGTTCGGCACCAGGACCGGGTAGCGCACCTCCCCGCCGGGGGGCAGCGACGCCATGAGCTCCCCGGCGTCGGCCAACTGGGGAACCCACCTGGGCGACACGAAGCTGGTTGCTTCGACCGTCCGTAGCCCGGCGTCGACGAGACGGCGGACGAACTCCGCCTTCACCTCGGTGGGCACGACGGTCGCCTCGTTCTGCAGGCCGTCCCGGGGCCCGACTTCGTAGACGGTCACCGCGCCGCTCAAGTCCTCGCGGGGGAAGACGTCGGGCAGGCGGGTCACCGTTGTCGCCATGGAACGCCCAGTGTAAGCCCCGGGCGAACGGCGGCTCCGGCCGTCGTTCGCCCGACGGTTAGGCTCAGGTGCCGTGGCCGTCTCGAGCAGATACGAGCTTGTCCCAGCCGGCGGCGACAGCTTCGACGCCTACTGCGCCGTGCCCGCCGGCGGACCCGGGCCGGGGGTGCTCCTCTTCCAGGAGATCTTCGGGATCAACGACAACATGCGAGCCATCGCCGGGCGGCTCGCAGACGCCGGCTACGTGGTGCTCGTCCCCGACATGTTCTGGCGCGTCGAGCGACGCTTCGAGCGCAACGACGAGGCGGGCATGGCCGACGCCTTCGCTGTGGCCCAGAAGTTCGACCTCGAGACGGCCGTCTCCGACATCCAGTCGGCCCACGCCCACCTGCTCGGCCTGGCCGAGTGCACCGGCAAGGTCGGGGCCGTCGGATTCTGCCTGGGCGGCACGCTCGCCTTCGCCGCCGCGGCGAACAGCCGGGCCGGCGGCCGGGGCATCGACGCTGCCGTCTGCTACTACGGCTCGGCGATCAACGGGATCCTCGACCAGGCGGCCGGCGTCGAGTGCCCCGTCCAGTTCCACTACGGCACCCGCGATCCCTACATCCCAGCCGAGAACGTGGAGCAGGTTGAGAAGACCATGGCCGGCAAGCCGGGCGTCGAGTTCCACCGCTACGACGCCGGCCACGCCTTCAGCAACTGGGACGCCCCGTCGATGTACGACGAGAAGGCGGCTGGCGCGGCGTGGCCGCGCACCCTCGACTTCCTCGCCCGCCACCTGCGCTGACAGCGCGACGGTGGTCAACGTCGAGCACGTAGGCGGTGCGGCTCTCGCCGTCGATGCGGCAGCGGAGGCTGTACTCGCCGCGGCGGGCCCGCCATGGCCCTTCGAAGGGCGTGCGAAGCGGCACTTGAACTCGGCAAGGATCGTCGGCGAGCGGCCCGAAACGGTGTTCGACCTGGCGGCTCAGGGCTTTCCCACGATCCGCCGTAGACCTTCCGCGATCTCTTCGACAGATAGCTGACTGGCTGGCACGGACATCACGAAGTCGTAAACGTCGTCGTTGGAGGCTCGGCTGGCGTCGACGCCGTTCAGGTCCAGGAACACGGCGGTCGAGAGCCAGCCAAGCCGCTTGTTCCCGTCGACCAGAGGGTGGTTCTTCAGTACACACTGCAGGAGGGCAGCTGCTTTTAGCCAGATGTCGGGATACGCATCTTCACCAAAGGCGCTGGCAGCAGGACGCGCCGCGGCCGACCCGAGCAGACCCAGATCTCGAATTGGAGGCGGCTCGCCAAGGAGGAGCGCCGCCAACGCGACCAGATCCTCGACGTCGAGGTACTCGACGTCGCCGGGTTCAGCGGCCAAGGCGCTCCAGCGCCTCAGCGTGAACATTCATCACCCGCTCGGCGGATCGAGCGACACGGTCCCGGTGCTCAGCTCTGGTGACGTACTCCCGGACCGCCCGGCGGACTGCTTCCTGCATGGATATGCCCTCTGCAACGGCCCGTCTCTTGAGCGCTTGCTGCTCCGCCTCGGATAACCGCAATGTCATTGCCACAGAAGAACGGTATCAGATTGATACCATGCCGGGACTGACTTCGGCGGCGGTGAGCAACGCAGCCGTGTCCTTGCCGGATGACATCAGTCCGTGACTCCTTATTGCCGCCACGTAGCTCGGTCGAAGACGTCCCGGCTGCGACCGAGCATCGGGAGCTCCTAGGAGCTCGTCCGGAGGCCCCGCCGTCCGAGCTCCATCTCCCCGGCGTGCACGCCGACCCGGACGCCTCCGTCCCGGTGGTCCGAAACGACCCGGCAGCCAGCCTCCACCGCCGCTCCCGGGGAGTCGAACATGCTCAGCAGGCGGCCTTCTCGGGCTCACCCGGCAGCGGAACCCGGTCAATCCCGACGATCTCAGGGACGACCGCTGCTCTATACGTTCGCAGAGAGCCGGGGCGAGCGCTGCGAGGGAGAGCGCAGCCTGACCATGCGCTTCGTAGCCTGCCCCGCCCGTCCCGTTCATAGCGCCATCGCCTGGCCCGCCGCTCGCCCCACGGCGGGAACCCATACGTGCCGTTCGGTGTGCTCGCCGCCAGCCACGGGCGATGTCGTTCTGCGCCGACGACCTGCGCCCGCCCTCCGCCGTCCGTAGGCGGACACGTACCGACGCCTGGCCCTGGTCTGGTACCGTAGAGTCGTACCATACTGGAAAGGTCTACCGTGGCAATCAGCGCTAGCGAGGCGCGCTCGCGCCTGTTTCCTCTCATCCAGCAGGTCAACGAGGACCATATCCCGGTGCGGATCAGTTCCAAGGGCGGGGACGCCGTACTGATGTCGGCCGCGGACTTCGACTCTTGGCAGGAGACGATCTACTTGCTGCGGTCTCCCGCCAACGCTCGGCGACTCATGGAAGCCGTCGAGCGGGACAGGTCCGGCCGAGGCAGCGTGGAGAAGACCATGGAGGAGCTCCGGGATCTGGCCGGCGAGTAGTGCGAAGCATCCACTTCGACCCCGACGCGTGGGACGACTTCTTGTACTGGCTCGGCGCCGACCGCAAGATGGCGACGAGGATCGTCCGCCTGATCGGAGACATCCAGCGCGATCCGTTCACGGGGATCGGCAAACCGGAGCCACTCAAGGGCGACCTGTCGGGGTACTGGTCCCGCCGGATCGACGACGAGCACCGTCTCGTCTACCGGGCCGACGACGCAGAAGTAAAGAGCCTCAAGGCGCGCTACCACTACAGCCCGTAGGTAGAGGAAAGAGGTCTCCCGCAGCTACGACCCGGGCGCCGCCTACGAGCCTACGAGGCACCGATCTGTGTGCTGGTCGAACCGCGCATCGGAATCGACGAGAGCCGCTGATCTGTGCGGCACGTTCTGCTCGGCGGTCGTGAGCTGGGCTCACTTCCCGAGCCGGCGCTCTGCGCCATCGGCGGCATCCATGCTTACCCCGGGTAATCGAACACATTGTTCGGTGTCGGAGGGGGGACTTGAACCCCCACGCCCTTGCGGGCACCAGCCCCTCAAGCTGGCGCGTCTGCCTATTCCGCCACTCCGACGTGGCACCCCGGCCGGCGGGGCGAACGCTGATCATACTGCCGGAGGGCCCCGCCGG
>DATGKR010000069.1:0-31730 GCA_035294565.1 Acidimicrobiales bacterium | reverse complement strand
CGCGCCGCCTACGCCGCCGAGCGCCCCTCGGACTCCATCTGCACGGCGCGCCTCGCGGCCAGGTCGGCCAGGATGCGCCGGGCCTCGGCGACGCCCCGCCTGCCGATCTCGCGGGTGTGCTCGTCGAGGCGGAAGTCCGGGGCGCCGCTCTCGATCAGCACCAGTTGTTCGACCATGCGCCCATCTTCTCGCGGGGGTGAGACCGTCACCTCCTCCCGGTACCATCCACACATGCCCGAAGTCCTCCTCATCGACGCCGTGCGCACCCCGGTCGGGCGGCGCAACGGCGGCCTGTCCACCGTCCATCCCGCAGATCTGCTGGGTGTGCCGCTGAAGGCGCTGTTCGAGCGGACCGGGGTCGACCCCGCCGCGGTGGGGCAGGTGGTGACGGGATGCGTCTCGCAGGTCGGTGAGCAGTCGTTCAACATCGGGCGCACCGCCTGGCTGGCCGCGGGACTGCCGTTGGCGACTCCTGCGTCGACCGTCGACTCGCAGTGCGGCTCCAGCCAGCACGCCGCCAACCTCGCCGCGGCGCTCGTCGCCTCCGGCACGGTGGACCTGGCCGTGGCGTGCGGCGTCGAGTCGATGAGCCGGATACCTATCGGGTCCAACTCGTCCAAGAAGCTCGGCCTCGGGGTCCCGATCCCCAAGGACTACTTCTCGCGCTACGAGTTCACGTCCCAGTTCGAAGGCGCCGAGCGGATCGCCGAGAAGTGGGGCATCACCCGCTCCGACGCCGACCGGTTCGGCCTCGAGTCCCAGCAGAAGGCGGCGGCCGCCTGGGCGGAGGGGCGATTCGACACCCAGGTGGTTCCGGTGGACGCCCCGGTGCTCGACGAGGAGGGCAATCCGACCGGAGAGACCCGCAGGGTCGCGCGCGACGAGGGGATGCGCGAGACCAGCCTTGAGGCGCTGGCCGGTCTCAAGCCGGTGGCCAGGGAGGACGGTGTGCACACCGCCGGCTCGTCGTCGCAGATCTCCGACGGGGCGGCGGCGGTGCTCCTCGCCAGCCCCGCCCGAGCGGCGCAGCTGGGCCTCGAGGCCAAGGCCCGGATCGTCGACCACTGCCTCGTCGGCGTCGACCCGGTGCTCATGCTGACCGGCCCGATCGACGCGACCAACCTCCTGCTCGAGCGCTCGAAGCTGACGATCGACGCCATCGACTGTTTCGAGATCAACGAGGCGTTCGCCTCGGTGGTCCTCGCGTGGGAGAAGGAGGTGGGCCCCGACCACGCCCGGGTGAACCCCAACGGCGGGGCCATCGCCCTCGGCCACCCTCTCGGGGGCACGGGCGTGGTCCTCTTGACCAAGGCTGTGCACGAGCTGGAGCGCACGGGGGGCACGCGGGCGCTGGTCAGCATGTGCTGCGGAGGCGGCCTGGGCACCGGAACCCTCATCGAGCGCTGATTGACCTCCCTCGCCGAGGCGCTCGGCTACCCCCCGTCGGCGTCGCTGATCATCGTCACCTGCGACGAGCTGGGGGTCTGCCACGCGACGAACGCCGGCGTGTACAGCGCGATGCGGGAGGGTCTCGGCCGAGCCGCCGGGCTGGTCGTCCCCGGGCCGTGGGCTCGGGAAGCGGCGGCCCGCCACCGGGGTGAAGACGTCGGTGTCCACCTCACCTTAAACGCCGAGCACGACCTGTACCGGTGGGGTCCCCTCACCTACTGCCCCTCTCTCCTCGACGGGGACGGCGGTTTCCCGCGCACCGTCGACGACCTGTGGGACCACGCCGACACCGACGAGGTCCGACGGGAGTGCCGGGCGCAGATCGAACGGGCCATCTACTGGGGTTTCGACGTCAGCCACCTGAGCTGCCACCTCGGCGCCCTGGAGTCCCGGCCCGAGTTCTTCGACGTCCTGTTGGACCTGGCGGTCGACTTCCGGCTGCCGGTGCGCCTGCCCGAAGCGGCCGAGGAGGCCAGGCTGGGCTTCCCTCTTCGCTCCCTGGCCGCCGAGGCCGGGGTGCTATCCCCCGACTACCTGCTGCGGGCGCCGGCGGGCCGCAAAACGGCCGCCGCTTTGGACCAGCTCCTCTCGGGCCTGCGCCCGGGGGTGACCGAGGTGGTGCTGCGCCCAGCGGTCGACTCGGCCGAGATCCGGGCGGTGATACCCGACTGGGCGGCGCGCGTCGCCGACCACGACCTCGCCATGGCCTCCGACTCGCTGCGGGTCCTCGCCGCCCGGCCCGGCGTTCACCTCATCGGCTACCGGGAGCTGCGGGACCTCCAGCGGCGCACGGTGCGGGTCGGTTAGGCCTCCCCGGCCGGCCCTCCGCTGGGTTCCACGCCACCAGCCGGCCGGTCGACGAGCTGCTCCACCAGCTGCTCCAGGCCGGCGACCCTGCTCCCCTTGACGAGCACCGCCACGCCGGGTCCGAGCGGCCCGGGGTCGGGAGGGTCCGCCGGCGGCCGGCCGTAGAGGTCGGTCCCGACCGGCACCACTTCGATCCCCAGGGACCGGGCGAGCGAGGCGACGGCTCGGTGCTCCTCGGCGGTGCGTTCCCCCAGCTCGGCCATGAAGCCGAGCAGAGCCACTCTGCGCCGAGCCGGTAGGTCGGCCAGGGCGCGAAGGGCTGCGGCCATCGATGACGGGTTGGCGTTGTAGGCGTCGTTTAGGACAACAGCCCCCGAGCGTGCCCTGCGCAGCTCCATCCTCCACGGTGAGAGCTGCGCTTTGTCCAGAGCCTCCGCCGCTGCGTCGACGGGCACGCCTGCGTGGCCGGCCACGACCAGCGCGGCGAGGGCGTTGCCCACCTGGTGGCGGCCCCTGGCCCCGAGCCTCACCGCCACCCGGCCCCACGGCGTGTGCGCCACGAACGACGGGCGGAGCTCCCCGTCGAGGTTGACCTCCTCCGCCCAGGCCTCCGCGCCCGGGGCGGGGGGCTCGGCAGCCGAGTAAAGCAGCGCCCGCGCCGGCCCGCGCGCCGCCATCCGCCGGACGCGCCGGTCGTCCCCGTTCAAAACGGCGAGCCCGTCGCCGGGCAGCGCCTCCACCAGCTCGCCCTTGGCGCGCTCCACCCCGTCGAGATCCCCGAACATCTCGGTGTGCGCCGCGGCGACAGCCGTGACCACCCCCACCGACGGGCGGGCGACGCCACAGAGCAGCTCGATGTGACCCGGCGAGCGCGCCCCCATCTCGACAACGACGGCCTCGGCGTCCTCCGACGCGTTGGCCAGGGTGAGCGGGAGGCCCAGCTCGTTGTTGAAAGAGCGGGGGCTCGCGACGGTCCTCCTACCCGCGGCGAGGGCGGCCGCCGCCAGGTCCTTGGTGGAGGTCTTGCCCACCGAGCCGGTCACGCCGACCACGACCGCGTCCAGGCGCCGGCGCGCCGCCCTGCCCAGGTCGAGCAGGGCGGCGGAGGTGTCGTCGACCACCACGGCGGGCACCCCGGGCGGCGCCGGTCGCTCGACCATCACCGCCGGCGCGCCGGCGGTGACCGCCGCCTGCAGAAAATCGTGCCCGTCTCGCGACCCGCGGATCGCCACGAACAGCTCGCCGGCCGTCAAGGCCCGGCTGTCGATGGCGACGCCGGCGGCGACCGTCGACGGATCGCCCTCCACCCGGCCCGAAACCGCCCTCCCCACCTCGCCCAAGACCCAGCGCATACGCCCGATGTTGGCAGACGGCGGGTAGCGTTCCCCGCCATGGTCTCCGATCGGCGGGTTCGCCTGGTCGTCGTCTATGGCGGCAGGTCCGCCGAGCACGAGGTGTCGTGCGTCTCGGCCCGCCACGTCGTCTCCGCCGTCGACCCCGACCGCTACGAGCTGCGCCTCGCGGGCATCACCACCGACGGCGGGTGGGTGGACATGACCCACGCGCTGGGCGAGCTGGGCGGGGCCCGGGCGCTGCCCTCCCCCGACGGGGCCGCCGCGGCACCCGTCCCGCTCGGCGAGCTGGCCGGCACCCAGACCGTGGTCCTGCCCCTGGTGCACGGGCCGACGGGAGAGGACGGGACCCTGCAGGGACTGCTCGAGATGGCCGGAGTGCCGTACTGCGGTGCGGGCGTCGCCGGCTCGGCAGTAGCCATGGACAAAGGACTGGCCAAGTCGCTGCTCGCCTCCGCCTGCCTGCCGCAGGCCCGGTGGCTGCAGTTCCACGAGTCGGCGATCACCGGTCGGGTCAACGAGGAGATCGAGGCCCGGCTGGGGTGGCCCGTTTTCGTCAAGCCGGCCAACATGGGTTCGTCCATCGGCATCACCAAGGTCGGCGACCCCGACGGGCTGCGCCCGGCCGTCGAGGAGGCGCTCCGCTACGACGAGCACGTCGTCGTCGAGGAGGCGGTAGAAGGTCGTGAGCTCGAGATGGGTGTCCTCGGCTGGCCGACGCTGCGCACCTCGGTCCCCGGGGAGGTGAAGCCCAGCCACGAGTTCTACGACTACGCCGACAAGTACCTCGACGGCTCGGCGGGCCTGGAGATACCTGCCCGGCTCGGCGAGGATGTCGCCGCCGAGATGAGCCGCCTGGCGGTCGCCGCCTGCCGGGCGCTGAGGGTGGACTCGATGGCCCGGGTGGACTTCTTCTACGAACCCCGGCGCGGTCTTCTGGTCAACGAGGTCAACACGATCCCCGGTTTCACGCCCATCTCCATGTTCCCCGCCATGTGGCAGGCGTCGGGCCTCTCCTATCCCGACCTGGTGGACACCCTCGTCGACCAGGCGCTGCGCAGGGCTGAGCGCCGCCGCCGCTTCGAGACCGGCCGCTGAGCCCTCCCGCGGCTAGCGCCCTCCGGCGGCCAGTGACCTCACCCGCTCGACCCAGGCCTCGTGGCGGTCCCCCGAGGTCGACTCGAGGAAGGCCAGGAGCAGGGCGCCGTCCCCGGCAGCCTTGAGCCTCCCCCGCATGTAGGCGACGCTCGGCTCCACCTCGCCGCTGAGCAGCGACTCGGCGTCGGGCCCGGCGGCGCTCAACACCACGTCGGCTTCCTCGACCGGCCCGGCGCCCTCGGCGACCGGCCTGCCCCCCTCGAAACGCCAGTGGAGCACCTTCTCCTGCCCGGCGGGCCACGCCAAGGTGAGGGCGACCGTGCCGCCTGGGTCAGCCACGGCTCTCGGCGAGCTGGTCGAGGCCGGCGAAGAGGTCGTCGAGCGGCCCTTCCGCACCCGCCGTATCCCGGCCGATGTCGTACTCCTCGTAGGGGTAGAGCCGGTCGGCGACTTCCGGCGGCAGACCGAACCAGTGGGGCGAGTTGGGGTCCACCTGGGTGGCGTGGGCTAAGAGAGCCTCCCTGCTGACCCGGGCGAAGCCGCTCGTGTCCACCCGGACGGCGGGCTCCGGCTGGTCGGAGTTGAGGATCCGCTCGAGCCTCTCCCCCGTGTAGGGGGACTCGAGGCCGAGCTCGAGGAACTTCTCGTGGGCGGCGCGCATCCGCCTCGCCGACCAGCGCACGTAGACGAGGCGGCCCGGCTGCCAGGGCGGTCCCGCTTCGGGGAAGCGGGCGGCGTCGCCGGCGGCGTCGAAGGCGGCCTCGGAGATCTCGTGCACCCGCAGGTGGTCGGGGTGGGGGTAGCCGCTCTGGTCCGGCGGGTAGGTGACCACGACCTGGGGCTTTGCGCGGCGGATCACCGCCACGAGCCGCCCGACGGCCTCCTCCAGGGGGGCGGCGGCGAACGAGCGGGGGTCGCTGTTGGAAGGCGCTCCGGGCATGCCCGAGTCCCGGTAGCCGAGCATGACCACCTCGTCGTAGCCGATGATCCCGGCGGCACGCTCCAGCTCCTCGCGGCGGATCGCCGCCAGGTTGTCCCGCACCTCCGGCCGGTCCATCGCCGGGTTGAGGATGTCCCCTTCCTCGCCGCCCGTGCAGGTGACCAGCACGGTCCGCACCCCGGCGGCGTGGTAACGCGCGACGGTGCCGGCTCCTTTGGAGGCCTCGTCGTCGGGGTGGGCGTGGACGGTCAGCAAGCAGCGCCTGGTCACCATCCCAAAGATAGGGGTATCCGCCTCTCAGCCGGCGATGCCGTCGATGGCCGCCGCCAGCTCCAGGTCGGCGGCGGTGATCCCCCCCGCCGAGTGGGTGGACAGCCGCAGCGTCACCCGGTTCCAAGAGACGGCGATGTCCGGGTGGTGGTTGCGGGCCTCGGCCAGGTCGGCGACCCTGTTGACGAACGACATCGCCTCCTTGAAGTCGGCGAAGGTCGCCTCCCTCACGATCTCGCCTGCACCCAGCTTCCAGGGGGAGCCGCTCAGGCGGTCCCGGACGGTGTCTTCGCTCAGCAGCTCAGCGGGCATCGCCTAACATCTTTACCGGCTTCCCCGCCCGTTTCGTCACGACGCGGAGGGAACGCCGTTGAGCGCACTGCAAGCCCTGAGGGACCTCACCGCGGCCGCCGGGGGCCGCCTGTACGTGGGGTGCACGCCGGGAGGTGTCGCCCTGGCCGGGGCCGAGCAGGCGGCCCTGGTACTCGGGCCGCCCCGCTCGGGCAAGACGACGGCCCTGGCGGTGCCCAACACGCTGGCGGCGCCGGGCGCCGTCGTGGTCACCTCGACCAAGCCGGACATCCTGGCCGCGACGGTGCGGGAACGCTCCCGCCTGGGCGAGTGCTGGCTCCTCGACCCGACCGGGGCGGTCACCGCGCCGGGGGGCGTGCGCAGGGTCCGCTGGTCCCCGGTCGCCGCGGCGGGCAGCTGGGACGAGTCGCTGGTCCTGGCCCGCTCGCTGACCGGCGCGGCGCGCCCGACCGGGCGGTGGGGGGAAGCGGCCCACTGGACCGAGCGCGCCGAGGCGCTCCTCGCGCCGCTCCTCCACGCCGCCAACCTGCAGGGGGCCGAGATCGACTCGGTCCTCGGGTGGGTGCTCCGCCACGAGATCGCCCCGGCGAGAGCTGCTCTGGTCGCCAACGGCGTCACCGTCGCGGCCGACGTGCTCGCCGGCATCTCCGCCACCGACCCGCGGGAGCAGTCGGGTATCTGGTCCTCGGCGGCCGGGGTCCTCGCCGCCTACCGCTCCGAGCGGGTCCTCGACAACTCCTCGCCGGTCAACTTCGACCCCTCCATCCTGGTCGGCGGGCGCGACACGGTGTACGTCTGCGCCCCTGCCCGCCACCAGGATCTGGTCGCCCCGATCGTCGTCGCCTTCTTGGACCAGGTGCGGAGCAGCTGCTACCGGGAGTGGGCGCAGGGGGCAAAAGGCGCGGCGCCGGTGACGCTGGTGCTCGACGAGCTGGCCAACGTCGCGCCGATCCCCGACCTGCCGGCGCTGGTCAGCGAAGGCGGCTCGCAGGGAGTCCTCACCCTCGGCTGCCTGCAGGACCTCGCCCAGGCACGCTCGCGCTGGGGACCGGCGGCCGACGGGTTCCTGTCGCTCTTCGGCGCCAAGCTGATCCTCCCCGGGATCGGCGACCTGGCGACGCTGGAGCTGGCGTCGCGCCTGGCCGGCGAGGTGGACGTACCCGCGAGGAGCGTCAGCCGCTCGCCGTGGTGGGCGCCCGGCCGGGGGGCGCCGACGGTCACCTGGTCCGGCCAGCGCCAGCGACGCCTGCCGGTCGACGCGGTGAGCCAGCTGGCGCGGGGTTCGGCGTTGCTCCTGTCGGGCTCCGAGCGCCCCGAGACGGTGCGCCTGCCGCCGTGGTGGGCCGTGCAGCTCTTCGGCCCGGACCGCCGGCCGGAGCGGGCCCTAGAACGCCGCTCTCCTACGATCTCGTGGTGATCAGACGGTCGCACGGTGGCCGGACCCGCTCGTCCACCCGGCGCGGCGGCGACCCCCCGGCGGTGGGCCTGGTCGGCGCCGGGGCGCTGTCCGTCCAGTTCGGGGCGGCTCTCGCCACCCACCTGTTCCACCGGGTCGGCCCCGCCGGTGCGGCCACCTGGCGGCTCGTCGTCGCTGCGGCAGTGCTCCTCGCCGCGACAGGGGTGCGGGCGCCCCGGCGCCGCTCCGACCTGCTCGTCGCCGCCGCGTTCGGGCTCGTCCTCGCCGCCATGAACGTGAGCTTCTACGAGGCGATCGCCCGGATACCGCTCGGGGTGGCGGTCACCTTGGAGTTCTCCGGTCCCCTGGCGCTGGCGCTGGCCGGTTCGCGGCGCTGGTCCGACGCCGTCTGGGCGGCGGCCGCCGGGGCCGGCGTCGTCCTGCTGGCCAGCGGCGGCGGAAACCGGCTGGACCCGGTGGGCGTCGGCCTCGCCCTCACCGCCGGGTCCTTCTGGATCGGCTACATCCTGCTCAGCCGTGAGACCGGCCGGCGCTTCGCCGCGGCAGGCACCTCCCCCACCGACCCCCCGGGGCGCCTGCCCCGACGCTTCCCCCGCCGACTCCTCCCCGGCCGACTCCTCCCAGGCCACGCCGCCCCCCGACAGCGCCTCCAGTCGTTCGAGGGCCTGACACTGGCCATGGCCGCCGGGGGGATCGCCGTGCTGCCCTGGGGCCTCTACTCGGGCGGCACGGCCATGTTCGACCCGTCGGTGGCCGCCTTGGGCGTGGCCGTCGCCGTCCTGTCCTCGGTCGTGCCCTACAGCCTGGAGATGGCGGCGCTGCGGCGGGTGAACCCGCGGACCTTCGGCGTGATGCTCAGCCTCGACCCGGCGGTGGCCACGGCGGCCGGCTTCGCCGTCCTCGGCCAGCACCTGACCGGACGCGAATGGGCTGCTCTCGCGCTCGTCGTCGCCGCCAACGTCGGCAACAGCCTCTACGGCAGGGCGCAGCCCGTCGCCGGCACCCCCTGAGCAGCGGCTCCCCCACCGGGGGACCGCACCCCACGCCTGCCTCCCATCCGGAGCTCCCCGACTCGCGCCCCTGCCCAAGCGGCGGCCCCACGGGTACGCCCCCCGCCTTGCGCGCCATTTTTGGTACCCGATGTTGTTCGCCGCGCGATCTCGGGAGCGCGATCCAGCGCAAAGAGCGCCGTTTCGCGCTCCCGAGATTCAGGGGCGAAATCGTTGGAGCGCGAAACGACGTCAAAAGCGCTTGATCGCGCTCCCGACATTTCGGCCGGCTTCACATCGGGAGCGCGAATCGACACCCCCCACCGGGGAACGGCCCGGCGGGAACAGCCGAGCCGGGGTGTCTAGGTGGGGAACAGGGTCGCCGCGTAGCACAGCGCAGCAGTGCCCACCATGACGGCCACGTCGGCGGCGCCCGGCCCCCTCACCCGGGCGGCGATCCGCCCCAGGCCGCCCCTGGCGGTGATCGCCTCCGACAGCTCGCCCGCCCTCCTGATCGACACGGCGATCGCCGCGACCATGAGGTCCACGATCTCGTCCAGCCAGCGCTCCACCTCCGAGCGGCCCGGCCGCGCCGGTGCGGGCCGTAGACGCCGGGCGGCGATGAGGGTGCGCATCTCGCCGACGAGAAGGGGGAGGCTGCGCACCGACAAAGCGACCGCCGTCGCCGCCTCGTCGACGGGCAGCCTGACCAGGCGCAGCGGCCACATGAGCCGAGACAGAGCGGGTGCGATCTCGCCTATGGGCGTCGTCCAGCCGAGCACCGCGGCGGCGAGCAGCAAGAGGACGCCGACGGCGACGAAGCGGCAGTAGTCGTCCAGCCCTCCGAGACCCAGGACCACCCCGGCCACCTTCACGTGAGGGGACCCGCCGGCGACGGACGCCAGGCCGCCGGTGACCACGAGCACCACCCAGAACCAGCGCGGCGGCCGGGGCCAGGCGCCGGGGGGGATGCGCCCTACGAGGGTGGCGGCGGCGAGGAGCGCCGTGGCGAGGCCGATCGCCCCCCAGGAGGGGAAGTACGACAAGGTCACCGACAGGCCGACGACGACCAGCAGCTTGGTGCCGGCCCAGAGGCGGTGCACGGGCGAATCGACCTTGACCTCCCTGAGGAGGTTCACCTGCGGCGGCCGGTAGGGCTCCGAGGGGTCCGGGCCGGCGGAGCGGCGGGCGCCGATCAGAGCGGCGCCCCTTCCCGGGCCGAGTCGGAAACGACCCGGCCCTCGTGGAGGCGCACGACCCGGTCGCAGACCTTGCCCATCCCGGCCAGGTCGTGGGAGATGACCACCACGGTCAGCCCGTGGCGGAACCGCAAGCCGGCCAGCAGGTCGACCAGGGCGTCGCGGGCGGGGCGGTCCAGCCCCGCCAACGGCTCGTCGAGCACGAGCACCGAGGGCCTCCTGGCCAGCAGGCCGGCGAGCGCCACCCGACGCTGCTCCCCTCCTGACAGCGAGTCGACCCGCCGTTCGGCGAACTCCGACGCGGGGAGGCCGACGGCGGCGAGCGCGGCCGCCGCGGCGGCGTCGTCTGGTGCTCCCGCTGCCCGCAGGTCCCTGCCCACCGTGGCCCTTTGGAGCTGGAGGCGGGCGTGCTGGAACGCCAGGCCCACCGCCCCCACCTGCTGGCGGACCGGCCGGTCACCCAGCCGGCACTCCCCGAAGGTGGGTCGCAGGAGACCGGCCATGATCCACGCGAGGGTCGACTTGCCCGAACCGTTGCCTCCCACCACGAGGACCCCCTCCCGGGGCTCGACGACCAGGTCCACCCCGCGCAGCGCCGGCTGCTCCCAGGGCGTACCCAGGCCGTAGGTGTGGCTGACGCCCTCCAGCTCCAGGGGCGCCGGCCGGCCGGCGGGGGCGACCGGGGCACCGTCGGGAGCGCTGCCGTTCGAGATGGCCGGGTCGGCGTCCGGGACGAGCCTTCCCGCCGCCAGCCGGTAGCGGTGGTCGGCGACGGCGGCCTCCTCGGCCCGATGCGTCACGTGGACCACGGCCATCCCCCTCCGGCCGGGCAGGCTGCGCAGGAGGGCGGTCAGCTCCCTCCGGCCTTCCTCGTCGACCATGGCGGTGGACTCGTCCGAGATGAGCAGCCGCGGGTCCCGGGCGAGCGCCGCGGCAACGGCCAGCCGTTGCAGTTCCCCCCCCGACAGGCCCGAGGTCTCCCGTCCGCCCATGCCGGCGAGGCCCACGGCGTCGAGCAGTGCGGCGACGTCCACCTCGGCGCCGGCGGGCAACCCCCACACCACGTCGTCGGCGACCCGCACCCCGAGGACCTGGGTCTCGGGGTGCTGCATCACCAGCGCGGTGCCGCCCCGCCGTCCGAGGCCGGCGCTGCCCGGCCTGGTCACCTTGCCGGCCGTCGGCGGCCGCCCGGCGAGGACGCGCGCCAGGGTGGACTTGCCCGAGCCGTTGTCGCCGACCAGGGCGACCATCTCTCCCGGCTGGACGGCGAGGGACACCGGGCCGAGGGCGTCGGAGTCGGCGCCCGGGTAGCGGTAGCGGACGTCGTGGAGGGCGACGGGGAGCGGCCCGGGTGGGCGCGGGTCGGAGTCGAGCTCCAGGCGGTCCTGGGGGCGGATCCACCGCAGCCGGTCGAGGACCGCGCCGATGAACACCCATCCGAGGATGGCGAACCATGCGGTGGCGGCGATCACGACGATCGCGACGGTCGCCCACCAGTCGCGAAGCGCCGTGGCGACGAACCGGTCGGCGTGGTGCACCAGGCCCGCCGTGCCGGGCACGCCGGCCAGGATTCTGCGCACCCCCTTCCAGGTGTTGCGGAACTGCGCGAGGGTGAGCTTTCGCAGGGCGGCGAACACGGCGAGGAGCCCGACGCTCACCGCGGCGAGCACCGGTCCGATCACCGCCACCCCTGCTGCGACCACCCCCAGGCCCCAGCCCCGGCGCTTGGCGACCCCGACCAGCCCGCCCACCGCGGCGCACTCGACCACGTTGGTGACGGTGCCGGTGCCCGCCACGAGGAAGCTCAGGACCGACGCGGCGAACATGGCGGCCAGCAGGGCCCGCAGACGGTGGTGGTGGGCGACGACACCGAGCGGCACGACGGCGAAGGCGGCGACGATCGTCAGGTGCGGCAGGAACCAACCCACGACGGTGAGCACCACGGCCAGTGCTGCCATAACCGCCGCGGTGGCGATCTCGACGGGCCGGAGCGGCCCGGTCGTGCGGGTCGCGTCGTCCGGCACTACGTAAAGAGTGCCATGCGGCGGCGGCCTCGCGGCCGCCGGGTCAACGAAAGTCCCGCGACCGCAGGGTGCCCTCCCCGGCGAGGGAGAGGGGGCTGATCCGCTCGGCGACGACGTTGACGACCGAATCCACCCGCTCGAGGCGCCCTTCGACGAGGAGCGCGGGGCTGGAACGGGCGGCTTGGCGGTAGCGCTTCCAGGCGCCGGGGGAGCAGACGACGTTGACCAGACCCGTTTCGTCCTCCAGGTTCAAGAAGGTGACCCCCTGCGCCGTGGCAGGCCGCTGGCGGTGGGTGACGATCCCCGCCACCTTCACCCGCGCCCCGGCGCGCACGGCGGGCAGCCCGGCGGCGCTCACAACGCCGGCCGCTTCCAGCTCCGCCCGGACGAACACCGTCGGGTAGCTGACGGGGGAAAGGCCCGTCGCCCACAGGTCGGCCTGGTTCTCCTCGACGGGGGACATCCCGGGGAGCGCCGGGGCGTCGCCGCCCACGACCAGGCCCGGGAGCGGCGAGCGGCCCACCGCGCCGGCGGCCCACAGAGCCGCCCGCCGCGACAACCCGAAGCAGCCGAACGCCCCGGCGGTGGCCAGCGACTCCGCCTGCGAAGCGCTGAGCCCCCCGCGGCGCACGGCGTCCTCCATGTCGGCGTAGGGCTGCCCGGACTCCAGCTGGGCAGCGCGCTCGGCGCCCATCCCCCGCACGTAGGACAACCCCAGGCGCACAGCCGCTCCCCCCGCCGAGCGGCTGTCAGGGCACAGCCGGGACTTGGCGCCGCTGGCGTTCACGTCCGGTCGCAGCACGGTGACACCGTGGCGACGGGCGTCGTTGACGATCGTCTGGGGGGACCAGAAGCCCATCGGCTGGCCGTCGAGGAGCCCGGCGCAGAACGCCGCCGGGTAGTGGAGCTTGAGCCACGCCGAGGCGTACACGAGGTAGGCGAAGCTGACCGAATGGCTCTCCGGGAAGCCGAAGTTGGCGAAGGCGACCAGCTTGTCCCAGATGGCGTCGGCCACCTCGCCGGTCACTCCCCGTTCGGCCATTCCCTCGTAGAGCCGTCCTTTGAGCGCTTCCATGCGCGAGGCGCTGCGCTTGGAGCCCATCGCCTGGCGCAGACGGTCCGACTCTGCGGGGGTGAAACCGGCCACGTCGATGGCCATCTGCATCAGCTGCTCCTGGAAGAGGGGCACGCCGAGCGTCTTCGCCAGGCTCTTCTCCAGGAGAGGGTGCAGGTAGGTCACCGGCTCGGTCCCGTTGCGGCGGCGGATGTAGGGGTGCACCGAGCCGCCCTGTATGGGCCCGGGACGGATCAGGGCCACCTCCACCACCAGGTCGTAGAAGCAGCGGGGCGCGAGTCGCGGCAGGGTGGCCATCTGCGCCCGGCTCTCCACTTGGAACACCCCGACCGAGTCGGCCCGGCAGAGCATCTCGTACACCGCGGGGTCCTGGGGGAGGTCCGCCAGGTCCACCTCGACGCCGTGGAAGCTGCGCACGTGGTCGACGGTGGCGTGGAGCACCGTGAGCATCCCCAGGCCGAGGAGGTCGAATTTGACCAGGCCGGCTGCCGCGCAGTCGTCCTTGTCCCACTGGAGGACGGTGCGCCCCGCCATGCGCGCCCGCTCGACGGGGCAAACCTCGGCGACAGGCCGGTCGCATATGACCATTCCCCCCGAGTGGATCCCCAGATGCCGGGGGAAGTGCTGCACCTCGGCGGCGAGGGATGCCACCCGGGCGGGGACGTCCAACTCCCCGGGGGGCGGCAGCGGGCCCCACGGGTCGAGCTGCTTGGACCACGCGTCGAGCTGGCCGGGGGAGGCTCCCAGCGCCCTGCCGACGTCGCGCACCGCGGACCTGGGACGGTAGGTGATCACATTGGCCACCTGGGCTGCAGCCCCCCGCCCGTAGCGGCGGTAGACGTACTGGATCACCTCCTCCCGCCGGCTGCTCTCGATGTCCACGTCGATGTCCGGCGGGCCGTCACGCTCAGGTGAGAGGAAGCGTTCGAAGAGAAGGCCCAGCCCGACCGCGTCCGCCTTGGTTATCCCCAGGGCGTAGCACACAGCCGAGTTGGCGGCCGAGCCGCGGCCCTGGCAGAAGATCCCCTCCTTCCGGCAGAACTCGACGACGTCCCAGACGACGAGGAAGTAGCCGGCGAAACCGAGCCTCTCGATGGTCTCGAGCTCGTGGTCGATCTGCGGCCAGGCCTTCTGGTTGCGGGGGGAGTGGCGCGGCCCGTAGCGCGCCGCGGCGCCCCGCTCGGCCAGGTGGCGCAGGAAGCTCATCTCCGTGTGCCCCGCGGGGACCGGCCACGGCGGCAGCCTGGGCGCCACCAGCGACAGGTCGAAGGCGCATTCCCGGCCCATGGCGGCGGCTCTCTCCACCACGCCGGGGTACCGGGAGAAGCGGCGCATCTGCTCCGCCCCGCCGCGCAGGTGCGCGCCCCCCGAGGCGGGCAGCCACCCATCCATGTCGTCGAGGCTCCTCCTCGCCCTCACCGCGGCCAGGGTGGCGGCCAGCCTCCGGCGGCGGGGGTGGTGGTAGTGGACGGCGTTGGTCGCCACCACCTCCGAGCCGGCGCGCAAGGCGATGTCGGCCAGGGCGTCGTTGCGGGGGGTGTCGAGGGGGTCGCCGTGGTCCCAGAGCTCGACCACCACGTTGTCCCGGCCGAAGAGCCGTTGCAGCCTCCCGAGCTCCGCCGAGGCGGCCGCGGGGCCGCTGGTGAGCAGGGCTGCCGGGACGGTCCCCTTGCGGCACCCGGTGAGCACGACCCAGTGCCCGCTACCGCCCGCGGGAGGTTGGGAGACCCGGGGAGGGGAGGCGTCGAAGTCAACTTTCGCGCCCGCCCCGACGGCGGCGAGGGTCTCGGCGTCCGCCACGGGCCGCCCTTTTTCCGGGCCGGAGAGGTGGGCGAAGGTGATGGCGCGGCAGAGCCGCTCGTAGCCGAGCGGATCCCTGGCCAGGACCAAAAGGTGGGTGCCCTCGGGGTCGGCCACGCCGTTCTGCGGTCTGGTCAGTCCCAGTGATAGTTCCGCGCCGAACACGGTCGGCAAGCCCACCGCCCGGGCCGCTTCGGCGAAGCGGACGGCCCCGTACACGCCGTCGTGGTCGGTGAGCGCCAGGGCTTCGAGGCCCAGGCGGGCGGCTTCCTCGACGAGCTCCTCGGGGTGGGACGCCCCGTCGAGGAAGCTGAAGTTCGAGTGGCAGTGCAGCTCGGCGTAGGGGACGCTCCCGCGGCTGCGGGCCAGACCGGAGGGAGGCTCGTAGGAGCCCCGCTTCGGCGACCACGCCGGGCTGTCCCCCCCGTCGCCGGGGAGGCCGCCGCGTCCCGACAGGGCCGCTTCGAGCTGCCTCCACGGCACCGGCGGGTTCTGGTACCCCACACCGGCGGACTATAACCGAACATACGTTCGGAAACTCTAGGGCGTGACCGTGGTCGCCACCGTTGTCGGGACCAGCTCGATCCAGGTGTTCCCCGGCTGCAGGGTGATCGTCTGGCCCGAGGGCATCACGTACTTGGTCACGTCCGAGAGGCTCGGGCGGACCCACGACCCGCTGAACTCGGCGCCGTCGCGGAACACCTGGGCCGGGCCGGACCCGGTGAGGGTTAGCAGGTTCTCGTGGGCTCCGGTCGGGTCCTCGACGTACTGGCTCGGGTACTCCACGACGTGCATGACGACGACGTTGACCGCCGTTATCCGCCTGCCCCCGCCGGTCATCGCCGGCCCCACGTCGCCCACGTCGTCGTAGGAACGCTCCCATACCCCCGCCGTGGGGTCCCACGTCCAGGTGAGGTTGGAGTACGGGTAGGCGATGTGGACGCTCCCGGCCGGGGTGCCGCCGACGACGGGAGGCCCGAAGCTGAACGGCGAGGGTGGTGGCGTCGGGGCCGACCCCAGCGAGGCGGCGTAGGCCCACAGGGCCGAAGTGGAGGTTTCCAGGTTGTGCGGGGCGTAGCGGGCCGGGTCGCGCCAGTAGTCTGCGGGCGGGGCGTGGGTGAAAGACAGGTCTACCAGCGGCGAATGGTCGATGGCCGACACGGCGGCCTGGATGCCGCCGGCGTACCCGAGCAGGGGGTGCGCCCCGTACTGCATGACTATCTCCGGGTCGATTATCCGACCGGAACGAACCGGCTCGACCCGGGCGGCCTCGTGGCACTGGAAGATGACGATGAAACGGGTGATCCCGCCTTCGACGGGCTCCTCGTAGATGACATCCGCCTCGGAGAGCCCGTACTGGGGCCGCGCCTGGGGCAGGTTCTCCACCTTGATGGCGAGCGCCGGCCGCTGGGGGACCTTGCCGCCGGGGGCGGGCAGTCCGGTGAGGGGGCAAGTGGCCACCGCGGGTGGCGCCGTGGTGGTCGCCGCGGTGGTGGGCGGAGAGGTCCCCGCCGGCCGGGACGCGGCCTTCGTGTGGCCCGACCCGCAGGCCGAGAGCAGGCCGGCGGCGGCCAGAAGGCCGGCGAGGGCGCGCGTGAAGGCAGCAGTGCTGCTCCCCGTCTCCATGCGGGCGACGTTAGCGGAGGGCACCCCCCGGGTTGGTGCACCCCGCCGACACGCGCCCGGCGACGCCTAAGCGGCGGCGGCCTCGAGGCGCCGGAGCAGCCCGTCGAGGTCGTCGCAGATCGAGGCCAGCTCCCTGAGCACCTGGGCGAAGCGGCGGGCGCCGGCTGGCGGGACCCGGTCGACGTCGGTGGGCACCGTGGCGGGAGCGCCGGCGACGCCGCGCTCGTCGAGGGTCTCCACGGCGATCCCCACGAGCGTCTCGCCAGCCCATTCGTAGGAGGCGAGCACCCACCTGCTGGGCCGCCCCGCCAGCGCCAACTCGACTGTGACCGTCGCCGGCCCGCCGGCAGCCCTGTCCACCGCAGCGCACATCCGGGCCGCAGAGCAGGCGTCGAGCGGCGCCAGCCACCCGGCGCCCAGCGATTCCATCCCCGGCCTCCCCGAGAGCGCCACCCACCTGTCGTTGACCGCCAGCACCGCGCCGGAACGGTCCGCCACGAGCATCGCCAGGGGGACCGCGTCGAATGGAACCACCCTCGGGCCGGTTAGGACCCCGCCTGTCCGGGCGGCGGCCTGCTCGGCCACGATGTCCGACACGTGACGGCCCAGACCGCGAGGCGCGCTGCGGTGGTGGATGTGGGTCAACTCCGCCACAACCTACGCAGCACCGGGACGCCGGCTTGCGCGAGGCTTGCGCGGTGCCCACCTTCATCAGGCGCCTCGACCACCCCGCCGGCTCCCCGGTCCGCCTGGCGGTCAAGGACATCATAGACGTGGCGGGTGTCCCGACGACCAGCGGGTCGAGGGTGCTGGCGGAGGGCGCGGCGCCCGCGCCAGGCGACGCCGCTTGCCTGGCCGGCAGCAGGGCTGCCGGAGCCGCGGTCGTGGGCAAGACGAACCTCCACGAGCTTGCATTCGGCGTGAGCGGCGTGAACCCCTGGTTCGGCACCCCGGTCAACCCCCTCGACCCGCGCCTGGTGCCGGGCGGCTCGTCGAGCGGATCGGCGGTCGCGGTGGCCACCGGGGAGGCGGACGTGGCGCTCGGCACCGACACGGGCGGCTCGAACCGGATCCCCGCCGCGTGCTGCGGGGTTGTCGGCTTGAAGACGACGCGCGGGAGGGTCAGTCTCGAGGGGGTCGCCCCGCTCGCCCCCTCTCTCGACACCGTCGGCCCGCTCGCCGCCGAGGTGTCGGGTTGCGTGAAAGGGATGGCCCTGCTCGAACCGGGTTTCTCCGTGGACGGATGCGAGCCGGCGGCGACGGTGGGGCGGGTGCGCCTCCCCGCCGAGTCGTGGATCGACGAGGCGATCGACTCGGCGCTGCGCTCCTGGGCGTCGGCGGCGGGGGCGAAGGTGGTCGACACCACCCTCGTGGGCTGGGACGCGGCGACCCACGCCGCGATGACGATCCTCTCCTTCGAGGCGTGGCAGACCCACGGCGCCTTGTGGAGGTCCCACGGCCAGGAGTTGTCCCCGGACGTGGCCCGCCGCCTCGAGCTGGCGTCGTTCCTCGAGCCCGAGGAGGCGGCCGCAGCCTGGGAGGCCGGCAGGGACTGGGCCCGGGAGCTGGAGGCCGTGTTCGCCTCGGTCGACCTCTTGGCCCTGCCGGTGCTCGCCGCCGCCCCTCCGACCCTCGACGACGCCGCCCGGCTGGGCGACATCCGCTACGCCGCGCCTTTCAACCTGGCCGGCGTGCCGGCGCTCTCCATGCCCATCCGGTCGCGGACCCGCCTCCCCGCCTCCTTGCAGCTGGCCGGGCCGGCAGGGAGCGAGGAGCGGATCCTCGTCACCGCCGGGGGGGTGGAGGCGGCCGCCAGGTGACCCTCGACCGCTGGGTGGAGCTCGTCGCAGGCGGCCCGGTGAGGTCGAGCCTCACCATCACCACCCGTCGACCCCGCCGCGGGGGAACCGTCCGGGGCCTGCTCGCCGGGGCGGCGGAGGTGGACCTCACCCCGCCCCCTGGTATGCCCAAAGCCGGCCACTCCAAGAACGCGCGCGACGGGGCCGGTTTCCGCACCCGGCTGAAGGCTCGGGTCGTCCACCTGCGCGCCGGGGAAGTCTCGGTCGCTCTCGTCGCCGCCGACCTGCACGCCGGATCCGCCCTGGTGCACCGCCTCGTCGCCGACGCTGTGGCGTCGGACACCGACATCCCCCTGGGCGGACTGATGCTCGGCTCGACGCACACCCACGCGGGGCCGGGCCAGTTCCACGGCTGCGACTTCTACAACCACTGGGCTTCGAACCGTCCCGGCCTCGACCCCGCCTACGCCGGCTGGCTGGTCGACCGCCTCGCCGGGGCGGTGAGGGAGGCGTACGCCACGCGCCGCCCCGCCCGGGCGGCTGTGGGCTCGACGCAGGTGTGGGGCTACACCCGTAACCGCTCGTTGTCCGCCCACGTGGAGAACGACACGGTGGCCGACAAGCGCACGGAGGCCCAGCGCCGGTACGCGGCGGTCAACCCCGACCTCCACCTGTTGCGAGTCGACGCCGCCGACCCCTCCGGCGGCTGGGCGCCGCTCGCCGCCCTGGCGTGGTTCTCCATCCACGGCACGGGCATCTCCCGCCACGACCCGGCTTACAACGCCGACGTGTGGGCGTACATCGCCGGCGAGCTCGCCGACGGCGTCGAGCGCCGCACGGGGGTGCGGCCGGTTGCCGGCGCCATGGAGGCGACACATGGGGACGTGACCCCTGCGGTACGGCCCGGGATGCTCGTCTACCACGAGGCGGAGAGGGTCGGCAGGGGCATCGGGGCCGCCGCGGCCGTCCTGCACGAGAGCCTCGAGCGCGAGCTCAGCGACCGCCTGGCCCTCGCCGCGGGGTACCGGGAGGTGGACCTGGCGTCGAATCCCTCGGCCGGAGGGGTCACTCTGCCCTCGCCGGCGGTGGGCGCCGCCAAGCTGGCCGGGGCGGTGGAGAACGCCACGCCGCTGCTCCCCCACCTGCCGCCGTTCCGGCCCGGCTTCCCGAAGCCCCGGTTCCTGCGCGACCGAGCGCAGGGGGAGAAGTGGGTGTTCGGCTCCGCCCGCCTGCAGCAGCGCGTGACCCCCCTCGACGCCTTCCCCAGGGTGATGCCGGTCCAGCTCCTCCGCCTGGGCGCGGCGGCGGTCCTGGCGCTGCCGTTCGAGGTGACCGTCGAAGCCGGCCGCCGGCTGCGGGCGGCGACCGCCGCGGCGCTCGGCGGAGACGTCGACGTCGTCGTGTCGTCGGTGGCCAACGACTACTGGGACTACCTCACCACCCCGGAGGAGTACTCGCTGCAGTGCTACGAGGGGGCGAGCACCCTCTACGGGCCGGGCACCCTCCGGTTCGTGTCGGCGGTCGCCGCGTCCCTGGCCGCCGAGACGCCGCCGGGAGCCCAGTCCGAGGCGGCCCTCGCCGCCCGCACCTTCACCGGCCTCCTCCGCCGCTACCTGCCCGAACCGGCCCCTGCCGGCTCGGGTCCGGCGCGCCGGCTGGCGGGGCCGGCGCATTTCGTGGAGGCGACCGCCACCGAGGACGCCTACTGGGAGCAGCGCTGGACGGCCGGCCCGGCGGGCTGCTTCGACTGGCACCGGCCTCTGGCGAGGGTGGAGCGCCTGACCGAGGACGGTTGGGAGCGCGTCGCCGACGACCAGGGGTGGCACCTGGGCGTCCTTCGCCTCGGCGACGGGCTCTACGCCGCCCGCTGGTACCGCCCGCCGCTGGGGGCGCCCGCGTCGCACCGCTTCGTCCTAGAGGCCAACCGGGGCCACCGCGAGGTCATCGGGGAGGGGTTCGACTAGACCTCGGCAGGTTGGGGGGCCGCCCCCTTCACGCTGGTGCGGAACATCTCCCGGCGGACCCCGGAGTAGTCGTTGAGGGCGTTGTGCACAGTGCAGCGGTTGTCCCAGATGGCGAGCGTCCCCGGCTCCCAGTGCAGCCGGCAGGTGAGGTTCTCGGAGACGCTGTGGCGGAAGAGCAGGTCCAGCAGCGGTTTCGACTCAGCGGCCGTCCAGCCTTCGAAGCGCGTCGTGTACACGGAGTTGACGTACAACGCCGGACGTCCCGTCACCGGGTGGCGCACCACCGCTGGGTGCGCCTGCTCCCGGTAGGCGTCGGGCGAAGGGCGTATCGCCATCGAAGTGAGGTCCTTCACCTGGTCGAGCAGGCCGCCGGTGCCGTACGCCGTGCCCGCCGAGTGCACCGCCCGCAGTCCGAGCAGCGTGCGCCGAAGGCCGCCCGACAAGGTCGAGTAGGCCAGGTACTGGTTGGCCCACACCGTGTCACCCCCGTAGGGGGGGACCTCCCGGGCGTGGAGGACCGTGTAGGCCGGCGGCTCCGGCAGGTAGCTCAGGTCGCTGTGCCAGGCGTTTGCGAAATTCAGCTGGTCCCCCGGCTCCTTGACGACGCGGATGACGTAGGGGCGGCCCTCTAGGGCCGCCACGTAGGGAGTTACGTCACGCCCTCCGAGGAGGTCGGTGACCCTCTCGAGGCCGTCGAGGTCGAGGTCCTGGTCTGGGAGGAAGACCACCAGATGCTCCGCGAGGGCGCCGAGCACCGGCCCCACGTCGTCTGTCTTCGCCAGGTTGACCCCGTGGACGTAGGCGCCGAGGGAGCCGGCTATGGGGCGAATGCCGGGTTCCACGGAGTCCAACCTAGTATCGGCTTTCCATGACCGGAAGGGTGAAAGCCGCCCTCGACTGGCTGCACCTCTACGGCCGGCGGCCCCCGCTGTGGCTGGAGCTCCTCTTCGTGGCGTGGCTGTGCTGGCTCTACGACATGATCGCCAACCTGGCGCCGGTGCGTGCCGGCGAGGCGCACCGGGACTCGGGATGGGTGCTCGACGGCGAGAAGTTCCTCCACCTCGACCCCGAGGCCGCCTTGGAGCACTGGCTGGCGGGCCATCACACGCTCGCGGTGGTGTTGTCGAACTACTACGACAACGCCCACTTCGTCGTCACCCTCGGCCTGGTCGGCGCCTTGTGGTGGTTGTGGCCGGAGATCTACCGTCCGCTGCGCAACGCCATGGTCATCATGAACCTGGCGGCCCTGGCGGTGTTCCTCGTTTTCCCGGCCGCCCCTCCCCGCCTCTTCGACCCCGCCGTCTACCCCGATCTGGTGGCCAGCACCCACGCCTTCGGTTCGTGGCACAGCGGCACCCTCGGCAGCGTGGCCGACCAGTTCGCGGCGATGCCTTCCTTGCACATCGGGTGGGCGTGCTGGTCGTCGCTGGCCGCGTGGCGGATCGTCGAGCACCGCCGCAGCCTGCGGGGCTGGATGCGGCCAAAGCCGCTGTCGCGGCTGCGGAGGCCCTGGTGGGTGTGGCTGTACCCGGCCATCACCGCCTGGGCGGTGATGGCCACCGGCAACCACTTCCTCTTCGACCTCTTCGGGGGGGTGGCCGTCTTCGCCGGGTCGGTGGTCGTCGCCGACCGCTGGCAGGCCCGCCTCGACGCCCGCCGGGCGCTACGCCTGGTGGCCGAGAGCGACCTGGCGGGGGCCGCCGTCGCTCCAGCTCACGCGTACGAGGCTTCCACCCACCAGCTTCCGGACTCGCAGTAGACGAGGTGGGCGTCTCCTCCTTCGAGGAGGAGCTGCAGGCGGGCCCGCCGGCGCCCCGCTGCGTCCCACCACCGCTCCTCCAGCGGCCACGGCCCCGCCCAGGCGGTGACCCTTCCCCCCGGGGCGCCGGCGGTGGACAGAGGCGCCTGGGCGCCGGCGGTGGACATGAACGCCGGCGGGGCGCTCAGGATCCCCCTGCCGCTGACCGTCAGGGGCATCCCGGCCGAGTCGAGCAGCGTCGCCGAGAGGGGGGGACGGTGGACCAGCGCGGGAGAGGGTCGGGGCACCCGTCCCGGCCAGGGGGCATCACCGACCCGGTCACCGCCACGAGCAGAACCCGCCCGGTCGCCTCCGCGAGAAGAACCCCAGGGCACCAGGCGAGCCCGGTCCGCAGGGCTTCTGCCGCCGGTGAGCACCGCTGCAGCCACCGCCTCGGGCCCGAGAAGCCCCTGCACCCGGGCGATGGCCCGCCGGGCCCTGCCCTCCTCGGGGCTCCGCCCCCATAGGGCCAGCTGGCGGCCCAGGCCGGGACCGACCTCCTCGGGCGCCAGGCGGAGCATGACCAGGCCCCCGCTGCGCCTTCCCCAGCCTTCCAGCTGCCAGCGGGCCCGCTCGGCCAGGGCCGCGGCGGCCAGGTCCCCCTCCAGGCGCCATCGGCGAGAGAGGGTTTCGCCGTGCTCGGTCGACGCCTCTATGGACACCGCGCCGGCTGTCAGGCCGGCGGCCGCCAGGCGGTCCAGCATCTCGCCGGCCAGTGCCTTCGCCACGAACGCGGCGGCCTCTATGCGCTCCTCAGGGGGGTCGAAAGAGGCGGAGCAGGCGAGGTCGGGTGGGGGGCGGCGGGGCCGGTGGGACAGGGGGTCCTCCCCGCGGGCGAGCCGCCTGGCCTCCTCCCCGGAGGGGCCGAACCTGGCCAGCACCGACGGCCCGGGCAGAGCGGCCAGGCCCCCCAGGGTGCGGATCCCCAGGCGGACCAGCAACCCGGCCAGCTCCTCGAAACCGGCGCCGAGGGCCGACACCGGCCAGGGCGCCAGCCACTCCCTGCTGCCCCCCGGGGGGACGACAGCCTCTTGCGCCGAGAGCGCCGAGAGCGCCGCCAGCGTGGCCGCCAGGCGCCCGTCGGCGACGCCCACCGCGCAGCCCGGCTGGCCGGCTGCCGTCTCGGCGGCAGCTTTGACCCTCCTCGCAGCGGCAGCGTCCCCCCCGAAGTAGCGGGAGGGGCCCCGGGCGGGCAGGCAGAGCTTTCCGGCGGCGCAGACCTCCACGCCGACGGCCAGCCCCTCGACCGCCGCCACTACCGGCTCCCAGGCCCGGGCGTCGCGAGCCGGGTCGCCCCCTACGAGCACCAGCCCTGGGCAGCGTTCCTCGGCCTCTCGCCTCCTCAACCCGCGGCCGACCCCGGCCAGGCGGGCCGCGGGGGTGGCCGCCCGCACCCGGTTGGCCTCCACCACCGCCGCGGGGACCTCGGGGGGCTGGCCGGAGGCCACGACCGGCCAGTCCGGCCAGACGGCCACGAGCACCCGTTCGGAAGGAGGCGTCCGCCCTGGCAAGATCCGCCCCCCGCTCATCCGTCAGACTGCGGCGGCCGCCCCGCCAAGACCCGCCCCCGCCTCACCTGCTGGGATCGCGGCGGCGGCCGCCGAAGGTCCGTCCGGTGATGGCAGCCACAGGGCGGCGACCCGCTCCCTCCCCGCCGCCCGCCGCCCCCCGCAGGCCACCTCCACCCTCCGGCAGGAGAGACGCCCGTGGCCGGCGCCGAGCCCCTCCCAGATCTGGGCCCGGACCGTCAGGCGGAGATCGGGGGTTTCGGGCCAGCCGGCGGCGTCGAGGAGGACCAGGACGGCGCCCCGCTCCCGCGCCCGGGCGACCAGGCGGCGCGCCTCCTCCCCCCCGGGGGGCGCTGAAGGCCGTAGGACCACCATCCCGAAGCCGTCGAGGAGAGCGGCCACGACCTCCGGCCAGCGCTCCCCCGGGTCGGGGACCAGCGCCAGGCGGCCCAGGTCCACCCCCATCTCGGCGGCGGCGAGCAGCCCCAGCGAGCCGATGCCCACAGCCGCGGCCCACTCCCCCCTCGAGGTGGCCGAAGCTGCCAGGGCCAGGGCCAGCGAACAGCCGCCCGAAAGAGGTTGGAGGGCGACCGTGCTGGCGCGGCGCAGGCCTTTTTCCGGAAAAAGGTCGGCCATCGCGGCCGGGATCTCGAACACATGTTCGATTATATGCGGCTGTGGATCAGCGGGTGACGCCGTCGGCGCGCGCCGCCGCCGCGACGGCGTCGGCCACCGCTTGTCCCACTCCGGGGGTGAAAACGCTGGGCACGATCTCGTCGGCCTTCAGCTCCCCAGGTGCCACCGCCGCGGCGATGGCCTCGGCGGCGGCCAGCTTCATGTTCTCGGTGATCCTCGTCGCGCCGGCGTCGAGGGCGCCGCGGAATATCCCCGGGAAGCAGAGGACGTTGTTGATCTGGTTGGGATAGTCGCTGCGCCCCGTGGCCATGACCGCCACGACCCCCTCCGCCTCCTCGGGGGTCACCTCGGGGACAGGGTTGGCCATGGCGAAGACGATCGGGGCCTCGGCCATCGTCTCGAGGTCCGCCCGGCCGAGCAGCCCAGGTCCGCTCACCCCTATGAACACGTCAGCACCGAAGAGCACGTCGCGAAGGGAACCCGAGCGGCCACGGGGGTTGGCGTTGTCGGCGAGCCACTGCTTGGAGGGGTCGAGCCCTTGGCGGCCCTTGTGGATCGCCCCATGCCGGTCGGCGGCGACGATGTCCGAAGCGCCGGCGGCCATGAGCATCCTCGTTATGGCCACCCCCGCGGCGCCGGCCCCCGACAAGACGATGCGCAGCCCGGGGAGGTCCTTGCCCACGACCTTGCAGGCGTTGCGCAGAGCCGCCAGGGTGACCACGGCCGTGCCGTGCTGGTCGTCATGGAAAACGGGTATCGAAAGCGTTTCCGACAGGCGCCGCTCCACCTCGAAGCAGTGCGGGGCGGCGATGTCCTCCAGGTTGATCCCGCCGAACCCCGGCTCGAGCCGCTGCACGGCCTCCACCAGCTCGGTGGGCGTCGCCGCCTTGACGCAGACGGGGACGGCGTCGACCCCGCCGAACACCTTGAAAAGCACCGCCTTGCCCTCCATCACCGGCAGCGCCGCCTCGGGGCCGATGTTGCCCAGGCCGAGGACGGCGGTGCCGTCGGTGACGACGGCGACCGTGCGCGACTTCATCGTGTAGCGGTGGGCCAGGGCCGGGTCGGCGGCTATGGCCTCACACACCCGGGCCACGCCCGGCGTGTAGGCGATGGCAAGGTCGTCGCGGTCGCGTAGCGCCCGAGCCGGCTCGATGCTCAGCTTGCCGCCCTCGTGGGCGGCGAAGGTCCGGTCCTCGACCTCCAGGATCTCGATCCCCTCGACCGAGCGCGCCGCTCGCTCGACGGCCGCGGCGTGCTCCTCGGACCCGCAGAAAACGACCATGTCCCTGGTGACGCTGGCCCCGTCGGTGCCTACGATCTCGATGCCGACGAGGCTGCCCCCGGCGGCGCCGATGGCGGAGGCGAGGGTGGCGAACTCGCCGGGACGGTTCGGTATGCGCGCCCTCACCCGAAGGGAGAAGGCGGCGAGGGGAATCGGCATCTCCGGAGTCTGGCGCAAAAATGGGCTTGGCCCTTGCCCGGTGTGCCCGATGGCACATACAATTCGCTTCAGGAGGGGGAGTTCGGGCGAGGCCCGGCTGCGGGCCCCCGGGGGGAGGGTCGGACCGAGGCCTCGACCCGAACGTGCCCAACGGGCGGCGAGGGAGGACGGCCCCGGACGCGACGAAGGACCGGTCGGGGGGGAGGGAACCGGTCCTTCGCGCCAGGCTCGAGGGGCGAGGGGGGGGTTCGCCCCGAGCGATGTAACCAGTATGCCCGGAAAGCCGCTATCTTGTCAAGAGACATGCGTCACAGCTGCCATCTTGTATAGAGATAGGCCCGGCCAGGCGGACGGCTTCTCAGTCGTCTTGGGAGGCGAGGCGTTCCAGCAGCGGCACGGCGCGGGCGAGAACCTCTTGTTCCTCGCCGGTGAGGGCGCCGAGGCGGGAGGAGACGAACGCGTCGCCGCGCTGGCGGCTCGCCGCCACCAGCTTCCTCCCCGCATCGCTCAACACCACGCGGGCGACCCGCCGGTCGGAGGCGTCCGGCCGGCGCTCCAGGAGGCCCGCTTCCTCCAGGCGGGCGGCTATGCGGGTCATCGACGGTGGGGCGATCCGCTCTATCGCGGCCAACTCCCCCAGGGTCAGCTCCCCGTGGCGGGCGAGAACGGTCAACGCCGAGAGCTGCGAGGGGGTCACCTCCCCCGCCGATTCCTGCCGGAGCCGTCGGGACAACCTGAGCACCGCCAGGCGGAGAGCGCCTCCCAGGTCGGTGTGGGCGGGGCTCGCCATCGCGGGAAGTCTAGGGTCGCCGCCGCCAGGCGCCACGCGCGGCCCCGGAGGATCGCCGGGAGCGGGAGCCGGGCGATGCCGTGCGGCCGGGGAGGCGAAGTGACACGATGGGCCGGTGCCGATGCGCGAGGACTGCCGCCACTTCCAGAGCCGCACCTACGACACCGGCGAGGTCGCCAGGTTCTGCGTGCTCAACCTCGCCCCCGAGGCACCCTGGCGCTGCCCTGACGACTGCTCCCGCTACCAGCCCGACGTGATCGACGGGTCGTTCGTCCTCGGCTCCCTCGGGCGCCCGCCCGTCGAGGCCGAACCGGACGAGCCGGCCGAGGAGGTCGCGGAACTGCTCTCCGACGCCAACGCCATCGTCACCGCCGCCGGACCGGAGATCGTGAAGGAGATCGAGTCCGAGCGGGCGTCGAAGAGGTGGTGGCAGGTCTGGCGCCGCGGCGACGGCGGTGACGGCTTCCGCCTGAGCAGCCGCTGAAACACCTTTGAGAAGCTCCCCCCCGAGGGTTTGGCGACGGCTCCGGAGGTCACCGGTCCCGCTCGTCGCAGCGGCAGCAGCCGCGCTGGTGCTGGCGGCGTGCTCTGCGGGCGCCCACCGGGCGGCGCCGACGACGGCGCCGACGTCCGCCTCCCCGCCGACCACCGACGCACCCCCCTACTATCCTCCCTCGCCGTACACCTGGAGCCGCTCGGGCTCCCCGGCTCTCCTCCTCGGAGGCGGGGCCGGCGCCACCATCGCCGCCGTCCTCGCCCCTCCTCCGGGCGAGAACTGGATCGCCGTGGGCAGCCGCTACGGCACCAACGGGGTCCCCTCGGCGCTGTACTGGACGTCCGCCGACGCGAGGACCTGGGTGCCGTCAGCGCTGCCGGCACCGGGTCCCGCCCAGGCTCAGGCGGCGGCCCAGTACGACGGTAGAACCGTGGTTGTCGGCTCGCTCGGCACCGGCAGCGGACAGCAGGCAGCGGCGTGGCTCTCCGCCCGGCCCGGCGCGCCCTTCGAGGCCGTCCCCGTGCCGCAGGCCGGTGCTACGTCGGACATGGACCTCGTAGCGGCCGGCGCGCTCGGCTTCTTCGCCGCCGGCTCGCTCGACGGGCGCTTCGCCTTGTGGTCGTCCCCCGACGGCCGGACGTGGTCCGAGGACCGGTCCGCAGAGAAGCAGATCGAGGCGGCCGCCGGGGCGAGAGTCGACACCCTCGCCGCCGTGGGGTCGAAGGTCTACGCCGCCGGCTCGGAGCAGACCGGTCCCTACCAGTCGGCGGCGGTCTGGTCGAGCGGGAACGGCTTCGACTGGTCGCAGGTGACCACCGCGCACGGCGAGCTGGCCGGGCCTGGCGACCGGGCCATCTACTCGCTGGCACCCCTCGGCGACGGCGGCCTGGTGGCGGTCGGGGCGCTCGACACGGGTGACGGCTGGGTCCCCGCCTCGTGGATCTCCCCGGACGGGGTGAGCTGGAGCCAGCCTTCCACCGACTTCGCCGGCACCCCGGCGCCGTCCGCCCCCCAGCCGCCGTTCGGCCCTTCGGGGGGTTCGGCGGCGCGGGCGGTCGCGTCGATCGCGACCGTGACCGGAGGGATAGCCCTGGTCGCGGCCGGCGGCGGCCCGAGCGGCGGCGAGGTGTGGCGCTCCTCCGACGGGATCCACTGGTCGAGCGCTGCTCTGCCGGCCACCCTGGCCGGCGCCGACGGCTGGCGCGCCACGCTCGTGGCGGCCACCCCCCAGGTGACGGTCGTCGCCGACGGGGACCCCGGCGAGGCGCACCTGCTCAGCGGGGGGCAGGCGGGATGGGCGCAGCCGTCGTCGGATCCCGCCGTCTTCGGGCCGGTGAGACCGTTCGTGCGCCCCGTGGCGCTCCACGACGGCTCTTCGGGTCTGGTGCTGTCGGTCGAGGTGCTGACCCCACCACAGTCGATAGGCGACGCCGCCGCCGGCGTCCGCTACCTCGCGTCGGCGGACGGATCGTCGTGGGCACCGGCTCCTGCCGCGGCTGCCGCCGTTTTCGAGCCCCGCTCGCTTCCGTCGCCCGGCGCCGCCGCGGCGCGCTCGGCGTCGGGTTGGGTGGCGGCCGGCGGCACGGACACCCTGTCCCCGCAGGGCTGGTCGAGCGCCGACGGCGCCGTCTGGTCCCCCGCCGGGGGCCTGGGCCCCCCCGAGGCAGCGCCCGAGATCGAGACGGTGGATGGGATCTGCACGTCACCCACGGCCGGCGCGGCTGCCGTAGGCGCGACGCTCGCCCCTGCTTCTCGTTCGGGCTCGGGTAACGCGGTGGCGGGCGGCGGGGTGACGGCCGCCGGCTGGCAGCCGGCAGCGTGGTTCTCCCCCTCAGGGGCCCAGTGGCGGCGCGCCGCTGTGCAGCCCTCACCCCCCGCCGGGGCCACGGCCGCCATGTCCGGATGCATCCCGGTCGGCGGCGGGCTGGTGGCGTTCGGCCAGGCGTCCGCCGCCGACGGCGAACCCCTTCCGGGCCTCTGGCGCAGCGCGGGCGGGTCGCATTGGACGGCTGTGGCGGCATCGGGTTTCGCCGCCGACGCTCCCCCCTTCGTGGACCTGGCGGCCACCGGGGAGCGTTGGGCCGCCATAGCCAGCGACGACCCGGCGGGCGGCCCGCTGCGCTCGGACCTCTCTGGTCAGGTCGGGGCGGCCGGCCCCGCCGCGGCCGACGGGACCGACGGGTTGGTCGGCCCCCTCGCCACCCTCGGCGACGGCGGGGAATCGCTGTGGGTCTCCACCGACGGCGGCTCGTCCTGGCAGCCGGTGGACACCGCGACGGCCCCGTGGACGGGGAACACCTCGGCGAGCGTGGATCTGGTCGCCTTTCACGGTCGGGAGTTGTTCGTGGCGGGCGCCGTCGACGGGCAGCTGGCGGTGTGGAGCGGCACCCCGACGGCGGGCGGGGGGGTTGCCCAGAAGGAACCCTCCAGCGCTTAGAGGCTTCCTTGACGGAAAAAGGACGGCCCGGCCGGGCTGGGGCCCACCGCCGCCGGCCGGCGCGGCGCCGCTCTTGCCCCGGCGATCCCCCAGGGAAGGCCCTCCATGAACACCCAGGTCCGGCGGTGGATGGCGGAGGGGCCCAGCGCGCTGAGCGCCATCTTGTGGCGGGGACACGGGTAGCCCTTGTTGGAGTCGAACTCGTACGCCGGGTAGTTGACCGCTTCGGCGCGCATGTACCGGTCCCGCGTGACCTTGGCCAGGATCGAAGCCGCGGCGATCGAGAGGCAGGTGGCGTCACCTTTGACTATGCGGGTGGTGCGGCCTGTCCCGACGAAGTCCCAGTTGCCGTCGACCAGCACCCGGTCGGGTTCCAGGCCGAGGCCCTCCAGGGCCCGCCGGGCGGCTCGGCGCTGCGCTTCGGCCATGCCCACCTCGTCGCACTCGGACTCCGACGCCGCCCCCACCGCCCACGCCGTGCACCAGCGGGCGACCCGCCCGAAAAGGCGTTCGCGCTCTGGTTCGGTCAGCGCCTTGGAGTCCCTCACCCTGTAGACCCGGCGATCGGGCGGCAGCACGGCTGCGCCGACCATTATCGGGCCCGCCCAGGCTCCCCGTCCCACCTCGTCCACACCGACGATCACCCGGTAGCCCTCCTCCAGGAGAGCTCGTTCCACGGCGCGGCTCGGCGGGCGGCTCCTCAAGCCGCCCTCCTGTAGCGGGCGAGGAGCATCCCCCCACCGTGGAGCAGACCTTCCAGGGAGAACTGCACCGGCCCGGGCAGCGGCCCGTCGCCGCCGAGGCCGCGGTGGCCGGCACCGGCAACAACGGGGCTGAAGGTGAGGCACAGCTCGTCTACCACGCCGGCGATCAGCAGCGAGCGGGTGAGCTCCGGGCCTCCCTCGCACAGCACCCGGGTCAGGCCCCGCCCGGCGAGAGCGGAGAGGGCCGACCGCAGGTCCACTCGGTCGTCGCCGCACACCACCACGTCTGCGACCCGGGTGAGCTCGGGGTTCACACCCGCGGCCGCGGCGCTGGTCAGCACCAGCACGCGCCGTTTCCCACCGAAAATCCGGGCATCGGGGTCCAGTGCCCCGCGTGCGGTGACGACCGCCAGCGCCGGGATCTCCGCCTGCCCGCGCCGCAGCCGGCGGCCGCGGGCGTCCTCGTCGAGCCCCACCGGCCCGTAACCCTCGGCGCGCACGGTTCCCGCGCCCACCAGCACGACGTCGGCCACCGCCCGCATCGCCAGGAACGCCGCCCGGTCGGCGCCCCCCCCGAGCGGGCCGCTGCGCCCGTGCAACTCCACCGCCCCGTCGAGGGAGGACACGAAGTCCAGCCTGAGATGCCGCCGGGCGGGGACGGCGTAGAAGTCCTCCAGGTCCGCCGGACCGGACAACAGCCGGCTCGACGGGAGGAGCTCTCTGATCGCCGGCGCGTCGGTCACACCGACTCGACCGAGTCGATCGCCTCCCGCTCGCCGGGCTCGGGCGCGGAGGACAGGAAGGCGTCGAGGATCTCTGCGGCCAGCGCTTCGGTCGTGGTGCGGATCGAAAGGGCGAGGACGTTGGCGTCGTTCCAGCGCCGCGCCCCGGCGGCCGTCTGTGCGTCCCCGCAAAGCGCAGCGCGCACCTGGCGGACCTTGTTCGCGGCAATGCACACCCCGGTTCCGGTCCAGCAGCAAACCACGCCGAAGTCCGCCTCGCCGGCCGCTACCCGCTCGGCGACGGACCGGCCGACCTGCGGCCACGGGGAACCCTGGGCGACCACGTCTACGCTGTGGCCGGATCGGCGCAGGTGCTCGACCACCGCTGCTGCCAGCGGAGCATCCTCGTCGGAGCCGAACGCCACTCGCACCTGATCGAGAGTAGCTGCCCGCCTCCTTACTATGGGCTCTGTGGCGTCGCCGACCGAGGGGCCGCTGGCCGGCGGTGACGCCGTCCTGATGCCGGTCAAGGCTTTCCGCCGGGCGAAGCTCCGCCTGGCGGCGACGCTGTCACCGGAAGAGCGGCGCGAGCTGGCTCGCGCCATGGCCACCCGGGTGGTGATCTCGGCCGGGGCTCTCCCCGTGGCGGTCGTCTGCGACGACGAGGAGGTCGCCGACTGGGCGAACGGCCTCGGCGCCGAGGTCCTCTGGGAGCCAGGCAAAGGTCTCAACGGGGCGGTCCAGGCGGGCTTCGAGCGCCTCGGGGCCCTCGGGGCCGCGTCGGTGATCGTCGCCGCGTCGGACCTGCCGCTGGCCAGCAACCTGGCCCGCCTCGCCGACCGCCGGGGCGTTACGGTCGTACCGGACCGCCGGAACGACGGGACCAACGTGATCTCCCTGCGCGCCGGACTGCCGTTCCGCTTCGGCTACGGCCCCGGGTCGTTCGGGAGACACCTGTCCGAGGCGCGCCGCCTGGGGGTGCCGGTGCGGGTGGTCCGTTCGCCCGAACTGGCCTGGGACGTCGACCTGCCCGAGGATCTCACCGGCATGCGCCGCTGACCAGATGCCCGGCCC
>DATGKR010000068.1:0-14126 GCA_035294565.1 Acidimicrobiales bacterium | reverse complement strand
GACCGGCGCATCTCCACGGGGCGCCGCCCGCTCCGCCGCCCGCACCCGCCCGCGCCATCCTCACGCTGGCCACGCTTCCCCCCTACTACCTTCCGCCCCCGACGGGCACCCCTTCCGCCGTCCCGGCGCAGCCCCCCGCCGGGGGGACCGAACGGGCGGTTCCCCCTGAGCGGATCCTCGAGCCGATGGTCGAGGCAGGCGGCCCTTGGAAGGGGCCGTCGCTGAAGGCGGCGAGCGGTTTGACCATCCCGATCGCCTTCGGCTTCGCCGTCGGTCTGTTCCTCGTCCTGCAGGCGCTGATCGACCGGCGCGACCCGAAGGTCGCGAGGGCCCCGGAGCGCTCCCGGGACGACACGGTCGGGTTCGGATGACCAGCCGCCTCGCCGGGCTCGCCGCGGGGTTCGACGGGGTGCGCCGGGCGGCTGCGTCAGGCGTCGCGGCCGCCCGCCGCGGAGCGGCCTCGGGTTTGGCGGCCGCCCGACGGGGAGCGGGTTCGGGCAGAGACAGCGTCCGGCGCACGGCCGTGTCGGGGCGGGCGCAGTGGCGTGCGGGGCCGGCGTCCCACGAGCTGACCGCTCTCGACGAGCGCCTGGGACTGCTCCTCGTCGTCCGGATCGCCTTCGTCGTCTTCGTCGTCATGGGGGCGCTGCTCGCCCCCGGGCAGGTCGTGGTCGACGTGGCGCAGATCGGTCCGATCAGCGCCGCCTACCTGGTCGTGGCGGGCGCCGCGGAGTGGTACCGGCGGAGCGGGCTGCGAGGCAGGATGCGCGTCCACCGGGCGGTGCTGCCCCTCGACGCCGTTTACCTGGCGGTGGTGGCCACGCCGTCGGGCGGTCCCCGAAGCCCGCTGGTGACCCTCTTCGCGGTGCAGCTGATCGCCGTCACGCTCCTCGGCAGCGAACGAGCCGGGCTGCGCACCGCGCTTTGGGACACGTTCCTCTTCGTCGTCATCCAGACCATGCAGCTGCAGGGACGGATCGGCTCGTTCCTCGGGGTGCACCAGGTCGCCGCGCCGTCCCCGGCGGAGACGGCGGTGGCCATCATGGGCTTCTGGGTCGTCGCCGTCTGCACCGCCGTCTGCGCGTCGGTGAGCGAACGGGAGCTGCGGCGAAGCAAGGCGGAAACGGCGGCGCTCGCCGAGATGGCCGCCGCGCTCGAGGGGGTGGGCGACGAGGAGCAGATCCTCGCCGTGCTGCTGCGCAGCCTCCTCGGCGTCTTCCCGTTCCGGCGCGCCGCCCTTTGGTATTCACGGGGCCGGCGACCCGTCGGGCTGGTCCTCGCCAAACGCGGAGGCGAGCCCGTGGTCACGCCGGTCCCCCCGCTGGCGAAGATGGACTCCGTCGCGCGAGAGGCGTGGGAAGCCGCCGAGCCCCAGATGCACCGTCGCCTCGACCCAGAGGCCGACCCGGTCGTCAACGGGCTGCTCCCCGGCGCGCTGAACGTGGTGGTCCTGCCCCTCCAGGTCGAGGGGCGCGACTCAGGGGTCCTCGTCCTCGAGTACGGCGGCCACCCGACCGGCGCCCGCCTGCCCCGGCGGACGCTGACCATGGTCGCCCAGTTCACCAACCACGCCTCGCTCGCCCTGCGCAACGCCCGGCTCACCGCCGAACGGGAGCGGCTCGCCGCCATCGACGGCCTCACCGGGCTGGCCAACCGGCGCGAGTTCGACCAGGTGCTCAGCCGGGAGGTGAGCCGCGCCGGGCGTTCCCACGACCCTCTCAGCCTGATCATCCTCGACGTCGACCATTTCAAGCAGATCAACGACACCCGCGGCCACCTCGCCGGCGACGAGGTGCTCCGCAGCATCGCCTCGGCCGTCCGCGAGGCGGTCCGCGAGATGGACCTGGCGGCCCGCTACGGGGGTGAGGAGTTCGCTCTGGTCCTGCCCCGCTGCGAGCAGCGCGACGCGGTGAGGGTGATCGAACGGGTCGTAGCGGCGATCCGCCGCCGCCCCGAGCTCGAAGGGGTGACGGTCAGCGCCGGGGTGGCGAGCATCCCCACCAACGCCTTCGACGGCCACTCCCTGGTCTCCGCCGCCGACGAGGCCCTGTACCACTCCAAGCGAAACGGACGCAACCGCTACACCCTCTCCGAGCGCGACGCCATAGAGCAGCTGGAACGCAACGGCGCCTGAGCCTGGCGGGTCAGGCGCCGGTGGCCCTCGGGCCGCCCGACAGCTGGTCGGCGGGGGCCACGACAGGCAGCTGCAGGGCTTGCGGCTGCGAGGCGTCGACGCTGATGCGCAGCACGTCGGGGACCCGCGAGCCGACGTAGGCGGCGTCGGTGGCGGCGACGACCAGGTCCAGGCGGTCACCGGCCGGGAAGCGGTGCACGATTCCGGGCAGGGTGACTGTGACCGGGCCGCTCTCGTCGTCCACCCGCAGCGGCGAGACGAGGCGGTGCACGAGCGTCATGGTCCCGTCGGGCGCCACGTCGTAGAGCTTGACGAACAACACGGGGTCGGAGGCCGGGTCCAGACCGGCCGGCGTGGTGGTCGTGAGATCGAGATGAACGAGGGGGACGCCCACCACGTCGAGGGCATGAGGCAGGGGCGCGCTCTCGAACGACGCGTAGCTGCCGGGCGCGTCCGTCGGGCCGATCGAGGAAAAGGGTGCTTGGCCCTGCAGGTCCGACGTCTCCGAGTAGCTCTCGGGGACGCCCCCCGGCGGGTTGACGAAGGTCTCGGTCCCCGCCACCACGTCCTGGCGATCGGCCACCAGGGAACCGTTCCCGGACAGCCAGAAGCGCACGTCTTGGCCCACCGGCCAGCTCCCGGCGGTGCCGTACGCCGGCTCGGCGGAGCCGTCGGGGTCGTAGTGGACCCAGGGGCGGAAGTACTCGACGGCCGGGCCGGTTGACACCGCCTCGTCTTTCAGCCAGCGGTCGAACCAGTCGAGGATCAGCAGCGTCTCGTACCCCTGGGCGGTGCTCGTGTAGCTCAGCTCGCCCGGGGCGGGGGTCGAGTCGCTGTGTCCCCAGCTCTGCAGGACCAGCTTGACCGGGTCGCCGTCGGCGCGAAGCTCGCGGTAGTTGTCCACCGCCTCCTCGAGGTTGAACAGCGTGTCGTTCTCGCCCTGCATGAGCATGACCGGCAGGTGGAGCTTGCGGTAGTAGCTCACCATCGAAGTGGCGCGCAGCAGGTCGATCGTGGCCCGGTCGAGGTAGCCGAGAGCCGCCGAGGTGGCATAGGCCTGGCAGATGCGCGGGTCGAAGTCGGGACAGGTGGAGACAGCGGAGGTGGAGGGGTAGCTGGCCGGCTGGACGAGACCGTCGGCGAAGAACAGGGTGGCCCAGTCGATCTTCTCCACGCCCGGCTCGACGTCGGAGCGCACCGGCGAAGTGGTGTCGTTGTTGGGGCCGAGGGAATAGGCCAGGTCGTTCCAGGTGATCATCGGAACGATCGTGTCGAGGCGCGGGTCGACAGAGGCCGTGGAGAACTGCACGTCACCGCCGTAGGACCCGCCGATCATGCCCACCCGGGGGTCGTCGGGCCCGTCTTTCTCCACGAAGGGCAGGGTGCCGAGGTAGGAGATCAGCTCCGAGGCGGCCATCCCGTCCCACTGGGGCAGGTCCAGCTCTATCTGGCAGCCGCTGCCGCCGAAGCCGAGCCCGGAGTAGGTGAGCACGGCGAACCCCCTCGGCGCGAAGAACTCTGCGAGGGGGATCTGGTCCTTGTAGGAGCCGCCGAAACCGTTGGTGGTGAGGATCGCCGGCACCGGTCGAGACGGGGTGGCGGAGGTGGGGGCGAACATCTCGGCGGTCACCGGGCAAGTGGTGCTCCGGCCTGGGCCGACGTGCACGTCGAAGCTGATCAGCGTCGCCGTGTACCCGTTCCCGCCTCCCGCGGGCGACGACGAGGTGACAGTGGCCGGCGGTGGGGCCACGAAGCCGGCCAAAGCCGCCTGCTTGGCGGCCATCCACGATCGGCCCTGCTGGTTGGCCGAGCTCGCCGCGATGGCGCCCTGGCTGGTTGCGACGGTGGCCACGAGGGCGGCCGCGCCCGCAACGACCGCGAGCTTGGAACGAGACACTTTTCGCACGGTTTGTCACTGTATGTCCTCTACGAGGCCGGGGCACGTCCGGGCATCACTCGCGATCACTAGTACATCGGGCCTAGTCTTCATCCAGCTCGGTTCACGCCAGGGGGGATGCTCCATGCCCGAAACTCCAGCGGGGTTCACCGCCGCCAGACACAGCAGGAGACGCTTTCTCGGCTACCTCGTGGCCGCTCCCGTCCTGGTGACGGCGGCGCAGCTCGAGCTCCGGCTTCCCGCCGGGGCCAAGAGCCTCCGCCTTGCCGGTTCGCCCGGGGCGGCCGGCGCCGGCGGTCCCAGCGCGATGACGCCCGTCGCCTCCGCCCCGCAAGTGGCCGACATCGTCGACCTCGGCGACCTCTTGATCCTGGCCTGCCTGCCCACCGACTACATGATCAAGGTGACGGTGCAGACCGACGGGACGGTCCTCTTCGACATGCCCCGCGAGGAGAACGGCCAGGGCATCAGCACCGGGGTGGCCATGCTGATCGCCGACGAGATGGACGTCGCCCTCGACGCCGTCGTCGTGACCCTGGCCGACGCCCAACCGAGCCTGCTGTTCAACCAGATCACCGGAGGGTCGTCCTCGATGCGGACCCTCTACCAGCCGGTGCGCACCGCCGCCGCCCTGGCGCGCCAACGGCTCGTGGGCGCTGCAGCCCGCGAGTGGGGCCTGCCCGCCGGGTCGCTCACCGTGTCGGAGGGGGTGGTCCGCGGGCCCGCAGGCAGGAGCGCCACCTTCGGCGAGCTTTCCCCGCTGGCCGCCGGGTCGAGGGACGCGGCCGTGCAGGTGACACCGAAGGACCCCTCCGAGTACAAGCTGGTCGGCACCCCCGTCCCGCAGCGTTCCGCCCTGGACATCGTCACCGGCAGACAGCTCTACGCCACCGACCTTGACATTCCGGACGCCAAGCCGACCATGGTCCGGCGCGCCCCGACCCAGAGGGGAGCTTTGGTCGGCTTCGCCAACCCGGACGCCGTCAAGGCGATGCCCGGGATTCTCGACGTGGCCGCGCTCCCTTTCGGGGTGGCCGTCAGGGGCGAGACCTTCGGCCAGGTCATGGACGCGGTCAACGCCGTCGAAGCCACCTTCACCGCAGGCCCCGTGGCGGGGCTCGACGACGAAGCGATCTTCGAGCAGCTGAAGGCCGCTGCGGTCCCCTTGGCGGTCCCCGACGTCCCCGGAGTGGACGCGGCCCAGCTGCGCTCCATAGACCTCGAGTTCGAATGGTCCTACGTCAACCACGCCCCGCTGGAGCCGAACGTGGCGATCGCCGACGTCCGCCCCGACCGGGCCGAGATCTGGGGCCCACTCCAGAACCCCATCGTCACCCTCCAGGAGATCGCCGCGGCCACCGGCCTGAAGCAGAGCGCGGTGACCGTGCACGTCACCAGGGGCGGGGGCTCCTTCGGCCGCACCCTGTGGTTCGACGCCGCACTGGAGGCCGCCCAGATCTCCAAGGCCATGGGCAAGCCGGTGAAGCTCATGTGGCACCGGACGAACGACATGCGTCAGAGCCGGGGGCACCCACCCACCTACCACCGGCTACGGGCCAACATCGCCGGTGGCTCGGTCCTCAGCTACGAGCACCGTGTGTCGGCGGTGCAGACCGCCGTCAACCCGGGGCTGGGGGAGGCCATGAGCTACGCCGCGTACCGAGCGCCCTACGGCGAGACCGGATACGACCTGACCCTCTTCAACACCACCGTCACCTGCCCCTACAACTTCGGGGTCGTCACGGAAGTCCTCGACGAGCTCGACATTCGGCTCTGGACCTCCAGCTGGCGCTCGGTTTACTCCTACGACACCCGCTGCTCGGAGGAGATCATGGTGGACCAGATCGCCGCTGCCATGGGGCAGGACCCCCTGGCGTTCCGCCTGGCGTTCCTGAAGGACGACCGCATGAAGGCCCTGCTCGAGAAGGTGGCCGAGGAAGGCGACTGGGGACGGACCATGCCTGCGGGCACAGCGCAGGGCCTCTGCGCCAACAGCCGGGACCGCGGCTACGGCGCCTGCCTGGCCGAGGTGGACGCGACCGACCCGGCCAACCCTCGCGTGACCAGAGCCGTCATCGCCGTCGACGCGGTGCTGCCCGTAAACCCCATGTCAATCGAAGCCCAGCAGATCGGAGGGCTCAGTGACGCCATCTCCGTCGTGTTCTCCGCCTCCAACCCGATGCGCGACGGCCTACCGGTCCCCGATGGCTGGGACCAGTTCGGCCAGACCCGTCAGGGCCAGTACCCGATGGAGGTGAAGGTCTTCGTCATGCCCCGCGACGGGGACCTTCCGGCGGGCATCGGAGAGAGCGGAGTGCCGAACACGGCCGGGGCCATCGCCAACGCCTACATCCGCGCGACGGGCAAGGTCCCGGCGCGCTTCCCGGTGAACCCGGTCACCATCACCGACACCACGCCAGCTGGACAGATCGCCACCCAGGACAGCGGGCCCATCCCTGGCCGCTTCCGCTACGACTACTGAGCAGGACGATGACCCACTACAGCTTCAACGTGAACGGCACCGACTACACCGTCGACGTCCCGGGGGATCTCCGGTTCCTCTGGGTCCTGCGCGACGTGCTCGGCCTCACCGGGACCAAGTATGGCTGCGGGATGCACGAATGCCGGGCCTGCACCGCTCTGGCCGTGGACGAGCCGGGCAGCACCCTGAACCCCATCCCGTTCGCCACCTGCTCCACCCCGGTTTCCGACGTCGCCGGCCGCAACGTCATCACCATCGAAGGGCTGGCCCACGGCGACCAGCTGTCGCCGGTGCATCAGGCATGGCTGGAGGTGGACGTACCCCAATGCGGGTACTGCCAGGGCGGCCAGATTCTGTGCGCAACGGGCCTGCTCGCCGCCAACCCCAACCCGACCGATGCGGACATCGACCAGATCCTCAACATCTGCCGCTGCGGTACGTATTACCGCATACGCGAAGCGATAAAGCTCGCCGCCAAAAAGATCAACGGCGCATGATCCTTGCCACGCCGTCGGGGAGAGCCCCCGCCGGCGTGGCAGGCTGAACCGGTGCCCCCCCTCTTCGAGGACCTGCGCTGGCGTGGCCTGGTGCACCAGGCCACGGACCCCGAGGCCCTGCCCGCCCTCGTCGACGGCAGCGGGCTGGTCCTCTACATCGGCTTCGACCCGACAGCCGACAGCCTCCACGTCGGCCACCTGCAGCAGCTGGTCCTGCTCCGGCGCTTCCAGGAGGCCGGCCACCGGCCGATAGCCCTGGTCGGCGGGGGGACGGGGATGATCGGCGACCCGAGCGGCAAGAGCGAGGAGCGCAACCTGCTGGAGGCCGAGCAGCTCCAAGCCAACCGACAGGCGATAGCCGCCCAGATCGGCCGGTTCCTCGACACCGGCGGCCCGGCCGGGGCGATCCTCGCAGACAACGCCGACTGGCTCGGCGGCGCCCGGCTCCTCGACTTCCTGCGTGACGTCGGCAAGCACTTCAGCGTCAACGCCATGATCCGCAAGGACTCGGTGCGGGCCCGCCTGGAGGGACGCGAGCAGTTCCTGTCCTTCACCGAGTTCAGCTACATGCTGCTCCAGGCGTGGGACTTCGTAGAGCTCTACGACCGCTACGGCTGCCGGCTGCAGCTCGGCGGCAGCGACCAGTGGGGAAACATCACCGAGGGCGTCGACCTCTTGAGACGCCTGCGCGGCGTTGCGGCGTACGGCCTGACTTCCCCGCTGGTGTCCAAGGCGGACGGCACGAAGTTCGGCAAGACCGAGGGCGGCAACGTCTGGCTCGACCCGGCCCGGACCTCCCCGTACACCTTTTACCAGTTCTGGTTGCGGACGGCCGACGCCGACGCCGGTCCCTACCTGCGCCGCTTCACCCTCCTGCCCAGGGGGACCGTCGAGGAGCTGGAGGCGTCCCTCGCCGCCAACCCCGAGCGCCGGGACGCCCAGCGGGCGCTCGCCCGGGAGATGACCGCCCTGGTCCACGGCTCGGCGGAGACCGAACGCGCCGAGGCGGCCGCTGCGGTGCTTTTCACCGACCGCATCGCCGACCTGGGCGCCGCCGCCTTGGAAGGGGCCCTGCGCGACGCCCCCACCACGTCGGTTCCGCGCTCCGCTTTGGAGGCCGGGCTGCCGCTGGCCAAGGCGCTCGTGGACACGGGGCTGGCCGGGTCGAACCGCGACGCCCGCCAGCTGCTCTCGCAGGGATCGGTCTACGTGAACGGGGAACGCGCCGGACCCGACCGGACGATCGTCGCGGGCGACGCCCTGCACGGGCGCTGGGTGGTGCTGCGGCGGGGCAAGGCCAACCAGCACGTGCTGGAGGTCACAGGTAGAGCTTGAAGCCCTCGTGGGTGGCCGCGAAACCCTGGCGGGCCCAGAAGCGGTGGGCGTCGGTGCGCGCCTTGTTGCTGGTCAGCTGGACCCGGTAGCAGCCGGCCTCCCTCGCTGCTTCCACCGCCGCGCTCACCAGCGCCGTCCCCACGCCCCGTCCCCGCAGGGCGCCGTCCACGTGGACCGACTCGAGCTCGGCGCAGCGGCCGCCGTTGTGCTGGAGGTGGCGGAAGAAGATCACCTGGCACATACCGGCGACCTGGCCGTCCACCTCGGCGACGAGCACCCGGTGCCCGGCCCGGGTCATCTCGGCGAGGGCGTCGCGGTAGGCGTCGAGGCGGCCGGGATCCTCGCCGCCGGTGAGCGAACCGTCCGCCAGGAGGGACACCAGCCTGGGCAGGTCGCCGGCGCCGGCGTCTCGTACGGCGACCCGCCCGGCGGGAAGCAGATGGGCGGGGCGCGCCCGGGAGGCTTCGACGGCGGCGCGCAGCGCCGCGGCGACCCGGGCGGCCTCCGCGTCGTCGGCGTAGCGGGTCCGCGGCCAGAAGAACCCGCGCAGGCCGTCCCCGCGCCGGCGGGGAACGACGTGGATGTGGCAGTGGGGGACGCTCTGGCTCACGACGTCGTTGAGGCCGAAGAAGGTTCCGTCGCAGCCGAGGGCGTCCCGCTGGGCGGCGGCGACCCTCGCGGCGGCGCCCCACATCAGCGAGGCGGTGGTGAGGGGAAGCTCGGCGACGGTGGCGTGGTGGCGGCGGGGCACGACCAGCGTGTGGCCGGCGAAGAGCGGCCGGGCGTCGAGGAAGGCGAGCACCTCCGCCTCTTCGAGGACGAAGTGGGCGGGGAGGTCCCCCGCGACGATGGCGTCGAAGACGCAGTCGGGCTTGGTCAAGAGTGCCAGCGTCGCGCGACTATGGGCCCGTGAGCGACGTCCCCCTCACCTCGGGCCCCCCCGAGACCGTTCTCCCCCGACCGCCGGCGACGGCCGAGGAGGGGCTCGCTGCGGCGGAGCGTCTCGCCGGCGACGAGCGCCGCCGGGCCCTGGCGGGAGTGGTGGCCGCCCACCCTGCCTTCCTGGCCGGCTGGGCGGCGCTGTCCGACGCGGCGAGGGATCCGGTCGAGGCGTACGCCTACGCCCGGGTCGGCTACCACCGCGGCCTCGACGCGCTCCGCGCGGCGGGCTGGAGGGGATCGGGGTACGTCCGCTGGGCCCATCCCGAGAACCGCGGCTTCCTCGCCTCCCTCGACGCCCTGCGCCGGGCGGCAGCGGCCATCGGCGAGACGGCCGAAGCCGACCGCTGCACCACGTTCCTGCGCCAGCTCGATCCGGACTGGCAGGGCCGGGACCACTAGCCTCCCCCGGGTGCCCCAGCCGAGCGTGGTCGGACCCATCCCCGACGGGAGGGACCGCGAGGAGTACGACCGCCGGCGCAGACGGATCCTCTGGTCGATGCCCTCCGGCCTCTACGTGCTCGGAAGCGCCGCCGGGGGAAGGCGCAACCTGATGACCCTCAACTGGGCGCAGCAGGTGGCAACCGACCCCAAGCTGGTGGCGGTGTCGGTCGAGGCGGGCGCGCTCACCCGCGCCCTCGTCGACGCCGGCGGCTGCTTCGCCTTGAGCATCCTGCGCCGGGAGGACCGCGGCGCCGTCCGCCGGTTCGTCAAGCCGCCCGGCGAGGACCTCGGCGGCTTCGCCGTGCGCACGGCCGCCACGGGGGCACCCATCCTCGAGATGGCGGCCGCCTGGCTCGACTGCCGGGTGGCGCGGACCGTCGAGCTCGGCTCCCACGTTCTCTACGTGGGGGAGGTCGTCGACTGCGGCGGGGACGTCGAGGGCGTCGAGGTGCTTCGCATGGAGGACACCCGCATGAGCTATGGCGGCTGATCGGCAGTCGCCGGCGCCGGTCGAGCTGGTCGACACCGCGGAGCGGCTCGCCGAGCTGGTCGAGCGCCTGTCGTCGGCCGGGCGCTACGCCCTCGACACCGAGTTCCACCGCGAGCGCACCTACTGGCCGAGACCCGCGCTCGTCCAGGTCGCCTGGGAGGAAGGGCCCGTGCGCGTGGCTCTCCTCGACCCGCTCGCCGTCGACCCGTCGCCCCTCGCCGACGTGCTCTCGGGTCCGGGGGAGATGGTCGCCCACGCCTGCGAGCAGGACCTGGAGATCCTCGAGCGGCTGTGCGGGAGGGGGCCGGCCAGGCTCTTCGACACCCAGATCGCCGCCGGGTTCACCGGCCACCCCGCCGCCAACCTGGCGTCGCTCGTCAAGGCGTTCCTCGGCGCCGACCTGCCCAAGGGGAACCGCCTCACCGACTGGACCGCCCGCCCGTTGACCGCCGCCCAGCAGGCCTACGCCGCCGCCGACGTGTCCCACCTGCTGCCCCTGGCCGACGCCATCGCCGCCGAGCTGGACCGCTCCGGTCGCCGAGGCTGGGCGGAGGAGGAGTGCGAGGCGCTCCGCCGGCGGCCCCACGGTCCCCCCGACCCCCGCCGGGCCTGGTGGAAGCTGCGCGACGCCCGCTCGCTCAAAGGCCCCGCCCGCGGCGTCGCCCAGGAGGTGGCCGCCTGGCGGGAGGAGAGGGCGAGGAGCCTGGACGTGCCGGTCCGCACCGTCCTGGCGGACCTGGCCCTCCAGGCGATCGCCCACCAGGCACCCTCGGGAGCCCACGGCCTGTCGATCCTGCGGGGCATGGAGGGGCGCTCCCTGCGGCCGGCCGCCGCCCGGGAGCTTCTCGACGCCGTCGAGCGGGGCCGCCGGCTGCCGCCCGAGCAGCTGTGCCTACCCCCCGCCGAGGACGTGCCGAGGGAGCTGAGGGCCCCCGTCGGCCTCGTCATGGCCTGGATCGCCCAGCTCGCCCGCCGCGAGGGGATAGACCCCTCGCTCCTCGCCACGCGCGCCGACGTCGCCTCCTACCTGAGGGGCGACCCGGAGTCCCGGTTGTCGCACGGCTGGCGCGCCGCGATGGTCGCCGCCCCTGTGCGGGCCCTCGTCGAGGGTCGGGCCTCGCTGGCCTTCGACGGCTCGGGCTCGCTCGTGCTGGAGGAACGCTCCGGCCTGCCCTTCAGCGGGTGACCCGCCCCGGCGGGGACATACCACAAAAGTAGCATTCGAGTATGATATTGGTGTGAGCTCGAAGCAGCGGCTGTCTGCCTCCGTCGATGCAGAGCTCCTCCAGGCAGCGCAGTCTGCCGTCGAGGAGGGGCGAGCACCCAGCGTCAGCGCCTGGGTCAATGATGCTCTGCGCCTGAAGGCCGACCACGACCGGCGTATGCAAGCGCTCGACTCTTTCTTGGCCGCATTCGAATCGCGACACGGGACGATCACCGACACCGAGATCGACGAGGCGGTCCGTCGGGCCCGGGCACGAGCCACGGTCGTGCGGCCAGCACCTCAGAAGAAGCCGGCCCGGTCCCGCCGAGGAGCCGCATGAGCCTGATCCTCGACGCTGGAGCCTTCCTCGCCGTCGAGCGCGGCGATCGGGACGTGGTGGCGTTGGTCAAGCGGGAGCGCCTGGCCCAACGATCACCGCTCAGCCACGGAGGCGTGGTCGCCCAGGTCTGGCGCGGGGGGTCGGGTCGTCAAGCCGCCCTGGCGCGGCTGCTGCCTGGAGTCGACGTGAAATCGCTCGACGAGGAGCTGGGGAGGAAGGCGGGTTTGCTCCTTGGTCGGAGTCGCACCGACGACGCAGTGGACGCCGCCCTCGTTTGTCTGGCGGTGGACGCGGACGAGATCCTCACCTCCGATCCCGGTGACCTCAGGGCTCTGGCCGAAGCCGCGGGCGTCCACGTCGATCTGGTGCCGGTCTGAGCCGCCAGGCGCCCGCTAATCCACCCGTCGAAGGAGGATCCCTTCGTCGGCGCCGAGGGCGAGACGGCCTCCGGCGGAGGTCGGGGTCGGCGCCGGACCGGCGGGGCGTGTCGTGCTCACCGCCGTCTCCCAGCACCCCGGGGGGAGCTCCACCCAGCCCTCGCCGGCACCGAAGTTGACCGCCGCCACCCGGTCCTCGCCGCGTGCCCACGCCAGCACCTCCCGGCTCGACCCCAGCCACTCGAAGCGACCGCTCAGCAACGACGGGGAACCTCTTCGAAGAGCTATCAACCTTCGGTAGAGGTTGAGAGTTGAGCCTTGGTCGGCTTCCTGGGCGGCGGCGTGCGCCGCGGCGGCCTCCGGCGGCCACGGCAGCCAGGGCTCGGCCGCCCAGCCGTGGAGGGGGCCGCCGTCCCACGGGATCGGTGCCCGACAGCCGTCGCGCCCGCCGGGGTCCACCCTGCGCCCGGAGGGCACCTCCGCGTCGGAGAGGCCCAGCTCCTCGCCGGCGTAGAGGAACGGGGTGCCGGGCAGGGCGAGGAGCAGCACGGCCGCGGCCCTGGCCCGCGCCAGGGACCCGTACCGGCTGCGGTGGCGGGGGTTGTCGTGGTTGGAGAGCACCCACGCCGGCCACCCTCGCGGGGCGACGGCGGTGAGGACCTCGTCTATCCGCCTCCTCCAGGCCGAGGCGTCCCAGCGGGTGCGCAGCGGATGGAAGTTGAAGGCCAGGTCCAGCTCGGGGCGCCCCGGGCTGCCGTAGTAGGCGGCGATCTGGTCGACGCTCGGAAGCACCGTCTCGCCGATGAGGACCCGTTCGGGGGCTGGGACGGCCTTGACCGTCTCCCTGATGCGCTCGATGAGGGGGTGGACGGCCGGCTCGTCGAGCAGGGCGGCGATGGGGATCTCGGCCAGTTCGGGGGGCAGGTCCCCGAGGCCGGGGGGTTTGGCGAGGGCGTGGACGACGTCGACCCTGAACCCGTCGGCGCCGCGGTCGAGCCAGAAGCGCAGCGTCGCCAGCATCGCCTCGACCACCTCCGGGTTGTCCCAGTTGAGATCCGGCTGTTCGGCGAGGAACAGGTGCAGGTACCACTGGGCCGTCCGCTCGTCCCACGTCCAAGCCGGGGGGAAAGCGGTGCCGCCCACGCCGGTGAACGCCGCTTTCCAGTTGTTGGGCGGACGATCCGGTGGGCCGTCCGCCCAGATGTACCAGTCGCGCTTGGCGCTGGCTCGCGAGGAGCGGGCCTCGACGAACCACGGGTGGCGGTCGCTTGTGTGGTTGGGCACCCAGTCCAGCACCACCCGCAGGCCCACGCCGTGGGCCTCGTCGATGAGCGCGTCGAGATCGCCGAGCGAGCCGAAGAGCGGGTCGACGCCGAGGTGGTCAGAGACGTCGTAGCCGAAGTCCGCCATCGGCGAGCGGTACACCGGCGAGAGCCACACCGCGTCGGCGCCGAGCGAGCGGATGTGGCCGAGGCGGGCCCGTACGCCGGCCAGGTCGCCGACGCCGTCGCCGGAGGCGTCGCAGAACGAGCGTGGGTATACCTGGTAGAAGACGGCGGTCTTCCACCACGGTTCAGCCGCCGGCGACCGTGCCTCCCTCTGGCTGGGGCGGCTTCGGCCGCAGGTCGACGGTCAGGGTGAGTATCCCATCCTCGATCCGCCCGACGGCGTCGCCGATGATCGCGTAGTCCTGGTAGTCGATGCGCGCCTGGTCGACGAACCGCTTGCGTTCCGGTCCCTCCAGGGGGGGTATGCCGCGTTGGCGCACGGCGCGTGCCCGTGCCCGGAAACGCTCGATCATTGCTTCGACGTCCAGCTCTTCGGCGATGCCCCACTCTAAACAGGTCGGGCGGCGCTCCCCGCGCCGCGCCATGCCGCTCACCCGGCGATACAATGGCGACCGGTCACCAACCAACGGGAGATCGATGGTGAAAAAGGGTCGGCACCGCCGCTTCGAGGAAGCGCGGGCTCTCAAGCGGTTGACAGA
>DATGKR010000067.1:0-24652 GCA_035294565.1 Acidimicrobiales bacterium | reverse complement strand
CTCAACGGGACCTTCTGGACACTCCGGCATGCCCGGGGACCGAGAACCGCCAGGGCCGTTCGGCGGCGCTGGAGATGCCGATCCGCGGCGACGAGGCGGGCGACTCCGGCGGCGGCACCCCGTCGTCGTCGACCCACAACGGACCGCCCCTGTCGAGCAGGTCGGCGCCGTCGAGTGAGCCGTCGATGCCCATCGCCTGGCAGAGCCTGCCCGGCCCGCGGCAGAGGTCCCGGTCGGCGCGGCTGCGCTGCGAGCGCCATCGGGCTGCTCTCATGGCTTCGAGCCCCGCGACAGGCTCGACCGCCCGCAGGAGGACCGCCTGGGCGACCCCCTCGGCCCCGGCGACCACGTTGGCGCACCAGTGGACCCCGTAGCTGAAGTAGACGTAGAGGTGCCCGGGCGGCCCGAACATCGTCGCGTTGCGCCGGGTGCGGCCCCGGTAGGCGTGCGACGCCGGGTCATCGGAACCGGCGTAGGCCTCGACCTCGATGATGCGGCCCACCCGCCCGTCGTCGCGAACTAGGAGCTTGTTCAAGAGCCGGGGGGCGAGGCCGAGGGCCGGCCCGGCGAAGAACGACCGTTCAAGCGGGGCCACGGCGCTCGGCGTAGCCGGCGAGGGCGGCTTCGAAACGCCGGAGCTGCTCCCGGACCGGCTTGGGACCCGCGCCCCCTGGGCTGGTGCGGCGGCTGACGGCGACCCCCGGGGCGAGCAGCCCCAACGCCTCGGGGCCGAGCGCCGGGTGGGCCTCCACCAGCTCGGCGAGCGGCACCCGCCGCTCCACGGCGTCGTGCACCAGGGCGCCGACCAGCTCGTGGGCCTCGCGAAACGGTGTGCCCCGCTCGACCAGCCACTCGGCCAGGTCGACGGCGGCGGAGAAAGGCGTGTCGGCTGCCGCCTCCATCCTCTCCCGGTTCCAGCTGGCCGTGGAGAGCATCCCGGCGGTGGCGGCCAACCCGGAGGAGACGATGTCGAGCGAGTCGAACAGCGGCTCCTTGTCCTCCTGGAGGTCCCGGTTGTAGGCGAGGGGGAGGCCCTTGAGCGTGGCGAGCAGGCCGGTCAGGTTGCCGATCAGCCTGCCCGAGCGGCCGCGCGACAGCTCGGCGATGTCGGGGTTCTTCTTCTGGGGGAGCATCGAGCTGCCCGTCGCGTACCGGTCGTCGAGGGTGACGAAGCCGAACTCCTCGCTGGACCAAAGGACGATCTCCTCCCCCAGGCGGGACAGGTGGACACCGATCATCGACAAGACGAACAGCGTCTCGGCGACGAAATCCCGGTCTGACACGGCGTCGAGAGAGTTGTCGAAGCGCCGGGAGAAACCCAGCTCGGCGGCGGTCAGGTCAGGGTCGAGGGGCAGCGACGAGCCTGCGAGAGCACCAGCTCCGAGCGGCGAGACGTCGATCCGGCGCAGGGCGTCCTCGATCCGGTCGAGGTCCCGGACAAAGGCCCACCCGTGCGCCAGCAGGTGGTGTGCGAGCAGGACGGGCTGGGCGCGCTGGAGGTGGGTGTAGCCCGGCAGATAGACCTCACCGGCCTCCTTGGCGCGTGCAAGGAGGGTCCCGGCGAGGTCCACGACCCGGGAGGCGACCACGCCGAGCTCCCGCTTGGTGAAGAGGCGCAGGTCGGTGGCCACCTGGTCGTTGCGGCTCCGGCCGGCGTGGAGGCGGGCGCCGGCCGCGCCTGCCAGCTCCGTGACCCTCCGCTCGACGGCGGTGTGCACGTCCTCGTCCCCGGGTTTGAAAACGAGGGTCCCAGAGGCCAGCTCGGTCCCCGCCTGGTCGAGCGCGGCGAGGAGGATGGCGCCCTCGGAGGCGCTGACGATGCCCGACGCGACCAGCCCCCGCACGTGGGCTTTGGAGCAGGCGACGTCGTCGGCTCCGAGGCGGCGGTCGTATGGCAGGCTCGCCGTGTAGGCGAGGAGCTCCTCCGCGGGCTGGGCGCCGCCGAAGCGCCCCTGCCAAAGGGTCACGGTCCACCCCGGCGCGAACCCTGACGGCGGGCCCACGTGGCCACGCCGAGGCCCCACAGCCTGACGAACCCCTCGGCGTCTTGGTGGCGGAAGGTGTCGGCAGCCTCGTAGGTGGCCAGCGAGTAGTCGTAGAGGCCGACGTCGCTGCGGCGACCGGCGACGATGCAGCGCCCGGGCAGCTCGCAGCGCAGGCGCACCTCCCCGGTGACGAACTCCTGGCTGGCGTCGACGAACGCGTCGAGCGCCTCCTTGAGGGGGGAGAACCACAGGCCGTCGTAGACGAGCTCGGCGTAGCGCGGCTCGAGGCGGGCCTTCTCGTGGGCTAGGTCGCGCTCGAGAGTGAGGTCCTCCAGGTCGGCGTGGGCCATGAGCAGGGCGAGGGCGCCGGGGCACTCGTAGACCTCGCGGCTCTTGATCCCCACCCGGCGGTTCTCCACCATGTCTATCCGGCCCCAGCCGTAGGAGCCGACGACGCGGTCGACCCTGCCGATCAGCTCGGCGAGGCTCATCCTCTCGCCGTCCAGGGACACCGGCAGCCCCCGCTCGAAGCCGATCACGATCTCGGTGGGCTCTGTCGCCGTCGGCGTCGTCAGCTCGTAGACGTCCTCGGGCGGCTGCTGCCAGGGGTCCTCCAGCACGCCGCACTCGATCGTCCTCCCCCACAGGTTCTGGTCGATGCTGTAGGGGCTGTCCTTGGTGACCGTGACGGGGATGCCCCACTTCTCGGCGTAGTCGATCGACTGCTCCCGGGTGAGGCCCCACCCGCGCACCGGGGCGATCACCTCCAGGTCGGGGGCGAGGGCGGCCGTCGACACCTCGAAGCGAACCTGGTCGTTCCCCTTCCCGGTGCATCCGTGGGCGACGGCGTCGGCCCCGAAGCGCCTGGCGGTCTCCACCAGGTGCTTGGCGATGACCGGCCGGGACAAGGACGAGACCAGCGGGTACTTGCCCTCGTACTTGGCGTTCGCCTTGAGCGCGGGAGCGACGAACTGCTCGGCGAACTCGTCGCGTACGTCGGCGACCAGCGCTTCCACCGCCCCCGCCGCCACGGCCCGCTCCTTGATCGCGTCCCAGTCGCCGCCCTGGCCCACGTCGACGGCCAGGGCGATCACCTCGACCTTCATTTCCTCGCTCATCCAGCGCACCGCCACCGACGTGTCCAGGCCACCGCTGTAGGCGAGCACCACTCTTCTAGCCACCATCACTCCTTGCTTTGTCGAACGGAAAAGCTGTCACAAACCGGCCAGGTCGGCGAGACGGGCCGCCAGCCTCCTGCCCGTCACCCCCTGCGCCGCCACCACGAGCACTGTGTCGTCGCCGGCGACGGTCCCCAGGATCTCAGCGAGCCCGGCCCGGTCCAGCGCGGAGCCGACGACGTGCGCCGACCCGGGGGGCGTGCGGACGACGACCAGGTTCGCCGAGGCGCCGACCTCGACCACCCAGTCGCCGAGCACCCTGCGAAGGTGCTCCTCGGGGGCGACACGCTCTTTCGGCAGCTCGGGGACGGCATAGACCGGCTCGCCGCCGGCGCTTCGGACCTTCACCGCCCCGATCTCCTCCAGGTCCCTCGAAACCGTCGCCTGGGTCGCCTGCACCCCGGCGCCGGCGAGCATGGACACCAGCTGCTGCTGGCTCGTCACCTGGGACTGCTCTATCAGCTGGACGATCCGGTGTTGGCGCTGGGCCTTGGAAAGCCTCACCCGGCCGCCCTCGCCAGCCACAAGAACAGGCCCCTCGCGGCGTGCATGCGGTTCTCGGCCTGGTCCCACACGGCGCTGGCCGGCCCGTCGATGACCTCGGCGGAGACCTCGAGACCGCGGTGGGCGGGAAGGCAGTGCAAGAACAGGGCGCCCGGAGCGGCCCGGGCCATGAGGTCGGCGTCCACCTGGTAGCCGGCGAACGCCTCGAGCCTTTGGGGGGCCTCCTCCTCCTGGCCCATGGACACCCACACGTCGGTGTACACCGCGTCGGCGCCTTCGACGGCCGCCTTCGGGTCGGACGTCTCGACCACCTCGACGCCCATCGAGCGCGCCCGGAGGACGGCGCCGGGGTCGACGGCGTGGCCGGGGGGGCAGGCGAGCCGCAGCGACATCCCGCTGAGGGCGCAGCCGAGGAGGAGGCTGCGGGCGACGTTGTTCCCGTCGCCGACCCAGGCGACGGTCCGGCCGGGCAGCGACCCCCACCGCGACCGCAGGGTGAGCAGGTCGGCCAGCACCTGCGTCGGGTGGGAGAAGTCCGAGAGCAGGTTCACCACCGGCACCTCGTCCACCCGGGCCATCGCCTCGAGGAGGCGGTGGTCGAAGACCCGGGCGCCGACGATGGCGTGGTAGCGCGCGAGGACCTTCGTCACGTCCTCGACCGTCTCGCGGCTTCCCAGGCCCAGCTCGTCGCCCCGCATCGTCACAGGGTGGCCGCCCAGGCCGACGACGGCCAGCTCCGAGGAGCTGCGGGTCCGGTTCGAGGGCTTCTCGAAGATGAGGGCGACACCCCGACCCGCCAGCACCGGCTCGGCCCTGGCCGGGTCGGCCAGGTCGAGCACCTCGGCCAGCTCTGCCTCTGCCAGGTCGTCGACCTCGAGGAAGTGCCTCACCCGAGGACCCCCGCCAGGATGCCGACCGCCAGGTCGACCTCCTCGTCGCTCACGAGGAGCGACGGCGCGAAACGCAGGGCTGTTCCCGTCACGGCGTTGACGACCAGGCCGGCGTCGAGCGCCCGCCGGGCGACGTCGGCGGCGTCGGTTTCGATCTCGGCGGCGACCAGCAAGCCCAGGCCGCGCACCGCCCGCACCCCCGGCAGATCCCGCAGGGCACCGGCGAGGCGCTCGCCGGCGAGGCGGGCTCGGGTGGGCACGTCCTCGGCCCGCATCACCTGCAGGGTCGCCCGCGCGGCCGCGGCGGCCAGCGGCTGACCCCCGAAGGTCGTGGCGTGGTCGCCGGGGACGAATGCCGCAGCGACGTCGGCACGCGCCCAGCACGCCCCGATCGGCACACCGTTGCCGAGGGCCTTGGCGACGGTCACCACGTCGGGGGCGACCCCGTAGTGCTGAAACCCGAACCACCGCCCGGTGCGCCCCAGGCCGGTCTGCACCTCGTCGACCATCATCAGCACGCCGCGCTCGTCGCACAGCTCGCGCACCGCCCGGAAGTAGTCGGCGCCGGCGGGCTGCACGCCGCCCTCCCCCTGCACCGGTTCGAGCAGGACGGCGGCGACGCTGGGGTCGAGGGCCTTGGCCAGCTCGTCTGGATCGCGCCAGGCGACGTGGCGGAAACCCTCCGGAAGAGGCTGGAAGGGCTCGTGCTTGGCCGGCTGGCCGGTGGCGTGCAGCGTCGCCAGCGTCCGCCCGTGGAACGAGCCGTAGGCGCTCACCACCACGTGACGCCCGGGACCCGCCCACTTGCGGGCCAGCTTGATCGCCGCTTCGTTGGCCTCGGCGCCGCTGTTGCAGAAGAACACCCGGCCTTCCCCAGCCCCGACCAGCTCGTCGAGGGCGGCGGCCACCTCCTGCTGGGGAACCGTGGCAAAAAGGTTCGACACGTGCAGCAAGGTGCGCGCTTGGGCGCAGACGGCGTCGGCGACGGCCGGGTGGGCGTGGCCCAGGGAGGTGACCGCCAGGCCTCCGAGGAAATCGAGGTATCGGCGGCCCTCGTCGTCCCAGAGCCAGCTGCCTTCGCCTCTCACGAAGGTCACCGGCCGGGGCGGGTAGGTGTCCATCAGGTGGTTCATGCTGCGCTCACCATCGTGCCGACCCCCTCGTCGGTGAAGATCTCCAGGAGCAGGGCGTGCGGCTGGCTGCCGTCGAGGACGTGCGCTTGGGGCACTCCCCTGCCGAGCGCCTCGATGCACGCACGCGCCTTGGGGATCATGCCGCCGGCCACGACGCCCGCTTCGATCAGCTCTTCGAGCTCGTCCGGCGTCGCCCTCGACACGCGCGACGCGGGGTCGTCCCGGTCGGTGCGGATGCCGTCGACGTCGGTGAGGAACACCAGCTTTGCGGCGTCGACCGCCGCAGCGACGGCCCCCGCCGCGGTGTCGGCGTTGATGTTGTAGGCCTGGCCGCTGGCGTCGGAGCCGATCGTCGCCACCACCGGGATCAGGTCCTCGGCCATGAGCCTGAGCAGCAGGTCGGGGTTGACGGCGGCTACGTCGCCGACGAAGCCGAGCTGGGGGTCCCTCGCGTGGGCGCTGATCAGCCCGGCGTCCTCGCCGGAGACTCCGACGGCGAGAGGCCCGTGGACGTTGATCGCGGACACGATGTCGCGGTTCACCTTCCCTACGAGGACCATGCGGGCGATGTCGAGGGTTTCGGCGTCGGTGACCCGGAGGCCGCCGACGAACTCGGGGACCTTGCCCAGCCGCTTCATCAGCTCGCCTATCTGGGGACCGCCGCCGTGGACGACGAGCGGGCGCATGCCCACGCTGTGCATGAGGACAACGTCCGCGGCGAAGCTGTCGAGTCCCGAAGACCCCGCAGCGGCGGCGGGGACCATGGCGTTGCCCCCGTATTTGACGACGACCGTCCTCCCCCAGAACCTCCTGATGTAGGGAAGCGCCTCCACCAGGACCGACGCCTTGGCGGCGGCGCCGCTCACGGGTACACGCCCGCCACGGGCAGGCCGGTTGCCTCGGGCAGGCCGAGCGCCGCGTTGGCGCACTGGATGGCCTGTCCCGCAGCGCCCTTGGCCAGGTTGTCGATGGCGCACAGCGAGAGCACCCAGCCGGTGCGCCGGTCGTGGCGGGCGGTGATGTGGGCGCTGTTGGAGCCGAGGGTGTCCTTGGTCGACGGCGGCCGCTCGGCCACCCGCACGAAGGTCTCCGAGGCGTAGAAGTCCGCCAGGGCGCATAGCGGGTCGGGGTTGGAGACCGCCGGCCGGGCGTAGCAGGTGGCGAGGATGCCGCGGTTCATCGGCGCGAGGTGGGGGGTGAAGATCACCCGGGCGCCGGTCGCCTGCTCGATCTCGGGGGTGTGCCGGTGGTCGAGAAGCCCGTAGGCGCTGAAATTCTCCTCCACCGCGTTGAAGTGGGTGCTCGCCTTGAGGGATCGCCCGGCGCCCGACACCCCGCTCGCCGCGTCGACGACCACCCCTTCCCGGTCGACGAGGCCCAGGCGGACCAGCGGAGCGAGGGCGAGAGCGGCCGCGGTGACATAGCAGCCGGCGGCAGCCACCAGGTTCGCCCCGCACAGGTCGTTCCGGAAGAGCTCCGGTATGCCGAAGGCGGCCCGCTCGAGCAGCTCGGGGTGGCGGTGCTCGGCACCGTACCAGCGCGGGTAGAGGGAGGGGTCTTTCAGGCGGAAGTCGGCCGAGAGGTCCACGACCAGCCCGACCCGCCCGAGCAGGGCGGGCACCAGATCCTGCGCGGCGCCGTGGGGCATGGCCAAGAAGACGACGTCGAGCCCGTCGGCCGCCGCGGCGTCGGCGCGGACCAGCTCCAGGTCGGGGTACTCCCCCGCCAGGCTCGGGTAGAGGTCGCCGAGCGCGCCACCCGCCTGGGTGTCGGCGGTGGCGAGGACCACGTCGAGCGACGGGTGGCCCGCGGCGAGGCGCAGCAGTTCCGCCCCGGCGAAACCCGACGCCCCGAAAACTCCTGCACGCACGCCAACACTATACACCTGAGTGAATAATGATGCTAACCCGCCGGCTCGCCCCTCAGCTCCCCCCCCTCGGCGGAGGCGGCGGCGATCATCGCCCGGCGCAGCTCGGCGAGCTCCGGCTCGTCGAGCGTGCGGTCGGCGGCGCGCAGCGTGACGTGGTAGGCGAGGCTGCGCCGCCCGGCACCGAGCCGCTCGTCGCGGTACACGTCGAATAGGACCAGATCCTCCAGCAGATCCCCCGCCGCCCCGGCGATCGCGCCGGCGAGGCGGGCGGCGGGCAGGTCGTCGCCGGCGACGAACGCCAGGTCGAGGGCGGAGGCCGGGTAGCGGCTGACGTCGGCGGCGAGACGGGGTCGGCGTGCTTCGCCAAAGACCGCGTCGAGGGACAGCCCCAGCCACCCGACCCTCCCGTCGATCCCGTAGGCACGCGCCGCCTCGGAGGCCACCTCTCCCACTTCGCCGAGGATGGTTCCCGACGGGCCGAGCAGGCGGGCCGCCCGGGAGGGGTGCAGCCCCGGCAGCTCCGCGGCGTCGATGGACGCTCCGTCGAGGCGCAGGGCGTCGGCGACCCACACCCAGCAGCGGACCGCCGCGGCGACCGCCGTGCTGGCGTCGGCGGCCCCGAAGGGCAGCACGACCACACCCAGCCGCTCGCTTTCCACGGGCAGCGAGCCCTCGTCGGCGGGGGGCGCGAAAACCCTCCCGACCTCGAACAGGGCGAGATCCTCGTTCTGGCGGTCCAGGTTGAAGCGCAGAGCCTTCAACAATCCCGGCAGCAGCGACGTGCGAAGCACCGACTCGGAACGGTCGAGGGGGTTCTCCACCTCCACGGCGAGCGGGTCGAGGCCGGCCTGGCCCAGGTCCCCCGGGGCGAGGAACGTCGACGTCCACGCCTCGTAGAAGCCGGCGCCGGAGAGCACCTGGCGGATCCTGCGACGCTCCCGCTGGAAGGCGGTGAGCCCTCCCGTGCGCCGCCGCGAGCCGGCCGGCACCGTCCGCTCGATCCGCCGGTAGCCCCACATGCGCGCCACTTCCTCGATGAGGTCCACCTCGCGGCTGCACTCGAGCCGCCAGGAGGGGACCTCGACATCGAAGGTCCCTCCCACCGGGTCCTCCAGGCGGAAACCGAGAGGCCGAAGAAGGCGGGGCAGGTCGTCCTCGCTGAGGGCGGTGCCGAGAAGGTCGTTCACCCGGGAGGTGCGCAGCGCGACCCTCGGCCGTCCCGGCAGGTGGGGGCTGCGCGCGTCCACGGTCGCCCCCCGCCGAAGCGCCTCCCCGCCGGGCAGGGAGGCCAGCAGCCCGGCGAAGCGCTCCACCGCCCTGGGGGCCAGCTCGGGGTCGACGCCCCGCTCGAAGCGGACCCGCGCCTCGGAGTGCAGACCGAGGCGCTGGCCTGTCCGAGCGATGGCCGCCGGGGCGAACCAGGCAGCCTCGAGCAGCACACGGGTGGTGGACGGATCGATCTCCGCCCCGGCGCCGCCCATGACGCCGCCGACGCCCACCGGCGTTCCCCCGGCGTCGCAGATCAGGCAGTCGTCGGGGCCGAGCGCCCTCTCGACGCCGTCGAGGGTGACCAGTCGCTCGCCCGGCCGCGCCCGCCGGACCGACAGGCCGCCGCCGCCGAGAGCGTCGAGATCGTAGGCGTGGTTGGGTTGGCCGACGTCGAGCATCACGTAGTTCGACACGTCGACGACGGCCCCGATGGGCCGCATCCCCGCCAGGGTGAGCCTCCTGGCCATCCACACCGGCGAGGGGCCGGTGGGAGCGCCGTCCAAGACGGTGGCGGTGAAGCGGGGGCACAGGTCGGGGGCGTCCACGCTCAGAGGCGCCGTCCCGATGGACGGGTCGACGGGGGGCGCCGGGGGCCCTGCCGGCCAGGACCACGCCTCGCCGAGCGCCGCGGCGAGGTCGCGAGCCACCCCGGCCATGCACAGCGCGTCGGGCCGGTTGGGGCCGACGTCGAGGTCGAACACGACATCGGGTTCGAGCCCCATCGCCTCGGCGAACGGCACCCCGGGGGCGGCGGAGCCGGGGGGCAGGACCAAAAGGCCGTCGCCGGGCCCGGGAAGCCCCAGCTCGGGAGCCGAGCAGAGCATCCCGTTGGACACCTCGCCCCTCATCTTGCGACGGCCTATGGCGAACCCGCCGGGAAGCACCGCGCCGACCGGTGCGAGGGGCACCAGGTCGCCGACGGCGAAGTTCCAGGCACCGCAGACGATCTGCAGCGCCTCGCCGTCGCCGGCGTCCACGTCGACGAGGCGGATGCGGTCTGCCGCGGGGTGCGCCCGGATGTCGAGCACCCGGGCGACGACGACGTCGTCGAGGCCCTCGCCGACGTGCTCGGTGGACTCGACGACCAGCCCCAACTCGGACAGCACTTCGGCCAGCCGGGCGGGCGGGGCGTCGAGGGGCGCGTAGTCGCGCAACCAGGAAAGGGGGGCTCTCATCAGAACTGGCGCAGGAAACGGATGTCGTTGTCGATCAGCGCCCGCATGTCGGACAGCTCGGCGCGGACCTGGGCGAGGCGGTCGATGCCGAACCCGAAGGCGAAGCCGCTGTAGCGCTCGGGGTCGATGCCCACCGCCGAGAACACGTTCGGGTCGACCATCCCGCAGCCGCCGAGCTCGATCCAGCCCGAGCCGCTGCAGGTGCGGCAACCCTCGCCTCTGCAGATCGGGCAGGTCACTTCGAACTCGGCGGAGGGCTCGGTGAACGGGAAGTAGGAGGGGCGAAGGCGCGAGTGGATGGCCGGACCGAAGAAGGAAGTGGTGAACGCCTCGATGACCCCCGCCAGGTCGCCGAAGGTGATCCCCCGGTCGACGACGAGGCCTTCGATCTGGTGGAAGACCGGCAGGTGGCGCGCGTCAGGGGTGTCACGCCGGTAGCAGCGTCCGGGCATCACCGCGTAGATGGGCAGCTCCCCCGCCTCGAGGAGGTGTATCTGCACCGGCGAGGTGTGGGTGCGAAGAAGGACGGTCCCCGGCTCGCCGAGGCGAAGGTACAGCGTGTCCCACATGCCCCTGGCGGGGTGGGCGGGGGGCATGTTGAGCGCCTCGAAGTTGTACCAGTCGGTCTCCGCTTCGGGGCCTTCGGCGACGGCGAACCCCATGGCGACGAAGGTGTCCTCCAGCTCGTCCCGGGTCTGGGTGACCAGGTGTAGCCGCCCCACTCCCCGTCCTGAATGGGAGAGGGGCGGGGTCTTCGGCCCTATCGCCATCTCGGTCAGGTCGAGTCTCTCGGCGGCGACGCGCTGCCGTCGCTCCGCCTCGGCGACGACCGCCTCCAGCCGGTTCGCCTCCTCCTCCAGCTCCTTCCGGGCCGCCCCGAGCGCAGCTCCGGCCTGGCGGCGCCCGTCGGGGTCCAGGCCGCCGAGGAGGGCGTTGACCGAGGCGAGGGCCGAGCGTTTGCCGAGCACCTCGCGCTGGGCCGCGGCGAAGGATCCGGGGGTCGCGGCCGCTTCGGCGAGGCGGCGGCGACCATCTCGGAGGGCGCTTTCGACGGCGGCCAGGACTTCGTCCAGCCCGGGGGGGGAGCTCGCTTGGGGGGTCACGCTTCTTGCAGTTTGTCGAGGTCGAGGACTGGGAGCGTAAACCGGAACGTCGATCCGCTGCCGAGGGTCGACTCCGCCTGCAGCTCGCCGCCGTGCGCCTCGACGAGACCTCTGCTGATCCACAGGCCGAGTCCTGAACCGGTGGGGCGCCCGACGGCGCGGCGGAAGAACTTGGTGAACACCTTGGGCAGGTCCGACGGCGGTATGCCCTCGCCGCGGTCGCGGACGCACACCGACACGCTGGACTCCCCCACCGTGCCCTCGATGCGCAGGTCCCGCGGCGAGGCGTACTTGCAGGCGTTCTCGACCAGGTTGGTGAGCACCTGCTCGATCTTGTCCGGGTCGGCGTACACCTTGGGGAACGAGTCGGGGAAGTCGGTCTTGGCCTCCAACTCGGGATATTCCATCGCCACCTTCTCCACCACGCTCGACGCCAGGCGAGGCAGGTCGACCATTTGTCGGCGGAGGATGAGCCTGCCCGTCTCGAGGCGGCTGATGTCGAGCAGCTCGGTTATGAGGCGGGTGACCCGGTCGGCGTCGTGGTTGACCTGCTCGAGCATCATCTTCTTCTGGTCGTCGGGCAGACGGTCCCAGCGGTTGAGCATCAGGCTCGTGTAGCCCTTGACCGACGTGAGAGGGGACCGCAGCTCGTGGCTCACAGTGGAGACGATCTCCATGCCTCCCGGTCCCGCCCCCCGCCCCCGGGGCGGCGGGCGCAGGCTGAGCACGGCGCCGCGCAGAGACCCGTCGGGGCCTCGCACGTAGCTTCCGGTGGCGGTCACGCTCAACGTCGAGCCATCGGGGCGGCGGAGGGCGACCGTCTGGGCGGCGACACCGCGGGTGCCGCGCAGCCGGGCGGCCGGAGGCCAGCGCCCCGCCGGCCCGCGTCCGCCGCTCGAGTCGTGCCACACGATCAGCTCGTCGCCGCTCAGCCCGACCAGCTCGGAGGCCGGTCGGCCGAGAAGACCGGCCGCCGCCTGGTTCACCTCGACGACCCTGCGGTCGGCGTCGAGGACCACGATCCCGTCGCGCAGCTGGTCGAGGACGGCATCCCCGCCGGGCCCGGGCCCGGCGCCCGCGCTCACCCGGGCCGCCCGGGGCGCGCCGCCTCCCGCTGGCGGGCTGCCTCGAAGCAGAACACGGCGGCCGCCATCGCCACGTTGAGGGACTCGACACCGCGGCGCATGGGGATGCTGACCGTGTCGTCGAGAAGGCCAGCGATGTCGGGCGGGATGCCGTGGCTCTCGCTGCCGAGCACCAAGGCGATGGGGCCCGTCATGTCGAGTCCCGAGTAGTCCCGCCCGCCGCGGGGCACGGCCGCCACGCGGCGGATGCCGCGGCGGGCGAGGTGGTGGAGGGCCGCGCTCGCCTCCGCCGCCGCGACGAGAGGCACGCGGAACACCGCTCCTGCCGAGGCCCTGACGGCCTTGGGGTTGTACGCGTCGACGGCACCCGAGGTGAAGACTACCGCCGAAGCCCCCGCCGCCGCTGCAGCCCTCACCACGCTGCCGGCGTTGCCGGGGTCCTGCAGGCCGGCGCACAACACGGTCAGCGCGGCGCCTCCGTCGACGGCGGTGCCGAGGGGGACGTCGACCATCCCGACTATCGCCGCCACCCCCTGGGGGGTGCGGGCGTCGCCGGCCCGGGCCAGAACGCCGCGCTCGACCTCGACGACGGTTCCCGCCGGCCAGGGCCGGGCCGCGTCGAGGTCGAAGCCGGCCTCGACGAACACGGTGTCGACGAGCGCCCCGGCCCGGGTCGCCTCATCGAGGAGCTTGGGCCCCTCGACCACGAAGCGTCGCTCCTCCCAGCGCGCCGCCCGGCTCGAGGCCAGCCGGCGCAGCCGCTGGACCGAACGGTGGCGGAAGCCCGCCGGGCGGGCGGAACCTGCCGACGTGCCTCCGGCCCTCAGAAGCTGTCGTGAAAACCCGCGAAGAGGAGGGGACGGCCATTCGCGAACCATCGAGGACGCACGAACACGCACCATGTTCGGAGACGAATGGCCGTCCCCTCCTCTCCAAGCTCTGTTTTCACGACAGCTTCTCAGGCGGGTCCGGCGGAGCCCCGCCTGGCGACGCCGACGAGCGCGGCGAACGCCGCCCCGTCGGTGACAGCGAGGTCGGCGAGGATCTTGCGGTCCACCTCGACGCCGGCCTCTCGGAGACCGGCGATCAGGCGGCTGTAGCTCATCCCGTGCTGGCGCGCCGCGGCGTTGATCCGCTGGATCCACAGTTGGCGGAAGTCGCCTTTGCGGGCCCTTCGGTCCCGGAAGGCGTACTGCATCGAGTGCATGACCTGCTCGTGGGCGGCGCGGTAGCTGCGGCTCTTGTTGCCGAAGTACCCCTGCGCCTGCTCCAGCACCGCACGACGGTGCTTCTTGCTGTGGACGGCTCGTTTGACCCGGGCCATCGGGTGGGCTCCTTTCGAATGGTCTCGGCTTCTCTTTGCCAACGGGCCCTGCTGGGCCGGCGGGACCTGCAGCGACGGGCGCTAAATGCCGAGCAGGCGGCGCACCGCCTTGACGTCGCCTGCCGCCACCTCGGCGGGGCGGGCCAGGCGGCGGGTCCTCTTGGTCGGCTTGCCCTCGAAGAGATGGTTGCGAAAAGCGCGCCGGCGTCGAAGCCTCCCGCTGCCGGTGATCTTGATGCGCTTGGCGGCACCCCGGTCGGTCTTCATCTTCGGCATGTCTCGGCTCCTCGGCTCTCAGCTGCTGGCGCTGGTGGTGGTGGTGGGAGCGGGCTCCTCTTCGGGGGCCCTCCCGTTGGAAGACGGCTTGCGGGCCTGAGCCCGGCGGTCGGGCGCGAGCACCATGACCATGTTGCGACCGTCGAGCTTGGGCGCCGCCTCCACCTTGGCCACCTCGGCGACCTGCTCGGCGACCTGGTCGAGGATCCGCTTGCCCAGCTCCGGGTGGCTCATCTCCCGGCCCCTGAACATGATGGTGATCTTCACCTTGTGACCCTCCCCCAAGAAACGGGCTACCTGCCGGGTCTTGGTGTCGAAGTCTCCGGATCCGATCTTCGGCCTGTACTTCATCTCCTTGATCCCCGTGCTGGTGGCCTTGCGCCTCGACTCCTTGGCCCGCTGCGCCGCCTCGTACTTGAAGCGGTTGTAGTCCATGATCTTGCAGACGGGCGGGTTGGCTTCGGCGGCCACCTCGACCAGGTCCAGGTCCATCTGGCGGGCCACGGCCAGCGCTTCGGGGAGGGGCTTCACCCCCAGCTGGTTCCCCTCCGGGCCGATGAGGCGGACCTCCCGGGCCCTGATGCGGTCGTTGGTGCGGTGCTCGTTCTGCTCAGGCGAAGGGGCTATGCGGCATCACTCCTAGAGTTGGTCGAGGCCCCTCCGCCAGCGGCAAAAGGGCGAGCGTCAGAAAGCAACGCCGCCCGAAGCAGTCGTTCGACCCGTTCGCAAGCTCGTCGCCTGGCCGGGTGGGGGCGGAAGGCCCCGCTTCCTGTGGTCCGATTTCCACATAGGGTAGCGCAATGAGCACGCTTTGGACACCGAGCGGTGAAAGACCGGTCCGCCGGCAGCCCGAGCCCGGCGGAAAACGAGACGAGCCCCCGGGGGGAGCGACGCCGCCCGGGGCGGGGGGCGAGGCAGACGAAGCCGAGCTTCGCCGGCAGATGGAGGAGATGCGGGCCCGCCTCGCCGACGCACCCGCAGAGGTGGTCGTCGCCAACCACGCCTACGGCCTCTTCCAATTGGCCGCGCTGCACCTTTCCCTCGAGCGTCCCCAGCTCGACCAGGCGCGGCTCGCCATCGACGCCCTCGGCTACCTCGTCGAGGGGCTCGGGCCCCGCCTCGGCGAGGCGGCCGACGACCTGAAGGCGGGCCTGGCGCAGCTGCGGCTCGCCTACGTGCAGGTGCAGGCTGCTCAACGGGCCGGGGGGGCCGAAACCAGCTGCTGAACTGACGTCGCCTCCCAGCGGCCGTGGCGGGCGGCGACAACCGCGAAGGCGACGGGAGTGCCCGGCTCTATCCGCCTCGACCCGTCGGCGATCGCCGTGCAGTGGAACGGGTAGATGCGCCCCGACCCGGCGGCAACGCTGCCCAGCCCGGTCTGCTCGTCGAAGTCGGCCACGACCCCGGTCAAGACCGTCCCGCTCACGGGACGATCTTGGAGATGGGAAGCTCGATGATGTCGGTCGCGCCGTGGTCCTTCAGCGCAGGGATCAAGGTGTTGATCGTGTGCTTGGGGACCACCGCCTCGACGGCGAAGCCGTCCTCGCCGAAGAGCTTGGACACCGTCGGCGACTTCATCGCGGGCAGCAACTCGATGACCCGGTCCAGAGCGTCCGACGCCACGTTGAGCTTGACGAGCACCCGCTGGCGGGCGATCAGCGTGCCCGACAGCAACGTCAGAAGCTGCTGCATGGCGTGCCTCTTGGCCTGGTCGGCGTAGGCCTGCCTGTTCGCCACGAGCTCCGTGTAGGACTCGAGGATCGTGGCGACGACCCGCAGGCCGGCCGCCCTCAGCGCCCGGCCGGTCTCGGTGATCTCCACCACCGCGTCGGCTATCTCCGGGATCTTCGCCTCCGTGGCGCCGTAGGAGAGCCTCACCTCGGCATCGACCCCGTGGGATGCGAGGAACCGCCTGGTGAGCGAGGGGTACTCGGTGGACACGCGGGTCCCTGCCGGCAGGTCCGAGACGGAGCGCACCGGGGAACCCTCGGCGACGGCGAGGACCAGCTTGATCGGACGGCTCGTGGCCTTGCTGTAGCGCAGCTCCCCGAGGGACGCCACGTCGCTGCCGGTCTCCTCGATCCAGTCCCTGCCGGTTATCCCGAGGTCGAAGAGGCCTTCGGCGACGTATTGGGGGATCTCCTGGGGCCGGAGGATCCTCACCTCGGAAACCCTCGGGTCGTCGATGCTCGCCCGGTAGTCGACCTCGGAGCTGCGTACCACGGCGAGGTCCGCCTCCTCGAACAGCTCGAGCGTGGCGCGCTCGAGCGAGCCCTTCGGCAGGACGAGGCGCAGCACTAGGCGGGCGGCTCGGGTTTGGCCAGGGAGGCGATGAGGCTGGCCATCTCGATCGCCGTCATCGCCGCCTCGAAACCCTTGTTGCCGGCCTTGGTGCCCGAACGCTCGACGGCCTGCTCGACGGTGTCGGTGGTGAGCACGCCGAAGGCGACCGGCACCCCTGTGTCCAGCTGGACGCGCTGCAGGCCCGCCGCGCACTGCCCGGCGACGAGGTCGTAGTGGCCCGTGGCGCCGCGGATCACCGCCCCGACGGCGACGATCGCGTCGTAGTCGCCGGTGGCGGCGAGGCGGTGGGCCACGAGGGGAAGCTCGAAGGCCCCGGGAGCCCAGGCCACGTCGATCGACGAAGCGGCCACCCCGTGGCGCCGCAGGCCGTCGACGGCACCGTCGAGGAGGCGCAGGGTGATCGTCTCGTTGAAGCGGCTTGCGGCCACCGCAACCTTCAGGCCGGCCCCGGTCAGCTCCCCCTCGAACACCCGGCCTGCCGCGCCGGCCCGCCGACCGTCCCCGGGGGGGGAGTCCCCCGCCCCTGCCGGCGCTTTCACAGACCGGCCCCCCCGTCGAAGATGTGGCCCAGGCGGTCCCGCTTGGTCCTCAGGTAGTGGATGTTGTCCTCGTGCGGCTTGGTCTGCAGCGGGACGCGCTCGACGATCTGCAATCCGTATCCCTCCAGCCCGCCCCGCTTGGCGGGGTTGTTGGTCATGAGGCGCATCGTTGTGATCCCCAGGTCGACGAGGATCTGGGCGCCGATACCGTACTCGCGGCTGTCCACGGGGAGGCCGAGCTCGACGTTGGCGTCCACCGTGTCGAGACCGCCGTCTTGCAGCTCGTAGGCGCGCAGCTTGTGGGCTATGCCGATGCCCCGGCCCTCGTGGCCTCTCAGGTAGACCACGACGCCCATCCCCTCCTCGGCGATCTTCCGCATCGCCGCGTGGAGCTGTTCGCCGCAGTCGCAGCGCCGGGAAGCGAACACGTCGCCGGTGAGGCACTCGCTGTGCACCCGTACGAGCACGTTGGGCTGGCCGGCCGGCTCGCCCATCGCGAACGCCAGGTGGGTCTCGTGGTCGATGACGCTCTCGTAGGCGTAGCACTGGAAGACGCCGAACTCGGTGGGCAGGCGGGCTTCGGCGGTGCGCCTCACGAGGCGCTCGGTCTGGCGGCGGTAGCGGATCAGGTCGGCGATGGTGATCAAAGGCAGGGAGTGCTCGGACGCGAACAGCTCCAGGTCGTCGCGGCGGGCCATGCCCATGCCGTCGGCGGTCACTACCTCGCAGAGCACGCCGGCAGGCGCGAGGCCGGCCATGCGGGCCAGGTCCACCGCCGCCTCGGTGTGCCCCGCCCGTTTGAGGACCCCGCCGTCGCGTGCTCTTAGGACGTGCAGGTGGCCGGGTCGGGCGAGATCCTGGGGCCTGGTGCGGGGGTCGACCAGCGCCCGGGCGGTGACCGACCGGTCGTGCGCCGATATCCCCGTGGTCGTCCCCACCCGGAAGTCGACGGTCACCGTGAAAGCGGTGCGCTGCGACTCGGTGTTGCGCTCGACCATGAGCGGCAGGTCCAGCTCGTCGGCCCGCTGGTTGGTGATGGACGCGCAGATGAGCCCCGACGTGTGGCGCACCAGGAAGGCCATCGCCTCGGGGGTGGCGTGCTCGGCGGCGAGGATCAGGTCCCCCTCGTTCTCGCGGTCCTCGTCGTCGACGACGACGACCATCCGGCCCGCGGCGATCGCCGTCACGGCGTCCTCGATGGTCGCGGTGGGCATTTCAGGAACCTCCGGCGTAGGGGGCTATCAGCTTCTCGGCGTACTTGGCGATCACGTCGGCTTCCAGGTTCACCTGGGCGCCTTCGCGCAGACCGCCGAGAGTGGTCGCGGCGACCGTGTGGGGGATGAGCGCCACGCTGAAGAAGTCGGGGCCGACGGACACCACCGTGAGGCTCACCCCGTCCACGGTGACCGAGCCCTTCTCCACCAGGTAACGCTGCACGGCGGGGGGGGCGGCCACCGCCAGCTCCGGCGCTGGGCGCACCACGGTGCCGACACCGTCCACGTGGCCCTGCACCAGGTGGCCGCCGAGGCGGTCGCCCAAGCCGAGCGGGCGCTCGAGGTTGACCGGGTCGCCGGGACCGAGGCGGCCCAGGTTGGTCCGGGAAAGGGTCTCGGCGACGGCGTCCGCCGCCCACCACCCCTCGCCGAGGTCCACGACTGTGAGGCAGCAGCCGTTGACGCTGATGGAATCACCGGGCTCGGTCCCCTCGAGCACGACCGAGGCGTGAAAGGCGAGCCGCCGGCCGCCGGCCGTTTCCTCCACGCGGGCGACGGCGCCGACCTCCTCGACTATGCCGGTGAACATCGGGTCTCACGGTACGGCATCGCGACGCTCCGCAGGGAAAACGTCGACCCGAACATCGGGACCGAGCCTCTTCACCGACTCGATCCGGCCGCGCCACGCCCCCCCGATCGACGGCACCCCCGGCCCGGCGAACATGGGCCGCCCGTCTTCGCCGCCCATCAGCGCGGGGGCGTAGTAGAAGACGTACTGGTCGACGAGGCCGCGGCGGTGCAGCTCCCCCGCCACGGCGGCCCCGCCCTCGACGAGCAGCTGGACGACCCCGCGGGCGCCGAGGTCGTCGAGGAGCTCCTCCACGTCGCCCCGGTGGACCACTGCGGGCATCACCCGGGCCCCTTCCGGAGGAGTGCCGAGCACCACCCGGAGCGGCTGGCGCCTCTCGCCGGCGGGATCGTCGGGGGCGAGGCGCACCGTGAGGGCCGGGTCGTCGCTGCGCACCGTCCCCGCACCGACGGCGACGGCGTCGCTCTCGGCGCGCAGCCGGTGGGCGTCGGCGCGAGCCTCAGGGCCGGTGATCCACCTCGACGTCCCGTCGGGAGCGGCGATTCGACCGTCGAGCGTCGCGGCGAGCTTGAGGACGACCCACGGCCGGCCGCGCCTGCGGTGGGCCAGGTAGGGGGCTAGGCAGCGCTCCACCTCGCCGGCCCCCACGCCGACGGTGACCTCCACGCCCGCCGCCTCGAGCGCCGCGATCCCCGACCCGTCGACGCGGGGGTCGGGGTCGACCACGCCGACGACCACCCGGCGCACGCCCGCGGCGACGATCGCCTCGGTGCACGGCGGGGTTCGCCCGTGGTGGGAGCACGGCTCGAGGGTCACGTACATGGTCGAGCCCCGGGCGGACTCCCCGGCCAGCCCGAGGGCGGTCACCTCGGCGTGGGGCCCGCCGGGCGGCGCAGTCGCGCCGAGGGCGACCGGCTCGGGGCCGGCGGGGACCACGACCGCTCCCACCCACGGGTTGGGGGAGGTGAGCGCCCGGACGCTCCGGCCGAGGGCCACGGCTTCGGCCATCCACACCTCGTCGCCTCCCGCTCCAGGCGGCAGGTCCGTGTCGGCGGGCTCCACGAAAGGCTTCTCGGTCTCAGCCTCAGTGGTGGCGGGTGGGTTCCTCGCCGAGGAGGTCCAAGGCGTGGGGCAGGACTTCGATCACCGCCTTCAGGCATTCGACTGCGCCCTGCGGGGATCCCGGCGTGTTGAGGATGATCGAATGGCCGCGGATCCCCGCCACCCCCCGTGACAGGCGGCCGAGGGGGTTGACGAGGCGCATCGCCTCGGCGAGGCCCGGCGCGTCCCTCTCGATCACCTCCTTGGTGCCTTCAGGAGTCTGGTCCCGGGGAGCGAAACCCGTCCCGCCGGTGGTCGCCACGAGCCCGTGGAAGTTGGCGCTGAGCCGGGCCAGCTCGCCGGCGACCGACGCCACCCCGTCGGCGACGACGGTCCTCTCGACGACCTCGAAACCGGCCTGCTGGAGCGTCTCCGCCAGCGCCGCGCCGGAACGGTCCTCCCTGGTGCCGGCGATCACCCCGTCGGAGACGGTGAGCACCTTCGCCTGGTAGCTCACCGGCCCCCCGCCCGGGGTGCGGCCAGCGCTTCTTCCGCTGCCCGCCGGATCTCCTGCGCCGCCGCCACCGGATCGGGCCTGCCGAAAATGGCGCTGCCCGCCACGAGCATCCCCGCCCCGGCGGCGGCAACCCGGCCGGCGGTGCCCGCGTCGATGCCGCCGTCCACCTCGATGCACAGCTCCAGCCGCTCTCGCCGGGCGATCTCGGCGGCACGCTCGATCTTCGGGACCGCCTCCTCCAAGAAGTGCTGTCCGCCGAAGCCGGGATGGACGGACATGACCAAGAGCACGTCGACGCGGTCGAGCCACGGTTCGGCCGCGCTGATCGGCGTCTCGGGGTTGACCGCCAGGCCGACACCGACCCCCAGGTCGCGCAGGGCGGAGATCAGCTCGCCGGTGCCGCCCACCTCCACGTGGAAGCTGCAGCTGTTCGCACCCGCCTTGGCGAAGGCCTCGAAGAAGTCGCCGGGGTTGGTCATCATCAGGTGACAGTCGAGGAAGTCGTCGGTGTGGCGGCGGATGGCCTCGACGACCGGCGGGCCGATGGTCAGGTTGGGCACGAAGTGGCCGTCCATCACGTCGACGTGCAACCAGTCGGTCTGCGCCCGCACCCGGTCGATCTCCGCCCCCAGGCAGGCGAAGTCGGCCGAGAGGATCGAAGGGGCGAGGCGAACCGGTCGGGCCACCCCGCACAAGTTACCGGCTCCCGGGGGGCTCCCCCCGCCCGGGCGTACCTCCGCGGCGGCGCAGGACGAGAAGGAACATCCCGTCGGTGCCCTGGGCTTGAGGCAGGAGCAGGGCGCCGCGCCCCGCCGGCCTCCAAGGAGCGGCGGGCGGGGGCAGGGGGACGAGCTCCGCGGCGGCTGCCGCCAGCCACCGGTCCACGCCGGCGGTCTCCGCTTTGGTCAAAGTGCAGACGCTGTAGGCCAGGATCCCTCCCGGGCGAACCAGGCCGCCTGCCGCGGCCAGCAAACGGCGCTGGAGGGCCGCCAGGCGCTCCACGTCGCCGGGACGCGAGCGCCACCTGGCGTCGGGCCGCCTGCCGAGCACGCCCAGCCCGGAGCAGGGAGCGTCGACGAGCACCAGGTCGGCGCACCCCCCGCGCAGGGGCGGCGCCGTACCGTCGGCGGTGACCGGCGCCACCTGGCGGTGGCCGAGCCTCCTGGCGTTGGCTGCGAGCACCGATGTCCGCTCCTTGGACAGCTCCGCCGCGACGACCTCCATGCCGGCGGAGGCCAGCGCGGTCGCCTTCCCCCCGGGTGCGGCGCACAGGTCGACGGCGAGGCCCCCGCCGGCAAGGGCGGCGAGGTGGGCGGCGACCATCTGGCTGGCCGGGTCCTGGGCGTAGCCGTCGTCCCTGATGGTCACCGCCCGGCCGCTGTTCATCGCCCGCAGAGCGCCCAGGGCGTCGCCGGCCCCCAGGTCGGCCGTCAGGCGGTCGACCACCCAGCTGGGGTAGCTCAACTCGGTGGCCACGTCGGGCCATTGCGGCGGGCCCCCCCGGAGGTCTGCCGCCACCTTTCGCAGCACGGCGTTCACCAGTCCCCTCGCCGGGCCCTCGACCTCCGCGACGGTCTCCGACACCGCCGCGTGGGCGGGCACCCTCGTCCACGCCAGCTGGTAGGCGCCGAGGCGGAGGGCGCAGCGCACCTGGGGGTCGGCTTTCCCCCGCAGGTGCCGATCGACGAGCCAGTCGGCCGCCCGGCGCATCCGGCACGAGCCGTACACCAGCTCGGTCACCAGATGGCGGTCCCTTCCGGCAAGACCGGAACGGTCGAGCAGGGCGGGTACGACCTCGTTCGCCCGGGCGCCGCGCTCGACCTCGACGAGCGACCGCAGGGCGACGCCGCGGGCGCTGGGCGGGGCACCCCTGGACCGCCGAGCGCCGCCGGCGGCTCGGCCGCCGCCGGCCGGCGGGGCGCCCCGGGCCGGCCGTCCCTGCCCGGGGTCAGCCACCGAGGGTTTCGCCCGGCCGGGGACGGGCGCCTTTCAACCATTCCCCCGCGGGCATCGCCGGCCTGCCTTCGGGCTGCACCCGCACCAGCTGGAGGAGCCCAGCGGCCGTGTGGACCGCCGTTCCGTCGAGCTCACCGGCGCGGCGCCCCTCGCCGCCGTCGAGCACGCTGGCTTCGAGGACCAGCAGGCGCCGCCCCCTCCAGGTGGTCCACGCCCGCCCAACGCGCACCACCCGGTGCAGCTCGGCGGCCGGCCGCCGCCAGTCGAGGCGCAGCTCCTCGGCGGTGACCTTCTCCGCGTAGGTGGCCTCCCCGCTCTGCGGCTCGGGCTCGCCGAGGCCCTCGGCGAGAGCGCTGAGGAGCAGGCGGGCCCCTTCGCGCGCCAGCCTCCCGGTCAGCTGCGGCGCCGTCTCCTCGGGGCCGATCGGCACCTCCACCCGGCGGTACACCGGCCCGGTGTCGAGCCCTTCGTCCACCTGCATGAGGCTCACCCCGGTGACGGCGTCGCCGGCCAGGATGGCCCGCTCCACCGGGGCGGCGCCGCGCCAGCGGGGCAGGAGCGAGAAGTGGACGTTGACCAAGGGCAGCGCCGCCAACACGTGCGGCTTGATGATGCGCCCGAAGGCGACGACCACGCCCAGCTCCGCCCCGCAGCCGACGACGCTGTCCACGTCGTGGGCGACGGGGACGCCCAGGAGCTCGGCAGCCTGCTTCACCGGCGTCGGGGTCGGGGGGGCGCGCCGACCCCTCCTCTTGTCAGGTCTGGTGACGACGAGGACGACGTCGTGGCCGGCGCCGGCCAGCTCGCCGAGCACCACGGCCGCCGCTTCGGGCGAGCCGAGGAACGCCAGGCGCAGCTACACCCTCGCCTGCTCGGAGCGCCGGCGCAGTTCGCGCATCGCCTCGCGCCTCTGCTCCTTGTCCAAGAGGCTGAGCAGAAGCCGGCCGTCGAGATGGTCGAGCTCGTGCTGGTAGCAGCGCGCTTCCAGCTCGTCGGCCTCGATCGACACCTCGTTGCCGTCGAGGTCGTAGCCCTTGAGGTGGATCTCCTTTGGCCTCACGATCGGGAAGAAGAGCCCCGGTATCGAAAGGCACCCCTCCTCGTGCTCCCACTCGCCGCGGCTCTCGACGATCGTCGGGTTGACGATCGTCTTCGGGTCGCCTTCGCCGAGCTGGCAGACGAACATCCGCTTCTGGACGCCGACCTGCGGGGCGGCGAGACCCAGGCCGTTCGCCTCGTGCATCGTCTCGAGCATGTCCTCGGCGAGCTTCACCAGCTTGCCGTCGATGTCGGTGACCTCGCTGGCGCGCTGCGTGAGGACGGGGTCGCCGAAGACCCGGATCTCGTAGGGTGCCACCGTTTCAGCGTACCGGCTTAGTCTCGCCAGCGGATGCCGCACTACTTCGACGCCGACCCGGCCGCCCCGTCCCGCCCGGCGGAGGTGGTCCTCGCCCTGGCGGACCTGGAGGTGACCCTGCGCACCGACCGGGGGGTGTTCTCCCACGACCGCGTCGACCCGGGCACGTTGGAGCTGCTCCGCCTCGACGGGCCCCCGCTAGGACCCGGCGCAGCGGACCTGGTCGACCTGGGCTGCGGCTACGGCCCGGTGGCCGTGACCCTCGCCCGTCGCTACCCGGGCTCGACCGTCTGGGCGCTCGACGTCAACTCCCGCGCCCTCGAGCTGACCCGGTGGAACGCGGCGCGTCTCGGGCTGGACAACATACGGGCGATGCCCCCCGAGGCCGTGCCCCCAGGCGTGCGGTTCGCCGGCTTGTGGTCCAACCCCCCGGTGCGCATCGGCAAGGCGGCGCTCTACGGTCTGCTCGGAGACTGGTTGGGGCGTCTCTCCCCCGGAGGCTTCGCGCGCCTCGTCGTGCACAAGCATCTCGGTGGGGACTCGCTGGCCGCCTGGCTGGCGGAGCAGGGCCTGGCGGTGGAGAGGCTCGGCTCCAAGCGGGGCTACCGCCTCCTGCAGGCCACCCGACCGGGGGGAGCCCGGCGGTGAGGCAGCTCGGGCCCACGGACATCAAGCGTCTCCACCGGGAGTGGAACCGCCGCACCGCCGGCCGGCTGGCGCTGATCCTCGACGGCGTGCAGTCGCCGTTCAACGTCGGGGCGATCGTGCGGACGGCCGCCGCCTGGCGGGTGGAGCACCTCTACCTGGCTGCCGGCACCACCCCTCCGTCGTCGGCGAAGGCGGCCAAGGTGTCGCTTGGCACCGAGCGCTACCTGTCGTGGAGCGTCTTCGAACGGGGGCCTGACGCGGCGGACGCGGCGCGAGAGGACGGCTTCTCTGTGGTCGGCCTGGAGCTCGCCGACGCGGCCGTGCCCCTGCACCGGCTGTCGGCCGGCCCCGACGTCTGCCTCGCCGTCGGCAACGAGGACCACGGGCTGTCGGCGGCGACGCTCGCCGCGGTGGACGCCGTCGGGTTCGTGCCCCTGACCGGGCGGGTGGCGTCGCTCAACGTGGCCACCGCCGCGGCGGTGGCCCTCTACGAGCTGCGCCGGCGCGAGTGGTCCTGAGGAGCTGTCGCAAAAGCCGCGGGAGGCAGGTCTTAACTTAAGCCGCGGGCTCAGCAGTGGGAGACGAGGAGCAGGCAGCTGTCCCGCTCCTCCTCGGACGCCCCGGCGGCGAATCGCAGCGCCACCGGGCGGATCGCGATGCCGCCGCGGGGCCTGAAGTCGCCGAGGACGCGCAAG
>DATGKR010000066.1:0-21007 GCA_035294565.1 Acidimicrobiales bacterium | reverse complement strand
GGCTCGTGGTCCACCAGGCTCCTTTCAGGGGCGCTCGATCCGGATCGTCAAGCTCGTAGGTCGCTCAGTATGTCCGCCAGGTCGGATGGCGTCTCGGATGCCACGAGCATGTTCGTTTGGCCGCGAAGGGCCGACACGGCGCTCGCTCGTTCCAGCGGCCGACCCACCACAAGGCCGAAGACCGGAACGCCCGTGTTTTCGCACACCCTGCCGAGGCTCGAAGCGGTGGAGCTTTGCAGCTCGGACGTGGCGACCAGGATCACCAGGTCGCTGTCCTCGACCAGCGGGCGGGTTTCGCCGCAGGCGGTGGGGCTGGCCGCGGTCACGAACCTGACCCTCTCGGAGGCGCTCCGGGCGGCACCGGCGTTGATCTTCGCCGCTCCACCGTCGAGAGCGATCACCGTGGTTCGGCGCGTCTCCTCGATCGGCCGGTCGATCCGGTACCGGGCCTCCGCCGCGCTCGCGGCCGCCGCGCAGGAGCTTGCGAGTATCGGTCTCTTGCCCACGTCCGCTCAGACCGACACGTGGGCGACCCCCGGGCGGGCCACGGCTACCTCGTCGGTGACCTCCGTGAAGGCCTGGTCTCGGGGGAGCACGATGGCGAACGATCGCACCCGGTGGTGGGCCGGGTCCACCCCTGGCGGTACGGCACCGTTCTCGCGGAGCGCGAGGGCTGCGTTCCGCAGCATGTGACGGGCCTTCACGATGCCGGCGTCGGTGGCCACCAGCCGTTCCTTCGTCCGGTCGACTATCGGGCCCATGCTCTCCTGCACCGAAGCGTCCTGGATGGCTATCCCCTTCACGCCCGAGAAGGTCTCACCGCGCCGCTGGGCCTCGCGGTCGATCAGGTAGTCGTTGTCCTTGTTCGCCAGCGGGCGGTAGGTGCCGGGGACGTACTCGCAGTGAACGCCGTGGCCGTCGATCATCGCCTGGCGCTCGGCGTCGGTCAGTGGCCTGGTCGGGTGGTAGTCGAAGGTGAAGACCCAGCAGTTCTCGTCGTCGATCGGCACCCACAGGTGGCCGTGTACGGGATGGTCCGCTCGGGGCGGGACCATGGTGAAGTTGGGCATGACCCAGGGCGTCACGCGCCAGTAGTAGTGGCCCTCATCGGCGTTGCGGCCAGCGGCGACGAAGAGGCCCCCGTCGTTCTCGACCACCTCGAAGTGTGGGCGGAGGTCCTTGAGGTTGTACTCGTTGCCCTTGGATCCCTTGAACAACGGGTCGTGACGCAGGCCCGCCGAATGCAGGAAGGAAACGTGGCTCGAGTCGATCCCTCCCTCGAAGGCCTGCAGCCAGTTGCACTCCTGCCAGCGCTTGGACGTGTAGGTCTGCTCGGGAGCCACGGTCACGAACTCGAACTCCGGCAGCGGCGGCTTGTGCTCCGGCGGCCCCATGTAGGTCCAGAGGACGTCGCCGACCTTGACCAGCGGGTAGGCGGTCAGCTTCACCCGGTTGCAGAAGGTGCTTCCTTCCGGCTCCGAGGGGATCTCGACGCACTGCCCTGTAACGTCGAACTTGAAGCCGTGGTAGGCGCATCGCAGGCCGCCCAGCTCGTTGCGCCCGAACCACAGCGACGCCCCGCGGTGCGCGCAGAACTCGTCGATCAGGCCGTAGCGACCTTCGCTGTCGCGAAACGCGATCATGCGCTCCGACAGCAGCTTCACCCTGACCGGGGGGCAGTCGTTCTCGGGGAGCTCCTCGGACAGCAGCGCGGGGAGCCAGTAACGGCGGAACAGGTCGCCCATCGCCGTCCCGGGGCCGGTGCGGGTGAGCAGCTCGTTGTTGGCGTGAGTAAGCATGGTCGTCCCTTTCCGGCCAGGGTCAGTCTTCGAGCAAGGTTATGGCCCGAGCCGGGCAGTCCAGCACGGCTGCTTCGACCGCGGCGCGCATGTCCGGGGGGGGATTGGGTTGCAGGAGCCGGACCACCATCGACTCTTCCGGGATTTCGAAGACCTCTGGGGCGTCGGCCACGCAGTTCGCGTAACCGAGGCACTTGTCGAGGTCGACCGTCACTCGCACGCCTTCTCCACTCCGTTCACGATCCTGGGCCCCGCGGCCAATCCCTCCCTTGGTAGAACTATCATACCACTAGCTGCGAAGTCGGGTTCAAGAGCCGCCTGCGGGCGGCCGCTCCTCCCCTGCCCGAGGTCCGGGCGCAGGTAGCATGCGCCCGTGGAGCCCGCCGCGTCGCCCGCCGGTTCATCGGAGACCCTAGCCATGTTCGCCCCGGTGGCCCAGGGCCGGATCTCCGAGGTCATCGCCGACCAGATCCGCTCCCTCGTCCGTTCCGGGCGGCTCGGACCGGGAGACCGGCTTCCTTCGGAGCGGGACCTCTGTCAGCAGTTCGGCGTGAGTCGGGTGACCGTGCGGGACGCCCTGCGCCTGCTCGAGGGGGCAGGCCTCATAGATACTCGCGTCGGGGCGCGGGGGGGCGCGTTCGTGCGTGTCCCGACCGGTTCGCAGCTCGGAGAGGGCATCTCCGACATGATCACGATGGCCGCCCTGCACGCCGACGAGGTGACCGAGGCCCGGATGGTGCTCGAGGTGGGCATCGTGGGGCTCGTCTGCGACCGGGCGGGCGACGAGGACTTCGAAGCCTTGCGGGAGATCTGCGAGCGGTCCGCAAAGGCGGTGGCCGACGGTCACTACGACGTGAGCTACTCGGCCGAGTTCCACATCCGTTTCGCGAAGGCGGCGCACAACCGGGCCCTGGACCTGCTCGTCACGTCCTTCCAGGTGCCGCTGAGGCACTCCCTTGAAGAGGCGAGGGCCAGCGACCCGAGGATGGGCAAACGCGGCGTCGCCGAGCACCGCGCCCTCGTCGATGCCGTCGCACGGAGGGACGCCGAGAAGGCCCGCGCCATCATGTCCCGCCACCTGGGCCGCACGGCGAGGCGGGTCGGAGTGCCGACGAAGAAGGCTGTGGGCAGGAACGACGCCGGCTAGCGAAAACCTCCCTCTCCTGACACTATGGACTGACCATTGACAATGGTCAGTCCATTCCGTTTGACTGGGCCGCCAGAGGAGGGAGACGCAGAGCCCGACATGACCACGCCAGCACGCGGATCCGACGGTTTCGGCGTCGAGGCTGGTTGGGATCCCGATGCCCTTCGACTACCCGGGATAGGGGCCGGGACCCGGGCCCTCGTGACGGGCGGCACCGGTGCTATAGGCCGTCGCTGCGCCGAGCGGCTGCTGGAGTTGGGCGCCTCGGTGGCGGTCATGTCGCGTTCGCCAGAGTCGGTCTTCAAGACGGTCGACGAGCTCGAGGCGGCGGGGAACGATGGGCGGATCGCCGGAGAGGCCGGCGACGTAGGGTCGGAGGAGGATGTGCACCGGGTCGTCGAGCGGTTGCAGCGCAGCTGGGGCGGGCTGGACCTCGTGGTGCATTCAGGCGCCGTGGGGGACGACACGGCACTTGCCGACCTCGACGAGGAACGGATCGGTGCCCTGTTCCATACCAACGTGTCTGGAACACTGCTGGTGGCGAAGGCCGCGGCGGCGGTCATGGGCCCCGGGTCGAGCATCGTCAACGTTGCGTCGGTCATGGCTCATCGGGTATGGCCCGAACGGTCCCTGTACGCGACTTCCAAGGCTGCAGTGGTCCACGCGACGAGGGCACTCGCCGCCGAGCTCGGGCCACGCGGGATACGGGTCAACTCGGTGAGCCCCGGCAACACACCCACGGTGTTGACGGCGCTCGGAGACCCGCCCGGATCCAGCCGGAGCCCGTCGCAGGCCGGGTCGGCCGGTCGCATACCCCTCCGCCGGCGAGGTGCGCTGGACGACTACGCCGGTGCGGTGCTGTTCCTCGCCTCCGGCCTCGCGGCGTACATCACCGGGGTGGACATAGTCGTCGACGGCGGCCTGACGGTCCTGCGACCCTGATGGCGCGACCCACGCGGACCGAGGAGGAGGGAGGTGGCCCGATGACCGCCACGCGAGGCGCCGCAAGGCTCGATGCACGCGACAAGGCCACCGGCGCCACCCGGTACGTGGCCGACCTCTCTCTGCCGGGGCAGCTTCACGTGGCGGTGGTCCGCAGCCCGCTGCCTCATGCCGAGATCGAAGCCGTCGACGTGTCGTCGGCGCTGGCCGCGCCGGGTGTGGTTGGCGTCTTCACGGCCGACGACATCGGCGCGCCCCTCTTTGGCAGGCGCGTAAGGGACGCCCCGGTGCTTGCCGTCGGCAAGGTGCGCTACGTGGGGGAACCCGTTGCCGCGGTGGTGGCCGACACCAGGCGCCACGCCGAGCGTGCCGCCACCCTCGTCGACGTCGCCTACCGCGAGCTGCCGGTCGTGGCTTCGGCGGCAGAGGCGACCGCACCCGAGGCGCCCATGGTTCACGACGCCCCGTGGGACTACCCGGGGGCGGTGGTCGGACCCGGCGATGGGCCCAACCTGCAGTCGGTCGTGCGCCGCGGCGACGAGGACCTGACGGCGGAGGCGCTGCGCTCGGCGCCGGTCGTCGTGGACGCGCTGTACACCACGCCCGCCGGCCACCAGGGCTATCTGGAGCCCCAGGGCTGCGTGGCCCGGGTGGGCTCCGACGGCCTGGTGGAGGTGTGGATCAACAACAAGTCCCCGTACCGGCTGGTCGGGCAGCTCGCCGCGTCCCTGGGTCTCGAACCGGATCGGATTGTGGTCCACCCGGTGCCGATCGGAGGGGACTTCGGCGGCAAGGGATCGCCCATGGCCGCACCCCTCTGTGTGGCCCTCAGCCGGCTGACCGGCCGGCCGTGCCGGCTGGTGCTGCGCTACTCGGAGGATCTCACTTCGACCAACCCGCGCCATCCGACGACGATGCGGGTCCGTCTCGGCGCCGACCGCGACGGGCACCTGCTCGCCCTCCGTTTCGACTCTCTGGCTGACGGTGGCGCCTACGCCGCCTTCAAGCCCATAGCGAGCGTCAACCTCCACGGAGTGCTCGAAGCGGGCAGCCCTTACCGGATCCCGCATCGCTACATCGAGTCGCGCATCGCCTACACGACGACCGTCCCCAAGGGCCACGCCCGCGCCCCGGGGGCGCCCCAGGCGACCTTCGCCGTCGAGTCGGCCATGGATGAGCTGGCCGGCCGCTTGGGAATCGACCCCGTTGAGCTGCGCCGGCGCAACGTGCTCGGCGACGGCGATCCCAATCCCGACGGGGTCGTGTGGATCGAGGCGAGGGGCCGCGAGGTCCTCGACGCCGCCGTGGCTGCCTTGACGCCCCGGCCGGTGCCCCTCGGCTGGCAGCACGGGTGGGGGATCAGCCTCTACGACCGGGCCACGGCTCCCGGCCAGACGAGCCTACGCCTCCTCGACGACCCCGATGGTGGGGGTGTTGTAGCCGAGGTACCGATCCCCGAAACGGGGACGGGCAACCACACCGTGGTGCGGGAAGGTTTGGCCAGGTTGCTCGGTCTCGGCCGGGACCGCGTTCGAGTGGTCCACGTCCCGACATCCGACCTGCCTGGCGACGCCGGGGTCGGCGGTAGCCGGGTGACCGCGAGCCTCAGCGAGGCGGTTGAGCGCGCTGCGGCCGCGTGGGCCGCCCGAACCGGCTCGGAACCCGTCGTGGTCAGCCTCGGAGAGGCCGGGGGAGCCGAGAGGGTCACCTCTTTTTCCGCTCAGATAGCCCAGGTGGCCGTCGACCCGGAAACGGGCCAGGTTCGGGTGCTCGAGATCGTCAGCGCTGTCGACGTCGCCGACATCGTGAACCCCGCCGCGCACCGCATGCAGATCGACGGCGGCGCGGCGATGGGGTTCGGCTTCGCCCTCCTGGAAGACCTGAAGATAGAAGGAGGGCAGGTCGGGGCCGGGAACCTGGGGGATTTCCGCATGCCGACGGCACACGACCTGCCAGCGCTGACGACCGTGCTGGTCACCGGCGGCCGAGGCGTCGGGGCGCTGAACGTCAAGCAGATCGGGGAGTTGACCAACGTACCGACCGCCGCTGCCATCGCCAACGCTGTCGCCGCCGCCACGGGCGCACGGATCCGGTCCATTCCTCTGACCGCCGAGGCGGTCCTCTCCGCCATGGGAGCACCCGAGTGAAGATCGCGTTGACCCTGAACGGGGAGCAGGCCTCCGCCGACGTGGAGGGCGACTCCCAAGTCCTGGACGTCCTCAGGGAACAGTTCGGGCTGACGGGGACCAAGGAGGGGTGCGGCGTCGGCGTCTGCGGCGCTTGCAGCGTCCTCGTCGACGGCAACCCGGTCAGTTCCTGCCTCTATCTGGCCGGAATGGCCGACGGCGCCGAGGTCTGGACGGTGGAGGGCCTGGCCGCCAAGGATCCCGACCTGATCGAAGCGTTCGTGGAATGCGAGGGGATGCAGTGCGGGATCTGCACTCCCGGCCAGGTGGTGGCGGCCGCCGCTCTTCGCAGGCACAACCCTGATCCCACCGAAGAGGAGATCCGGACCTGGATGTCGGGGAATCTTTGCCGGTGCACCGGGTACGGAACGATCGTCGAGGCGGTGAAGCGCTATGTCGGCCGTGACTGAGTTCCTCGCACCCCGCAGCGTCGAAGAAGCGGTCGCGATCCTGGGCGCCGACGGCGACGCCGTCCCGATCGGCGGCGCGACCGCCCTGTCCCCGATGATTAGAGAAGGGCTCCTCGTCCCCTCGCGGCTCGTCTGGCTCGGCCGCGTCCCCGAGTGGGGCGCCATCGCCGCCGGCAGCACCGGCGTGCGGATCGCGGCGGGAGCCACGCTCGCCGACATCGCCGCCTCGGCGACCATCCGCCGGCTGCTCCCCGCTCTCGCCGCCGCCGCGGGGGTGGCCGCCAACCCCCGGGTTCGCGCCGTGGCGACCATCGGCGGCCACCTCGCCCATGCCGACCCCCGCCAGGATCTGACACCAGTGCTGCTGAGTGCCGGAGCCGTCTGCGTCGTCGCGGGTCCCAGCGGTGAACGACGGGTGCCCCTAGACGAGCTGCTGGTCGGCTTCTACGAGACCTCCCTGCTCGCCGGGGAGGTGATCACGGCTGTCGAGGTCCCGGCGGACACCGTTTTCCGGCAGGTCTATGCCCGGTTCAACCCGGCGAGCGAGGACGACTACCCCACGATAGGCATCGCCGTCCAGCTCGAACTGGAGCCGGACGGCACGGTGGCCGGGGCCCGCCTGGCGGCGGGTGGATGCGCCGGACGGGCGACGCTGCTCGAACACACCGCCGCCGCGATCCGCCAGCTGCCCGCCACCGACATCGACCTCGCAGCCGTCGAGACGGCAGCAGCGAACGAGATACCCGTCATTGGCGACCACCGCGGCACGGAGCGGTACAAGCGGCTGGTTGCGGGGGTCTGGGCCAGGCGGGCGGTAGCCGCCGCCATAGCCGGCGGGGGGCCGCTTCTTGGCCGCTACCCGGTGGTATAAGATCAGCCCATTAGACATAAGCAGAGGGGGATGGTGATGACGAGCCAAGGACAGATGGCAGCCGAAGCCTGGCGGCGTGCCGACTACGCCAACGCGTGGGTCGAGCGCGACGATCGGATAGATCTTCTAGAGCTGCCGAGGGCCATCGCGGCCGCCGTGGTCCACCACGACCGGCCGCAGAGCGCCGTGGTCGTGGACATCGCATCTGGACCGGGGACCTTCCTGGCTGCGTTCCTCGACGAGCTTCCCGAGGCCAGGGGGATATGGCAGGACGCTTCCGACAGCATGCAGGCCCACGCGCGGGAGCGCCTGGGTCGGTTCGGCGACCGTGTGGACTTCAAGCCCGGTGACATGACGGACCTGGCCGGATGCGACATCCCCTCCGGCGTCGACGTGATTCTGACCTCGCGAGCGGCGCACCATCTGGATCGGGAGGGTCTCCACGCCTTCTACGCCGAGGCGGCTTCGTTGCTGCTCCCGGGCGGTTGGCTGGTCAACTTGGACCACGTCGGCCCGGCCGACGTGTGGGACAAGCGGCTGAGAGCCGTTCGCCCCCGCTTCGCCGCCAACGCGGGCACCGAGAAGCCCCACCACCACAACTATCCCCTCACCAGCGTCGAGGACCACCTCGACGGCTTCCGCCTCGCCGGGATCACCGACGTAGAGATCGTCTGGAGGGCGTTCTACACGTGTCTGTTCATGGGCCGGAAGGGCTCGTGACCGGGGGACGACGTTTTTGACGACCGCCTTGGCCGCCGTGTCCGACGGCCCCGGAAGCACCTCCGTCCAGGAGTTCGACGTCCCCGACCCTTCCCCCGGAGCCGGATGGCTCCGGGTCGAGGCGACCGGCGTCTGCGGCAGCGACGCCCACCTGCAGACCCGAACGGAAGGGCCCACGATCCTCGGCCACGAGATAGTCGGCACGGTGGACCGCCTGAGCCCGGAGGCGGCGGACCGGTGGGGCCTGGCCGAAGGGGAACGGCTCCTGCTCGAGGAATACCTCCCGTGCGGCCACTGCGCCTGGTGCCGCACGGGCGACTTCCGGCTTTGCGACTCCACCGACTTGCATCTCGGTCGGACCGTTCTCCGCTACGGGATGACGCCCGTCGCTGTCGAGCCGGCGCTTTGGGGAGGGTACGGCCAATACCTCTACCTTCACCCGAGGATGGTCTTCCACCGGGTCCCACCAGGGGTGGCTGCTCACCACGCGCCTCTCGCCCTGCCGCTGTCCAACGGTTTCGAGTGGGTGGTTCACGAGGGCGGTGCCGGGCCTGGGCGGACGGCGGTGGTTATCGGCCCTGGCCAGCAGGGCCTGGCCTGCGTCGTCGCCGCTAAGGAAGCCGGCGCCGACCTCGTGATCAGCGTCGGCCTGTCGCGCGACGAGGGCAGGCTGAAGATGGCCTCCCTGCTCGGAGCCGACGTAACCATCGACGCCGAACGCGAATCAGTGGTCGACGTCGTGAGCGAGGCCACCGCCGGCCGAATGGCCGACCTGGTGGTGGACGCAGCAGCAGGCAGCGCCGCCACGCTGAACCAAGGGCTAAGCCTGCTGCGCAAGAAGGGGGTGTTGGTCTGCGCCATCGGGCGGGGCCCCGTCGAGGTGGACATGCACGCCGTGCGGACCAGGGCGGTCAGCGTGCGGGGCCTGCGAGGCCACAGCTGGGCTTCGGTCGAGTGGGCCCTCCAGCTTCTGGCCTCGGGCCGGCGACCCTACAGCGAGCTGTCCGCAGGGACGCTGCCGTTGTCGGAGGTGGACGAGGCCATCGGCCGGACAGCCGCCGGCGAGGTGATGCACGTGAGCGTCGACCCCTGGGCGGGGTGAAGCAGCCGTGATACTGGTCACTGGTGGCATGGGGTTCATAGGACTGCACACGGCCGAGCAACTGGCCGCCGCGGGTGAGAGAGTCCTCGTGACCCGCTTTCGCCGCTCCCGGTCGCCGGAGTTCCTCGAGCCGTACCTGCAGTCCGGGCAGGTCGAGGTCGCGGACCTGGACGTTTCCGACCCCTTCTCCGTTCTCGAGGTCATGGCCTCGCACAAGGTCACCAGCGTGCTCCACCTCGCCGTTCCAGGTCTGGGCGCCGTCCCGGTCGGCAGGGAGATCGAGGTGAACGTCGGCGGTCTCCGCAACGTCTTGGAGGCCGCCCGGGCGCTGGGTGTCGGCCGGGTGACGGTCGCAAGCTCGGTCGCGGTGTACGCCGGCTCCGCCCAAGGGCCCTGGACCGAGGACGACCCGCTGCCGGTGACCTCGCCGAGCGCCACATCCGCTTTCAAGAAGGCCGAGGAGATTCTCGCGCTCCACTACGCCGAGCGCACCGGAGCCGACCTTTGCTGCGTGAGGATCGGCGTCGTTTACGGGCCGCTCTACCACACCTTGAGCAACCTGCCCAGTCGCATGGTCCACTCCGCCGTACGACCCGGCACCGTGCTCCCGCCACGCCCCGCGGTCCCCGGCTCCCGCAGCGACCTCTCGGACCTGATCTACGTCGCCGACTGCGCCGCCGGGCTGCGACTCGTCCACCTCGCCCGCTCTCGTGACCGGATCTACAACCTCGGCGGCGGCAGAGCCGTGCCCGACGTCGAGGTGACAGCGGCCGTGGCACGGGCCGTGCCGGGCTGGAGCCCGCCCGAGATCGCTCCCAACAGCGGCGGCGACGAGTCGAGGTACATGAGCTTGGCGTCTATTGCCGCGCTCGGGTTCAAACCCCGCTACAGCCTCGATGACGCCATAACCGAGTACGTGGAGTGGCTGCGTGACCACGACCTCTGAGAGCGAGTTGCCGGCCGCCGGGGCTGGGAAGGACGCAGCCGCGAAGCCGGCCTCCGCGGTCCAGTGGTTCGATCCGCTCGTGGCGGTGCCGCCGGGGTGCGGGCCCTCGGTGCGGATGGGCCCCGAGACGGCCGCCTATCTCGGCCTCGAAGACGGGGCCGTCGCGCGTTTGTCGTTCGAGGGGCGAACGGCACTGGCCCGGGTGGCCCTCTCGGACGCCGCTCAGCCTGGAGCGGTCGCCTTCGACCCGGCCACCCGGGCCGCCCTGCGGCCTTTCCCCTACGAGCCTGTCTCGATCATCCGGGCGGACCTGCCCGACGCCACGTCTGTGACCCTCGCCGGACCCTCCGAGGGGGACCTCCTCGACGGCGCAGTCCGCCAGGCGGTCGCCGGACGCTGGCCGGTGCGGGCGGGCGCCACCCTCGAAGCGGACAACGCGGTCCGCCTGCGGGTGACCGGCTCAGAGCCGCCCGAGGCGGTGTTGGGCCCGGCCACCAGCGTGCTCCTCGAGCCGCACGCGGGCCGGGTGCACGGCAGAGGCTTCGCCGAGCACTCGCATGGAGGTCCGGTCTCGGCCGAGGGCGGGCCGGCCTTCGACGACCTGGGGGGCCTCGAGGCGCAGGTCGCCGCCGTCCGGGAGCTGGTGGAGCTGCCGCTCGTCCGTCCCGACGTCTACAAGAAGCTGGGCGTCCCCGCACCCCGCGGCGTTCTGTTCTGCGGGCCGCCCGGCACCGGCAAGACCCTGACCGCGCGCGCCGTGGCAAACGAGGTGGAAGCCCGCTTCTACCGGATCAGCGGCCCGGAGGTCGTGGGCAGCTACAGCGGCCAGACGGAGGAGAACCTGCGCCGCCTGTTCTCCGAAGCGGAGCGCACCGCGCCGTCGGTGATCCTCGTCGACGAGATCGACGCCCTCGCCCCGTCGCGTCGGACGGCGTCGACGCTGTCGGACACCCGGGCGGTGGGCCAACTGCTGGCGCTGATGGACGGCCTGCGCGACGCCGCAGGGGTAGTGGTGATCGGAACCACCAACCAGGTCGAGGCCCTCGACCCTGCGCTGCGCAGACCGGGTCGCTTCGACCGGGAGCTGCACTTCCCTACCCCGTCCGCCGGCGAGCGGCTGCGGATCCTGCGGGTCCATCTGCGCCTGATGCCCCTTTCGCGAGCGGCGGCGGCGGCCGTGGGAGACGTCGCCCGGGCGGCCCACGGCTTCGTGGGCGCCGACCTGATGGAGCTGGCGCGCGAGGCGGCCCTGGCGGCGTTGCGACGCGTCTGCGCCGGTGAAGACCCCAAGCAGGTGGACCCGACTTCGGTGGTGGTTGGGGAGGAGGACCTGCGTTCCGCTCTGGTTGCGGTGCGTCCAGCGGCGCTCCGGCAATCCTTGCTCACCGAGTCCACCGCCCGCATGTCGGATCTGGGCGGTGTGGACGCGGCCAAGGCACAGCTTCGGGCCATAGGCCGCCTTGCCTTGCGGAGCCGCAGCGGCCCCGTCGTGGGGGTCCTGCTCGAGGGGCCGCCGGGCACGGGCAAGTCGGCGCTGGCAAACGCGCTGGCCTCCGATCTGGGCGTCAACCTGATGGTGGTCCGCGGCCCCGAGCTGTACTCGCAGTGGCTCGGGGAGTCGGAGGAGGGTGTACGGCGGGCGTTCTCGGTGGCCCGTCGAACGGCGCCCGTCGTGCTGGTGCTCGACCAGCTCGACGTGCTGGCGCCCAGCCGGGAGGTGAGCGGCGGCGACCCGACCCGGGTCTCGCAGCGGGTGGTCGGGCAGTTGCTCACCGAATTGGAGAACCCGCCCCCGTCGGGGGGACTGGTGGTCATCGGTACCACCACGCGTCCGGACCAGGTCGACCCGGCGCTGCTGCGCCCCGGCCGCCTCGGCCTCAGGGTCAGCCTGCGGCTGCCCGGCGACGCCGAAAGGCGCGACATAGTCGAGGTCCTCCACGCTCGCTTCGGCGCCGGGCCGTGGCGTCCGGAGGCGTGGGAGCCGGTTATCGCGGCTACGGAGGGGCGCAGCGGCGCCGACATCCGCTACGCCTTCGAGCTCGCCGGCCTCGAACGGGGAGCAGGGCGGGTGGGCCCGGAGGAGGTGCTCGCAGCGATCGAGTTGCTCGGATCTGCCGGGTGACCCGAACCGAACCAGCAGATATTATAAGCCCAGCCCATTCAGAGGAGGGGGGCTGATGATCTCGAAGGAGGAGAACGAAAGGCTCTGCCTGGTCCACCCCGGGACGGACATGGGCGAGGTTTTCAGGCGCTACTGGATGCCCTTCGCGCTGGCCGGCGAGCTCGCCGAGCCGGACGGGCCACCGGTGCGGGTCCGGTTGCTCGGGGAGGACCTGGTGGCCTTTCGCGACTCGACCGGCACGGTGGGTCTGGTAGAGGCGTTCTGCGCCCACCGGCGGGCCCCGTTGTTCTTCGGGCGCAACGAGGAGTGCGGACTGCGGTGCGTCTACCACGGTTGGAAATTCGACCGTACCGGCGCCTGCGTCGACCTGCCCACCGAGCCGCCGACGAGCAGGTTCAGGGAGCACGTGAGCATCACGGCCTACCCGACGTGGGAGGGCGGAGGGCTCGTCTGGGCCTACATGGGTCCGCCGGGGTCGGCGCCGCCCCCGCCCGACTACGAGTGGCTCCGCGTTCCGCCGACCCACTTCCGCATCTCCAAGACGCTCGAAGCCTGCAACTTCCTCCAGGCCTTGGAAGGCGGCATCGACACCGCCCACTCCTCGTACCTTCACAATCTGGACATCACCAACCCCAACCAGCTCCGGGTGCTCGACGGCCACCCAAAGCTGGAACTGGAGTACACCGACTACGGCTACAGGTACGCGAGCGTCCGTCGTATCGGAAGCGGGCGTGTCTACATCCGCGCCTACCAGTTCGTGATGCCGTTCCAGCAGATGCGGGGAAGCCTCATCGACTTCTACGGGAACCCCTCGCCGATGCCCTCGATCGCAGGGCACCTATGGGTCCCCGTCGACGACTTCAACACTGCGGTCTACAACTGGGCTTACGCCCCCGACGAGACGGCACCGATCTCCGACGAGCAGTGGGACGCCTACGAGCACAGGTTCGGACGGGGCCACGACGACTTCATCCCCGGCACCTACCGTTTGCGGCGAAACGCCAGCAACGACTACCTGATCGACCGGGACGTGCAGAAGCACAAGACCTTCACCGGGATCGAGGGCATCAACACCCAGGACTACGCCATTCAAGAAGGCATGGGGGTTATCTGCGACCGGACCAAGGAGCACCCGGGGACGACCGACCGGGCCGTCCTAGCGGCCCGCCGGCTGCTGCTCGAAGCCGCCGACCGCGTCAGGCGCGGCGAGCCGCTCAGGGGCACCGACCCCGCAGCCTCCCGGGGGGTGCGGGCGTCGGAGGTCATCACGCAGGAGGGAGTCCCGTGGCAGGAGGCGACCGCCGCCGGGCTCGAAGCGAAATGGTGAACAGGAAAAGCATTTGAACCGGCCCGAGGGGGAGAAGCCTTGTATGACGATCTGAAGGTCCTCGACGTCCACGCCCACGTGTCAGTCCCACCGGCGGCGAACACTTTCGCCCTGAACCTGATGGCCACCAACACGGCCATGGCCAGCCCCCTGTCGGGGGGGCCGGGCTATTCACCGTTCATGGCGCTGCCCGCGAAGGAGCAGTTCCTGGAGGCGGCCGCCGCCCACGTCGCGTACATCGACGAGCGCGGCATCGACGTGCAGATCGTCGGTCCCCGCCCGTTCATGGTCCTTGGCTGGATGCAGCCCCATCTGATCCCATCGTGGGCCCGCTACGTCAACGACATGATCCACCAGCAATGCGAGATGTTCCCAGGCCGTTTCCTCGGCGCCTGCCAGCTCCCGCAGAACCCCGCCGCCCCGGACTCGAGCCACTGCCTGGACGAGCTGCGGCGCTGCGTCGAGGATTACGGCTTCGTCGCGACCTACGTGAGTCCCGACCCCGACGGCCGGCGCACCACCCCGGGGATGCACGAGCGGTGGTGGTACCCGCTCTACGAGCGGTGCGAGGAGCTGGGGATACCCATCATCGTCCACGGCACCAACTCGGCCGACCCTCGCTACTCGGTGGTTCCACACAACTACCAACTGTCTTTCCTCATAGAGCAGTACCTCGCCACCCAGTTCCTCGGCCATGGCCCGGTGTTCGACGACTTCCCAGAGCTGAAGGTGATCGTGTGCCACTGCGGGGGGGCGCTCAACCGGTTCATCGCCACCGACTTCCACGTGCCGCAGCGGGACCTGAGCAGAAACCTGTTCTACGATTGTTGTGGCTACGACCTGCACTTTCTAGAAGCGGCGATCAAGCAGCGAGGGGTGGACCAGATCTGCTTCGGGGTGGAAGCCCCCGGGTCCGGCCGCACCGTGCGCCCAGAGACGGGCAGGACCTCCGACGATCTCATACCGGTTCTCCGGGGATTCGACTGGCTCTCAGAGGAGGATCGTCGCAAGATCGTCCATCACAATCCGGCGCGGGTGTGCCCGGCGCTGGCCAAGGTGTGAGACCGCTGTGGCCGAGCTGGTCCTCGGAGTCGGAACTTCGCACAGCCCCCAGATGAGCTCGGGCACCGAGTACTGGGAAGGCCACGCCGCCCGGGACAGGGCCAACGACTACCTGGTGGACGTCGACGGCAAGGTGCGGACCTTCGAGGAGCTGGCTGCCAAGGCCCCCCCGTCGCTGGCGGGGGAGCTGCGGCCAGAGGTGTGGGAGGCCAAGTGGCTGCGCGTGCAGGAGGCGATCGCCATCCTGGTCAGGCGCCTGGCCGAAGCCGCGCCCGACGTCGCCGTGATCGTCGGTGACGACCAGCACGAGCTCTTCGGCGAGGACGGCAACCCGGCCATCGGGATGTTCCTCGGCGAGGAGCTGTGGGACGCGGGTCTCGGGGAAGCGGAGCGGGCGAAGCTCCCCCCCGACATACTGCCCGCCCAGTGGGCGGCCCATTCCCAGGAACCGGAGGCGTACACCGTCGCCCGCGAGTTGAGCGCCTACCTCGCCGAAGCCCTCACGCTCGCCGGCTTCGACATCGGGGTGTTCTCCGTCCAGGGTCCCGGCCGCACCCTGGGCCACGCCTTCACGTTCCCCCGGCGAAGGCTGGGCTTGTCGAAAGACGCGCCGATCGTGCCGGTGGCGCTCAACGCCTATTACCCTCCCAACGTTCCCTGCCCAGGCCGCTGCTGGGCGCTGGGCAGGGCTTTGCGGGCTGCCCTGGAGGCGTGGCCGGGTCCCGAACGGATCGTGCTCGTCGCCAGCGGTGGGCTCAGCCATTTCGTCATCAGCGAGGACCTCGACCGGCGAGTGTTGAAGGCGCTGGCGGAGGGTGACGAAGCAGCGGCAGCGAGCTTGCCACGCGACGTCCTGCGCTCCGGCAGCTCGGAGATCCTCAACTGGCTGGTCGTCGGCGGCGCCCTGGCCGGATGGGACTTCGACGTCGTCGACTACGTTCCCGCCTACCGGTCGCCGGCGGGGACCGGCGTGGGGATGGCCTTCGCCACGTGGAGACCCTCGAAGGAGAGGCGGGTGGCGGCGTGACCGTTCCGGCCGCCGGCGCGGCGAATCCCGATCCCGACGGGCTTCTGGTCGGGCGCCTGGCCGGCCTCGACAGCTGCGGCGTTTCGGACGCGCTCGACGCTCTCGGTCTGCCCCCCGCGGTGGGTGGCATCGCGCCCCTGTGGCCGTGCGGCCGGGTCGCGGGTCGTGCCGTGACCGTGGCCGTCCAGCCGGTAGAGGCCGGCGTCGCGCCTCCATCCCGGCATCTGGGGGCGGCGGCAATATCCGCCGCCGTCGCCGGTGACGTGATCGTGGTCGCCAACAACGGGCGAACGGAGGCCGGCGCCTGGGGGGGCCTGCTCGCCCTGGCCGCAAGCATGGCCGGGGTCAGGGCGGTGGTCATCGACGGGGCCTGCCGCGACGTGGACGAGATGGAGCCCCTCGGACTCCCGGTCTTCGCGCGCGCACCTGTGGCCAGAACGGCTCGTCGGCGCTACGTGGAAGTCGCCACGAACACGGAGGTCGTGATCGGCGGCGTGCCCCTGGCCCCGGGTGATCTGGTGCTGGCCGACGGGAGCGGGGTGGCGGTGGTCCCGGCTTCTCGTGCTTCGGAGGTGATCGGCGAGGCGGAGCGGATGGCCGCCGAAGAGTCCAGCATGGCCGCCCTCATCAGATCCGGCCGCCCAGCGGTGGAGGTGTTGGGTCAGCGGTATGAGACGATGTTGGGGGATCCCGGTTGAGCTCCGAGCAGAAATCGGACCGGCTTCCGGGTGGCTCCGGCGATCCCACGGTCGAGTCCTTCGTCGGTCTGAGCAGCGCCGCCGTGTCCGACGCGATGGACCGCCTCGGAATAGCCGGCCAGGTTCGAGGGGTACAGCGGCTCTCGGGGGACGGGGTCTTCGCCGGAAGGGCCGTGACGCTCCGCTACGGCCCGGTCGGGATCGACGGGGGGACCGTCGGCGACTACATCGACGACGTGCCGATCGGAGCGGTCCTGCTGCTCGCCAACGGCGGCAGCACGGTCGGCACCGTGTGGGGGGGTCTCCTTTCCGAGGTCGCGAGCCTGCGCGGGGTGGCCGCCACGGTGATAGACGGCCTGTGCCGGGACATCGACACCGCTCGGCGGATCGGCTACTCCCTTTACGCCCGCGCCGCCTGGATGCGAACCGGCAAGGACCGCGTTCGTCTGGATGCGATCGGCGAGCCGGTGAACGTCGGCGGCGTCCGAGCAGTCCCGGGTGACATCGTCGTCGGGGACGGTGACGGCGTGGTGGTCGTACCCAGATCACGGGAGCAGGAGGTGCTGGCCGTCGCCGAGGAGATAGACCGTGCGGAGAGGGAAATCCTCTCCGCCGTGCGCGGAGGGGAGCGTCTCGACACGGCTCGCACCCGTCTCGGCTATCACCGCCTCCAGTCCAGGAAGGGCGGCTGACATGGGGGGTTCATCGTCTCGCTGGGCGGTCGTCCAACCCGAGGCGCCAATGGCCAGATCGGCGGCGACCATCGTCGAGGCGGCGGGCAACGTCGGGGCCCTGTCACACGACATCAAGCCCGTGCACCCGTCGTTCAAGGTGTGGGGGCCTGCAGTGACCGTGGCCACTCCGAGCGGCGACAACCTGTGGGTGCACCGCGGGGTGGCCGCAGCGGGGCCGGGATCGGTGCTGGTCGTGTCGACCGGCAACGGCGAACCGGCCGGCTATTGGGGGGAGATACTCTCCCAGGCGGCGGTCGCCCGGGGTCTCGGCGGGGTGGTCCTCGATGGCTGCGCCCGAGACGGTGAGAGGCTGGTCGACATCGGCTTCCCTGTGTTCTGCCGGGGACTGTGCATCCGGGGGACGACCAAGGACCGCGCCGGGGCGGGCTCGGTAGGACGGCACGTGAACGTCGGCGGGGTCTCCGTCAGGCCCGGGGATCTGGTGGTCGGCGACGTCGACGGCGTGGTGGTCGTAGCCGCCGAACGGGTGGAGCAGGTTCTGATGTCGGCGGGAGAGCGCGACCGCAAGGAGGCGCGCATCGTCGAGGAGCTGCTCAACGGCGCGACGACGGTCGAGATCTTCGATTTGGGAGTGGACTAGATGACGCGCGTGCATTTGGCGGGGGCCTTGTCGGCCAATCCCGTGACCGAACCGGTCCTCTCCGGGCGGGTCAGGCCGGAGGGCCTCTCGGTGGCCTGGACGGCCCTGCATCCCTCCGAGATGTTCTGGCGTCAGCTGCGCTTCGCCGAGTTCGAGGTGTCCGAGCTGTCCCTGTCGTCGCTTCTGATCGCGGTGGACCGCGGCGACACGCGTTGGCTGGCCCTGCCGGTGTTCACCACCCGCGACTTCTTCCACACCCGGATACTGGTACGCACCGACGCCGGGATCGCCCGCCCACAGGACCTGGCGGGCAAGAGGGTCGGCGTACCCGAGTACCAGCAGACAGCGGCTCTGTGGAGCCGCGGTGTGCTCGAGCACGAGTTCGGTGTGTCCCCTCCCCAGATGCGCTGGTTCATGGAGCGGCCCCCAGAGCGCAGCCACGGCGGTGCCACCGGTTTCCGTCCTCCGGAGGGGGTCGAGCTCAGCTACATAGGGCCGGACAGCGACATCGGCCGGATGCTGGTAGGAGGGGAGCTGGACGCCACGCTGCTCTATCTCGCCGACCGCAACCTGGTCGACCGCAGTCGGCTGGACCTCGATTCCGACCCGCGGGTGCGTCCCCTGTTCCCCGACCGTAGGGCCGAGGGAGTCCGTTACTACCAGAAGACGGGGTTGCTTCCGGTCAACCACTGTGTGGTGATCCGCCGCGACGTCGCCGAGGGACACCCGTGGGCGGTTCTCAACCTTTTCGACATGTTCGTGGCCGCCAAAGAAGAGCTGTACGGCCGGTTGCGCCAGGGGCTCAGGCCGTTCCAGAACCTCGGCTGGCTACCAGACGACGAGCTGATCACGGCCCGGGACCCGTTGCCTTACGGAATAGCCTGCCAGCGCCGGGTACTGGAGACGCTCGCGTCCTACTCGTACGAGCAGGGCCTCACCTCGAGGCTCGTTCACGTCGAGGAGGTGTTCGCGCCCTCGACGCTGGATCTGTGATTCACCGTCGGAAGCTCGGCTTCGGCGGGCTCGAGCCGTACTCCCGGTCGCCGCTTCGCGACCTGGGCCCCGCCCATTCCTCCGGGTCGACCAGACGCCCCAGCTCCTCGAGCGCCGACGGCGGCAGGGCAAGGTTGAGCGCCTCGAGGTCATGCTCGAGGTGGTCCACGCGTGTCGTGCCGACTATCGGAACCACGTCATCCCCTCGGGCCAGCACCCAGGCCAGGGCGAGCTGGGCAGATGAGACGCCCCACCGCTGGGCGTACCCGGCTATGCGGTCGGTCAGGCGCAGGTTGACAGCCAGGTTTTCCCCGTGAAAACGGGGGTGGCGGCGCCGGCTGTCATCAGTGCCGAGATCTTCGGGGTTGCGGACCGCGCCGGTGAGGAAACCGCGCCCGAGCGGACAGTAGGCCACGATCCCGATACCGAGACGCCTCGCTGCAGACGCCACGTTTGCTTCGAGGCCCCGCGCCCACAACGACCACTCGCTCTGCAACGCGGCGATCGGCGCAACCGAGACTGCCCGCTCGAGGGTCTCGGCTCCCGCCTCGGAAAGGCCGAGGTGCCTAACTTTGCCCTCGTCGCGCAGTTCGGCCATGGCCCCGACTGTGTCCTCTATCGGCACCGTAGGGTCGACTCGATGGAGGTAGTAAAGGTCTATCGTTTCGACCCCGAGCCGTCGCAGCGAGGACTCGCAGCAGCGCCGTGCATGCTCGGGGCGACCGTCGACCTGCCGCCCGGAACCGTCGCGGACCATCCCGAACTTGGTCGCGATCACCGCCCGGTCCCGCCGATCGCTGACGGCTCGGCCTACGAGCTGCTCGTTGGCCCCGTCGCCGTAGACGTCTGCGGTGTCGAGGAGATCCACGCCCAGGTCGAGCGCCCGGTGGATGGTCGCTATGCAGTCGCGCTCGTCGCGGCTGCCGTAGTTGTGGGACATCCCCATGCAGCCCAGGCCGACGGCCGACACTTCCAGGCCTCCGAGGACCCGGCGCGGTACGGCCGGCCTTGCCAACATCAGGACCTCCCGATAAGGACTGTTGTCATACCAACGAGGTCACGCTAGCATGGTTACGAGCGAACACCTTCGGGGGGTCGATGGAATACGACGTGAGCCGGGTGCCGGACGCACCCGAAGCAGAATGGGGAAGCGGTACACCCTACGACCGCTGGCGGGACTCCCAGAAGATCCCGGTTCACCGGGCCTTCTACATAGAAGATCTGACCGCTCTGGGAACGGAGTTGTGGGCGGAGCTCGGGGCCCGTGCAGCCTTCGTCGAGTTGGACGGGGCAGGGGACAACACCGCCGCGTACGTGGTCAACCTGGATTCCGACGAGACCACCGAGTGGCGCAAGCACACCTGGGAGGAGATCGTCTACGTGGCGGCGGGGGAAGGCCTGACCGAGGTCCGCGGGCCCAAGGGGGTGTCCGTGGCCCGCTGGGGCCCGGGAGCCGTCTTCCCGGTGCCTCTCAACAGAACCTACCGGCACTGCTCCGTGTCGGACTCGACGGTGCTCTACTGCGTCAACAACGCCCCGCCCGTCATGAACCTGTTCCACCACGACGGTTTCCTTTTCGACAACCCGTTCGAGTTCGACGACCGCTATGACGGCAGCGAGTCCTACTACTCCGGCGAGGGTCGGTTCTGGAGGCACCAAACCGGCTCGGTCATCTGGGAGACGAACTTTGTCCCCGACGTCGTGCACATCGACCTGCCCGAACTGGCCCACCGGGGGGCCAAGGGGCGCAACGTGATGTTCCAGTTCGCCGAGCACACGCTGAGGCCGCACGTCTCGGAGTTTCCGGTGGGGAGCTACAAGAAGGCACACCGACACGGCCCGGGAGCCCAGATAGTCCTGCTCGCGGGCATCGGCTACTCGCTGCTCTGGCGCGACGACTTCTCCGAGGCCACCAAGGTGGACTGGAAGCCGAACTCGGTGTTCGTCCCTCCGAACCTATGGTGGCACCAGCATTTCAACACTGGGACCGAGCCGGCCCGGTACCTCGCCATCCACATGGGTGGCAAGAAGTACCGCTTCGACCACTCCTACGAGCGAGACGGGGAGGACCGGCGATCCGGCGGGGACCAGATCGAATATGACGACCAGGATCCGAGAGTCCACGAGATGTTCGCGTCGGAATGCTCGGCGCACGGCGTGGCCGTGGACGAGTCGGCCCTCAGATGAGGCCGAAGGACCGATGAGCGATGTTGACGGCTGAGCAGAACGAACGGTTGACCCGGGTGGGTCCGGGGACCCCGATGGGGGAGTTGATGCGTCGGTACTGGCAGCCGTTCCTGCCGGTGGCGAAGCTGGACGA
>DATGKR010000065.1:0-17481 GCA_035294565.1 Acidimicrobiales bacterium | reverse complement strand
GCTCACCTCGCGGAGCAGCCCGAGGAGCTCGGGCCGGCGCACGGCGAGACGGAAAACGGCCCGCACGATCGCCCCCACCCGGTCCCACGCGCTGCCCGGCCGGGCGAGCGACTCCTCCAGGGCCGCGGTCAGCTCGCAGGCGGCCTGGGCGGCGGCCGCCTCGAGCAGGGCCTCTTTGGAGGGGAAGTAGTAGAGGATCGTCTGCTTTCGCACCCCCAGGTCGGTGGCGAGCGAGTCGAGCGACGTCGCGTCGAAGCCCCGGCCCCCGAACGCCGAGATCGCCGCGTCGAGAAGCCTGTCCCTGGTAGTAGGCACCTACCAGATGGTAGACAGGTTGGGATGATCCGAGAGGCGCTCGCCGGCAGGACGCTCGCGGTCACCGGCGCGACCGGCTTCCTCGGCACCGCCGTCGTCGAGCGGTTGCTGCGCTGCGTGCCCGGCTGCCAGGTGCTCGTCCTCGTCCGCCCGGGACGGCGCGGCGCCGAGGACCGGCTCCGGCGCGACCTGCTCCGCAACAACTGCTTCGACCGCCTGCGCCGCGAGCTGGGTGCCGGCTTCGACGCCGCGGTCGGCGCGAGGCTGCGGGCCGTGGCGGCCGACGTCGGCGCCGACGGCCTCGCCCTCGACCCAGCCGGGCGTGAAGCTCTCGCCTCGTGCGACGTTGTGGTCCACTCGGCGGCGACCGTCAGCTTCGACTCGCCGCTCGACGCGGCGGTGGAGACCAACCTGCTCGGGCCGGTAAGGGTCGCCGAAACCCTCGGCGCCGTCGGCTCGCCGGCGCACCTGGTCGCCGTGTCCACCGCCTACGTAGCGGGGTCCCGGCGCGGCCGCGCCCCCGAGGCGGCGCTCGCCGACACGCCGTGGTCGACCGAGGCCGACTGGCGCGCCGAGGTGGCCGCCGCCCGCCGGGCGCGCGCGGACACCGACGCGAGGAGCCGCGAGCCGGAGATGCTCGCCCGCTTCGGGCGGGACGCCCGGCGCGAGCTCGGCGCTGCGGGGACGCCGCTCTTGGCGGCGCGCGCCGAGAAGCTCAGGCAGGAGTGGGTCGACGAGCGGATGGTCGAGCTCGGCAAGGCCCGGGCGCAGGGGCTCGGGTGGCCCGACGCCTACGCCTACAGCAAGGCGCTCGGCGAGCGGGCGCTGCTCGAGACGAGGGGCGCGCTGCCGGTGACCATCGTGAGACCCTCGATCATCGAGGCGGCCCTCTCCGAACCCGAGCCGGGGTGGATCCGGGGCTTTCGCATGGCCGACCCGGTGATCATCTCCTACGCCAAGGGCCTGCTGAAGGAGTTCCCCGGCGTGCCCGAGGGGGTCATCGACGTGATACCCGTCGACCTGGTCGTCGCGGCGATACTCGCCGTCGCCGCCCGCGGCCCCGGGATGGAGCCGGAGGTGTTCCACGCGGCGTCGGGGGCGCGCAACCCGCTGCGCTACCGCCAGCTGGTGGAGCTGGTGCGCGAGTGGTTCACCGAGCACCCCCTCGCCGACGAGCGGGGGCAGCCGATCACCGTCCCCGAATGGTCCTTCCCGGGCCGCCGGCGGGTGCAGCGGCAGCTCGAGCGGGCGTCGAAGGCGATCGACACCGCCGAGAGGGGCCTGCGCTCCCTTCCCCTGCGCGGCCGCCAGGCGGAGCTGTCCGCCAGGCTGGAGGAGCGCCGCGACGAGGTCGGGCGAGCCCTTTCCTACGTCGAGCTCTACGGCGCTTACACCGAGACCGAGGCGATCTTCTCCGTCGACCGGCTCCTCGAGCTGTACGCCGCGCTGCCCGCCGACGAGCGCGGGGAGCTCTGCTTCGACCCGGCGGTCATCGACTGGCGGCGCTACTGCCACGACGTGTACCTCCCATCGGTCGTCGCCCACGCCAGGGTGCGGATGGCGAGCCCCGCCGGGACCCGCCCGAGGCCGGCCAGGGCGCAGAGCCGCCAGGACCGGGGCCGGCGGGCGGTCCTGTCACCGGAGCGCCAGCTGGCGGTGTTCGACCTGGAGAACACGCTGATCGCCTCCAACGTCGTCGACTCCTACGCCTGGCTCGCCACCCGCCGCGAGGACGGCCCCGGGCGCGTCCGCTTCGTCGCAAGGACGCTGCTGGAGGCGCCCCGGCTCCTGGCGCTCGACCGGGCGGACCGCAGCGACTTCCTGCGCCACTTCTACCGCCGCTACGAGGGCGCCCCGGCGGAGCGCCTGCGCCGCGACAGCTGGGAGCTGTTCAGCGACTTGCTGCTCACCAAGGCCTTCCCCGCGGGGATCCGCCGGGTGCGCGAGCACCGGGCGCTCGGCCACCGCACGCTCCTCATCACCGGGGCCCTGGACCTGGTGGTCGAGCCCCTGCGCCCGCTCTTCGACGAGGTGGTCTGCGCTTCTCTGGGGGAAAAAGGGGGGCGCCTCACAGGCGAGCTCCTCTCGGCGCCGCCGACGGGTGAGGCGAGGGCCCTGATCATGGCCGACTACGCCGAGGCCCACAACCTGGACCTGGCCGAGTGCGTGGCCTACGCCGACTCGACCAGCGACCTGCCGATGCTGGAGGCCGCCGGCCACCCCGTGGCGGTCAACCCTGAGACCAAGCTGGCGGCGATCGCCCGCCGCCGCGGATGGCACGTGGAGCTTTGGCCGAAGGCCGAGGGAGGCCCCCGCCCGCTGCTGCCGATAGGGCCCCCGGCGTGAGAGCCCTGCAGGTGGAACGCTCCCTGGCGCGCTTCGCCGCCGCCCGGGTGAGCGCCCGGCCCGTGCCGCTACGCCTGGCGGAGGTCGAGCCGCCCGAGCCTCCCGGCCCGGGCTGGCAGCGGCTGCGGCCTCGTCTGTCGGGCCTCTGCGGCAGCGACCTGGCGACGGTGTCGGGGCGCTCGTCGCGATGGTTCGAGCCGATCGTCAGCTTCCCGTTCGTACCCGGCCACGAGGTGGTCGCAGACGCCGACGACGGCCGCCGGGTGGTCGTCGAGCCGGTCCTGCACTGCCGGGTCCGTGGGGTGGACCCCCCCTGCGCACCGTGCCGGGAGGGCAGGACCAACCACTGCGAACGCCTCGCCGGCGGCCACCTCGAGCCGGGCCTGCAGACCGGTTTCTGCGCCGACACCGGAGGCGGCTGGTCCGGCGCCATGGTCGCCCACCCCGCGCAGCTGCACGAGGTGCCCGACGGTTTCTCCGACGAGGCGGCGGTCCTCGTCGAGCCGGTGGCCTGCGCCGTGCACGCCGCCCTGCTGCCCCCCTCTGGGGGACGGCTCCGGGCGGCGGTGATCGGGGCGGGGACGATAGGGCTCGCCACCGTCGCCGCCCTCTCAGCCCTTCGCGCCGACGTCGAGGACCTCATCGCCGTGGCCAAGCACCCAGACCAGCGCCGTCTCGCTGCCGGGCTCGGCGCGACCACCGTCGTCGAGCCCAAGGAGCTGCGCAGGGCGGTGCGAAGGGCGACCGGGTCGTGGATCCTCGACAACGGGCAGCTCACCGGCGGAGCCGACCTGGTGTTCGACTGCGTGGGCAGCGCCGAGTCCCTCGCCGAGTCCCTCGCCGTAGCCGCCCCCGGCTCGACGGTTGTGCTCGTCGGCATGCCCGGGCCGGTCAGGGTGGACCTCACCCCGCTGTGGCAGCGCGAGGTGCGCCTCTCCGGCGCCTACGCCTACGGCCCGGAGCCGGCCGCCGGCGGGCGGCACAGCTTCGAGCTGGCCATGACCCTCGTGGCCGACGAGGGGCTCGAACGCCTCGTGTCGGCGGCCTACCCGCTCGACCGCTACACCGAGGCGATCGAGCACGCCTCCGCCGCCGGCCGGCGGGGGGCGACCAAGATCGTGTTCGACCTGCGCAACGAGAAGAGGAGATAGTGGGACGCCCCGGTTTCGTCCTCGAAGTGGACCGCTCCACACCGCCGATCCTCACCTGGCACGGCGAGGGTTTCCGCCTGGAGAAGCTGCCCGCCGGCAGCTCCCGGGTGGTGTACGCCCCCGAGCCGCTGGAGCCGCTCGAGGATCCCGGCGAGGCGGTCCGCCAGGCGCTGCTGAACCCCCTCGGCGACAGCGCCCCCCTCCCGGCGCTGCTGTTCGCCGGGATGCGTCTGACCATCGCCTTCGACGACGTATCCCTGCCTCTACCCCCGATGCGCCGGCCCGACAACCGCCAGCGGGTCATAGAAGCGGTCCTCGACATGGCCGCCGAGGCCGGGGTGGACGACGTGGTGCTGATCTGCGCCCTCGCCCTGCACCGGCGAATGACCGAGGCGGAGCTGCGCCACGCCCTCGGCGACCGGGTCTACGACGCCTTCGCCCCCAACGGCCGACTCCTCCAGCACGACGCCGAGGATCCGTCCGGGCTGGTCCATCTCGGCTGCACCGACCTCGGCGAGGACGTGGAGATCAACAAGCGGGCCGCCGAGTCGGACCTGCTCGTGTACGTCAACATCAACCTGGTGCCGATGGACGGCGGTCACAAGAGCGTCGCCACCGGCCTAGCCAGCTACCGCAGCCTCCGCCACCACCACAACGTGCGCACGATGCGCCACTCCCGCTCGTTCATGGACCAGGAGCGCTCCGAGCTGCACTCGTCCAACTGGCGGATGGGCCGGCTCATCGCCGCCTCGGGGGTCAAGGTCTTCCAGATCGAGACGACGCTCAACAACGACGCCTTCCCCTCCCAGATGGCTTTCCTGCAAAAGCGCGAGTGGGAGTGGAGCGCCCGCGACCGGGCGGCTTTCCTCGCGACCACCAAGAGCCTCTCGCTCGCCCCGCCGCGTGTCGCCAGGTCGGTGTTCCAGTCCATCCGGGCGCCGCACGCGATGACCTCGGTCCACGCCGGGGAGGTCGAGGCGGTCCACCGGGCGACCACCGAGATGGTCTACCGCCAACAGCTGGTCCCGGTGGAAGGCCAGACCGACGTCGCCGTGTTCGGGATCCCCCACCTCTGCCCCTACAACGTCAACTCGATCATGAACCCGGTGCTCGTCATGTGCATGGGGCTCGGCTACCTGTTCAACATGTACCGGGGCCGGCCGCTGGTCCGCCCCGGGGGGGTGGCGATCCTCTCCCACCCGACGCCGTGGGCGTTCCACCCGGTCCACCACCCCTCCTACATCGACTTCTTCGAGGAGGTGCTCGCCGAGACCACCGACCCGGTGGAGATCGAGAAGCGCTACGAGGAGCGCTTCGCCACCGACGAGTGGTACCGCCACCTCTACCGGACCAGCCACGCCTACCACGGCGTCCACCCGTTCTACATGTGGTACTGGGGGGCGCACGCTCTCGAGCACCTCGGCCGGGTCATCATCGTCGGCGGGGAGCCCCGGGCCGTCCGCCGCCTGGGCTTCTCTCCGGCCAGCACCCTCTCCGACGCCTTGGAGATGGCCTCCGACGTGGTCGGTCGGGACCCGACCATCACCCATCTGCACTGCCCGCCGATCATGATCGCCGACGTCAGCTGACCGTGTCAGTCGAGTTGTCGAGACTGTTGAGGGCCGGCCTGCGCAGAGGAGCGGGCTTCCCCCTCGCCCCGCCCACCTGGCCGTCCACCGTCCCCCGGCCGCCGGTCGAGTCGAAACTGGGCACCGCCTACGACACCCGCTGGGCCCGCTCCCCCGCGGCCAGAGCGGCGCGCACCGCCCTGCAGGAGGCGGTCGGTGCCCCGCTGGTGCGGCTGGTCGCCTCGCCGACCGTGGAGGGGCTCGACCGCATGTCCCACCTCGACGAGCCGCTGATCTTCGCCGCCAACCACGCCAGCCACCTCGACGCGCCGCTGCTCGTGTCGGTGATACCGGCCCGCTGGCGCAGGGAGCTGTTCGTCGCTGGCGCCGCCGACTACTTCTTCGACACGGCTGCCAAGGCCGCGGCGTTCGCCTTTGTCCTGAACGCGGTGCCCATCGAGAGGAACCGGCCGTCGCGCGCGTCGGCCAACCGCGCCGCCGAGCTGCTCTCCGGCGGCTGGTCGATGCTCATCTTCCCTGAGGGGGGCCGCAGCCCCGACGGGTGGGGCCAGGCCCACCGCGCCGGCGCGGCGTGGCTGGCGGAGCGCACCGGCCGGCCGGTGGTCCCGGTGCACGTGGAGGGCACCCACCGCATCCTGGCGAAGGGGTCGCGGCGCCTGCGCCCGGGGCGCACCACGGTCACCTTCGGTCGGCCGCTGCGGCCGTGCGGCGACGCCCGCGCGCTCGCCTCGCGCCTCGAGGCGGCGATCGCGGAGCTGGCCGACGAGGGGGCGACCGACTGGTACTCGGCGCGGCTGCGGGCCGCCGCCGGGCGGACCCCTCCGCTCACCGGGCCGGAGGCTTCCCCCTGGCGGCGGGCGTGGGCCCTCGGCGAGCGGCGCCCCCTGCGCCCCTCCCGTTCCGGGCGCTGGCCGTGGTAGGCGCGGGCGGCGGGGGCTGGGGGCGGAACCCCGGCGGGTAGGTCCTCGCCAGCTCCTCGGGGGTGGGCGTGCGGCGCACCTTCGCCTCGGGCGGCAGAAGGTCGACGATGGCTGCCATGATCCGCTCGGTGTCGGCGGCGAAGTCCCGCCCCGACAGGCCCTCGACAGGCGGGCCGACGCGGACCCGCACCAGCGGTGGGTCGACGACGTTGAGCACGTGGGGCAGCCTCGACGAGCGCGGCCAGACCCGCTCGCTGCCCCACACGCCGAGCGGCACCACCGGCGCCCCGGTTGCCGCGGCGAGGCGGGCGGCTCCCGTCTTGCCCTCCAGGTGGGGGTCGAAGAACTTCTCTCCCCGGGGGATGGTCGCCTGCGGGGCGATCAGCAGCACCTCACCGGCGCGCAGCGCCTCCTCCGCCCGCTCGTAGGCGGGCCGCCCCGACGCCTCCCGGTCTACGCAGATCGCCCCCCCGGCGCGCACCAGCTGCCCTATGAGCGGGGCGTCGAACAGCTCCTTCTTGGCGAGCCCCCGCAGGTTCCTGCCGGCTTTGAAAGCGGCGAGGGCGTAGCAGACGACGTCGAAGTAGCTGCGGTGGTTGGCGGCGACGATGGCCGGGCCGTGCCGAGGGATGTTCTCGGTGCCGGCGATGTCGAAACGGGCGTAGGGGAACAGGGCCTCCGAGGAGGCGAGGCGCAGCAGGTCCATCGGCTCGACGCCGAGCAGCTTGGGCACCCCAGGCGGGCTGTCCAGGTTGACCACCGGCCAGCGTCGGAGCACCGCCACGCCGAGGAGGCGCAGGTCGGGGTTCACCGCCCGCGGCTCGCCGACGGCGGCGAGGAGGGGCACGTCGTAGAAGCTGTCCGAGTACGCCGAGCTGGACCTGAGGTCGACTCCCCGCTCTGCCGCCCACTCCCGGACGGCGTCGAGCTTGCCGAGAGCCCAGACGAAGGGCCCGTCGAGCCGACCGTTGTAGCGCTCCACGCCTGCAGGGTCGGTCTCGGTGGCGTAGCGGGTGGCGACCACGTCGTCCATGCCGAGGCGCTCGGCGAAGGGCTCCACCAGGTGGCGCGGGGTGGTCGTGGCGAGCACCAGGCGCCTGCCCTTGCGCCGCTCGCGCGCCAGCAGCGCCGGCACGTAGGGCAGCACCTCGCCCTCGAGGCGCTCCGCCGCGAGCTTCGCCGCCTGGGCCACCTCGGCCACCGCCCAGCCCCGCGCGGCCAAGGCCGCGGCGCGGGCGAGCGCCATCGACGGGAGCGTCTCACCGAAGGCGTCGTAGAAGCCGAGCAGCAGCGACTGGCCGGGGACGCTCTCCCGGCCGACCAGGCCCGCCTCGAAGAGGGCGGCGTTGATGGCCGGTGTGCTCGACGTGCGCAGCAGGGTCCGGTCCAGGTCGAAGAAGGCGGCGGAGGCGGCCATCGCGCGACGCTACCGCTCCTGCCGGGGAGCGGCTGTCGGCCCCCTGGCCGGTCAGACCCCGGCGCGCCGCTGGACGAACTCCGTCGCCCCGCTGATCCCCCCGGCGCCTTCGGCCGAGGGGACGCCGGTGAAGCGCCACAGGGAGCCCCCGAACATGTCGTTCACCGCGATGACCCGCCCGTGGTCTCCCAGGGCGCCCGTCTCGGCAGCTCGGAGGATGAGCGCCTCGAGGCGGACCACTTCGTCGAAGTCCCGGGCGGTGACGTCGACCTGGAAGCGCTCTCCTACCGGACGGGCCCGTACCTGGAGGCCGACGAACAACCGGCGATAGGAGTAGAGGTAGTGCAGGGCGTACAGGTCGTGGGCAACGGCTTCGAACCCGGCGAGGACGTACTCGGGCGCCGGTTCCTTCGCCGCCTCCTCGGCGAACCATCCCAGGCCGCGCAGGGCGAAGGCCTGGGGCCGCGATCCCGCTCTCGTGCGCCCCAGGGTCTGGACCGGCAGGTCCTCGGGGGGCTCGGGCAGCCCGTAGCCCTCCAGGGGGGTGCCGTCCCAGGCGCTGGTCAGGTCCTAGCTCCCACCCGGCTGGCCCCGACGGTGACCTTCGTCCGGCGGTAGCGGGCGACCACCCGGGGCCACAAGCGCTGCGCCGTCGGCGCGACTTTGGGCGCGACCTTGTCGTAGCTGCCGTCGATCCCCGCCATGGCCCATTCGTCGCCGATGGCGGCCATGAGCTCGTCCACCAAGTCTTTCACCGCCAGCTCGACGTCACCGCCCGCCAGCCGACCCGAGGCGAGAGCCGACATCACCAGGCGCCCGATCACGCCGGGATCCCATTTGGTGCTGTGCACCAGCAAGGGCTTGAGGGCGTCGATCACCTCCGGGTGGAACTTGCCGAGGGTCACCTGGAAGTCCAGGGCCTTGCCGGCGGTGGCCCGCGCCGCGGCGGCCGCCTCGGCGATGCTCCCGCCGGCGAGCGCCTGCATGTAGCTCGTCGATTCACCCTTTCGTCCCAGTATCGACGGGTCCTTCACGTTCGTGGCCGCGCGGGCGGTCTGCCCACCCCAGTCGGAGCGCAGCAGACCGGCTTTGTCGGCTTGGGCGATCTTCTCCTTGACGACCCTGAAGCGGCTCAGCGTGGCCTCCAGCTCGGGCTCTGCGAGGAGCCCGGTCAGCGCCTCCCTCACAGCCTCCTCCTTGATGCCCAGGATCCTCCTGCCGAACTCGGCGTCTATCTCCTTGGGTATGCCCGTGTAGTGGGCGGCGCTTCGCGGCGGCTTGGTCGGGTCGGTGAAGTCGCGCCCGAAGGACATGTCGAGGTCGATGCCCGTCACGCCGGTGACCTTGCCGTGCTCGTGCTGGATGAAGTAGTTGCCCTGGTGGCGGTCGAGCTGGCCGGCTATGGCGTCGAGGATCTGCAGCTTGTTGAGACAGCGCTGAAGGGTCGGGTCACTCAGGGAGACAGAGTCGCCCTTGCCCGGCTCGTTGATGGCCGTCTTGGTTTCGGCGGCCCTGGTTCCCTTGGCGCTCTCTAGGACCGTGCCCAGCTTGAGCGCCTTGCGGCCGTTCTCGTCGACCACTTCGTGGACGGCGAACTCGACCCTGGCCGTCACCCCGGCCTGGAGCAGCTGGTCGAGGCGGTACATGGCCATGGCGCGCGCCCCGAACTGGGGATCGGCCTGGCGGATTCCCGACTCCGCGTCGTGGCCGACGATGTCGCTGGACTGCATCCATCCCTTCTCCTGCTTGAAGAAGCCGGAGAACGGTCCGGACTCGGTCACGTAGTTGAGCTCGGCCACCTTGTTCAGCTGACCGGCGTCTTCCCGGCCCTTGGACACGACCTGGGCGTCGGAGAGGCCGAGAGTGCTCGACCATCTGCCCGAGTTCAGGTCGGCCATCTCCGTCCTGACCCTCGTCAGCAGCAGCGCGACGGTCTGGCGCCGGGCGGCCTTGGTCCTGACGTCCGTGTCGGACGCGGAGCCCTCCTCGACGGACTTCTTGTGCAGCAGCTCGGTCTGCGCCGTCTGGCCTTCCTCGTCGTTCGCCTTCTGCCAGGCGAGGATGGCCGCCTCGATGCGGGCGAGCGTGGCGAGCAGCTGCGGCTTGGCCGCGGCGAGGACCGCCGGGCTCGGGTTGCCGCCTGCCAGCAGCTTGGCCTCCTGCTCCTCGTAGGCGCCGAGCCCGTCGAGGATCCTGTCCCAGTTGGTCTTGAAGAGAGCCCTGCGCAGCACGAACGACTTCCCGCCTCCCGACTGGATCGCCGCCGCCCTCGTGCCGCGCAGCTTGGCGTGCACCAGGTCGGACCGATCGCCGGGCACGTGCATGCCCGCGTGCACCGCCTCGTGGGCCAGCAGGCGGGTGGACTCGACCCCGCGGCCCAGCTCCCCCCGGGCAACGGAGATGCCGTCCGCCGAGGCGAAGGCCCGTGCGCCGATCCGCTCGACGTCGGCGGCTGCGTCGGCCCCGGTGCGCACCCGCACATCGTCGAGCCGGCCGAGCCGGGGGGCCGCCGCAGCCAGCGCCCGCTGCAGCACAGGCGACAGGGACCCGCCGGTCACCGGCGGGAGCCCCGCCGCGGCGCCCATCCTGGCGACAGCGGCGTCGGCGATCCTGTCGGCCTGCTCCTCGGCCTCGCGGTCGGTCGAAACGCCGGGCGCGCCGGAGCGCAGCGCGGCGACCACCGTGCCGTTTCCCGCAGCCCGCTGCAGATCGGCCAGAGCGTTGGCCGGCAGTAGCCTGGCCGGCTTCACCCTCCCTCGCGGCTTGGCGGCTACCCGCCGCTCTTCTCTCTCGCGCGCCCCACCCACGCGACCAATTCTAAGACGCCGACCGGCGCCCGCAAGGCCTTCGGCGTTTTCACCGGCAGGGTGCTTCGGGCGTTTCGGGCCGAACCATCCTGTTCCCGGCCTTCCCCCGCCCCCAGCCGGCTCTGCTGGTCCGCCGCGGTGACCGCGCCTCAGCCCGGGGTTTGTCTCAGTGCGAGCTGGCCGGACTCCACCCAGCGGCGCGCCGCGCTTTCGCTGACGACGCCGAGCCCGGCGAAGAAGTCGACCAGCTTGGCGAGCTGCGCCAACGTGGCCTTCGAAGCCGGCCTCTCGGCCACGTTGGCCATGGCTTCGCCGAACGCCGCTTCGCTCACATAGGGCTCCAGTTGGGTCCCGTAACGCACCGGCAGGAGCAGGCGCCGGTCTATCACCAGCTGCACCCCGTAGTCGGCGAGACCCTGGATCTCGGCGAGCTGACCGGCGTCGACGCCGGCCATCCCCTCCTCCAGCCAGCGCCGGGCGTAGGCGATGTGGCGCGCCTCCTCGGCGGTGTGGGCCACTCCGATCCCGGCGAGGATGGGGTGCAGGGGACGACCACCTTCCCCGGTCCCCACCCGCATCGCCTGGTTGAAGTCGTCCCCGACGAACTCGAAGAGGAGGACGTTGACCCAGAAGGCCTCGGGGAGCTTTGAGGCGAGCCCCTCGGTGAACTCGCCGAGGGTCTTGGCCCACGACTCCTCCCCCGCCCCGAGCGTCTCGATGTCGGAGTTGAACCGCACCCACTGGTTGAACATGGCCATGTGCTGGCATTCCTCTGCCACCTCGTGCAGCAGGTAGCGGTAGCTCGGGTCGTAGGGGTCGACGTACCAGAGCATGGCCAGAAGGCCCTGGTTGAGCAGGTGCTCGCCGTGGCCGATGTTCCTCATCAGCTGCGTCATCTCCCAGCGCTCGACGAAGCTCCGCTGCTCTGGGTCGAGCCCGTCGAGCAGGTCGGTGCCGCTGAAGATCGAGTGCCCGGCGGGCATATAGGACCAGCTGCCGTCGAGCGGCACGGACCAGTCGATGACGCGGTCGTCGAAGGGGTACCAGCGACGGGCGGCACTCGCCGCGTTGAGGCGCTCGGCCAGCCGAGGCGGGACGTCTACGTCGAGGGCCATCGAAGCCATCCTACATACCGACTGATGCACCGGTCAATAAGAGGAGGTGACCGCTCGGAGCGATCGGACCCATCTCGGTCGGCGATCCCGTCGCTATGGTGGGGTGCGTGGAGTTGAGACAGCTGCAGGCGCTCGTGGCGATCGCCGACCACGGGAGCTTCTCGTCGGCCGCCCTGGCCCTCCACACCGTCCAGTCGAACGTGTCCAGCCACATCGCCCGCCTCGAACGGGAGCTCGGCGTGCAGCTCGTCGACCGCCACAACGGCTCGCTCACCGACGAGGGTCTCGCCGTCGCCGAACGCGCCCGGCGGGTCGCCGCCGAGGTGGACGCCGTGGTGGCGGACGTGGCGGCGCTGCGTGACCGCATAGCTGGAAGCGCGCGCATCGGGATGATCGGCACCACCGCGCGCTGGTTGGCGCCGCTGCTCTTGGACACGATGGCCGAACGCCACCCCGAGGTGCGCCTCATGATCGGCGACGGGACCTCCGCGACGCTCGAGCCGCTGCTCGTCGCCGGCTCGCTCGACGCCGCCCTCGTCAACCTTCCCGAGGCCAACCCGGACCTGGCCGAGAAGCCGCTGTTCGCGGAGGACCTCGTGCTGGTCGTCCCCGAGCATCACCCCCTCGCCCGGCGGGAGACGGCGACGATGTCCCAGCTCGACGGTATGCGGCTGCTGCTCCCCGCACCGGGAACGAGCTTCCGCAAGGAGATCGACCAGGCCTGCCGGGAGTTCGGCGTGAGGCTGGAGGCGCAGGCGGAGCTCGACGGGGTGCGCCTGATCGCCTCGCTCACCCTGCAGGGCTACGGGCCGGCGATCCTTCCGGCCACCGGAGTCGCCGAGGACCCGAGGGTCCGCAAGGTCCGAGTCGGCGGTCTGCCCCGCAGGACGGTGGGGGTGGTGGTGCGCCGCAGGTGGCGGCCGAGCGCCCCGGCCCGGGCGATGCTCGACGTGCTCGAAGAGGCCGTCGCCGGCAACCTGGACCCTGCCAACGGGCTCCACCCCCCCGTCTTGGGCTCAGCCTGCGCGTAGCTGACGCAGCACGTAGAGGAGGATGCCGCCGTGGCGGTAGTACTCGCCCTCCTTCGGCGTGTCGATCCTCACGGTCATCTGGAACGGCCGGCCGTCGGCGGTGACCGTGACGGTCCGCGGGATCGGTCCGTCGCCGGCGATGCCGGTGATGTCGTAGACCTCCTCGCCGGTCAGGCCGAGGGTCTCCGCGGACTCGCCAGGCGCGAACTGCAGGGGCAGCACCCCCATGCCGATCAGGTTCGAGCGGTGTATGCGCTCGAAGCTCTCCGCAAGCACCGCCTTCACGCCGAGAAGCGCCGTGCCCTTCGCCGCCCAGTCGCGCGACGAGCCCGAGCCGTACTCCTTCCCGGCGAGGATGACCAGCGGAACCCCCTCGGCGGCGTAGCGCTGAGCGGCGTCGTAGATCGGCATCACCGGGCCGCCTGGCAGGTGGCGGGTGAAGCCCCCCTCGGTTCCCGGGGCGAGCTGGTTGCGGAGCCGGATGTTGGCGAAGGTGCCTCGGATCATCACCTCGTGGTTGCCCCGGCGCGACCCGTAGGAGTTGAAGTCCGCCGGCTCGACCCCCCCGTCGGCGAGCCAGCGCCCGGCGGGGCTGTCCCGGCGGATGCTGCCAGCGGGCGAGATGTGGTCGGTCGTGACGCTGTCTCCCAGCTTCGCCAGCACCCGGGCGCCGCGCACGTCCACGAGGGGCGCCGGCTCGGCGGTCATCCCCTCGAAGTAGGGAGGCTGGCGGACGTAGGTCGACTTCGAGTCCCATGCGTAGGCGTCGCCGCCGGGGACGTCGAGGCCCCTCCAGCGCTCGTCGCCCTCGAACACCGCCGCGTAGGAGTGGGAGAACATGCGCGCCTCGACGGACGATTCGATCACCTCGGCCACCTCTTTCGGCGACGGCCAGATGTCGCGGAGGTATACCGGCTCCCCCGAGGAGTCCTCGCCGAGGGGATCGCGCACCAGGTCGGTGTCCATGGTGCCCGCCAGGGCGTAGGCGACGACGAGGGGCGGCGACGCCAGGTAGTTCATCCGCACGTCGGGGCTGATGCGCCCCTCGAAGTTGCGGTTGCCGGACAGCACCGCCACGACCGACAGGTCGCCCTCGGCCACCGCGGCCGAGATGGGCGCCAGCAGCGGTCCGCTGTTGCCGATGCAGGTGGTGCAGCCGTAGCCGACGAGGTTGAAACCGAGCTTCTCCAGATAGGGAAGCAGCCCGGCCTTCTCGTAGTAGTCCATCACCACCTTCGAGCCGGGGGCGAGGGTGGTCTTGACCCACGGCTTGGACGCCAGGCCCCTCTCCACCGCCTTCTTGGCCAAAAGACCGGCGGCGACCATCACCGACGGGTTGGACGTGTTTGTGCAGGAGGTGATGGCGGCGATGACGACGTGGCCGTTGTCGAGGTCGAAGGTCCTCCCGTCGTCGAGGGCGACCCTCACCGGACGGCTCGGAGGGGCGATCTGGCGGTATTTGTCCCGAGCCTCGTCGAGGCGAACCCGGTCCTGGGGGCGCGACGGGCCCGCCAGCGAGGGCACCACCGTCGACAGGTCGAGCGTCAGGGTCTCCGAGTAGGCGGGCCTCGCCGAGGGGTCGTGCCAGAGGCCCTGCTCCTTGGCGTACGCCTCGACGAGGGCCACCCGTTCGGGGCTGCGGCCGGTGAGGCGCAGGTAGGACAGGGTCTCCTCGTCGATCGGGAAGATGGCGCAAGTCGAGCCGTACTCGGGCGACATGTTGCCGATCGTCGCCCGGTTGGCGAGGGGTACGGCCGCGACGCCCTCCCCGAAGAACTCGACGAACTTGCCGACCACGCCGTGGCGGCGGAGCATCTCGGTGACGGTCAGCACCAGGTCGGTGGCCGTCGAACCCTCTGGCAAAGAGCCCGTCAGCTCGAAGCCGACGACCCGGGGGATCAGCATGGACACCGGCTGGCCGAGCATGGCCGCCTCTGCCTCGATGCCGCCGACTCCCCAGCCGAGCACGCCGAGCCCGTTGATCATCGTCGTGTGCGAGTCGGTCCCCAGCAGGGTGTCGGGGTAGGCCACACCTTCCTCGTCGAAGACCACCCGCGCCAGGTGCTCCAGGTTGACCTGATGGCAGATGCCGGTGTTGGGGGGCACGACCCGAAGCGTCTCGAACGCCTGCTGACCCCAGCGGAGGAAGCGGTAGCGCTCCTCGTTGCGTTGGAACTCGAGCTCGGCGTTGCGCTTGAAAGCGTCGGGCGTCCCGTAGACGTCGGCGATGATGGAATGGTCGATGACCAGCTCGGCCGGGATGAGGGGCGTCACCCTCGCCGGGTCGCCGCCCAACTGGCGCATCGCGTCGCGCATGGCGGCCAGGTCGACGACGGCAGGCACGCCCGTGAAATCCTGCATGAGGATCCGCGCCGGGGCGAAGGCTATCTCCCGGCTCGGCTCGGCGGCGGGGTCCCACGCGCCTAGAGCCTGCACGTCGTCGGCGCTCACGCTCACCCCGTCCTCGTGGCGCAGGAGGTTCTCGAGGAGGATCTTGAGGGCGTAGGGCAGCCGGTCACTGCCGGCTACGGCGTCGAGGCGGAAGATGTCGAACGAGCGTCCGCCGGCCTCGAAAGGCGCTCGGGCCCCGAAGCTGTCCAGCGTCTCTGCGATGGGTCTTGCGGCCATGACGCCAGTCTTGCCCATCACGGTGCTGCAACGGAAAAAGCCGGCCGGCGCGAAGACCAGCCCCCCGGCTCCGGCAAAGGCGGCGGCGCTACGACCGACCCCCCGGCTCCGGCAAAGGCGTATAGCGGCTTTTGTCCTGTTTATGGGGTGCCCAGCAGCCCTATAAACAAGAAATAGTCCTGTCAACGAGGCGGTCTATTGTCCTATTGTCGGGGCGGGGCCGCCGTAGGGCCCACCGCCTATACAGCGAGGGAGGCAGTCGATGCGGATGTGGTTGTCCCGGGTGGCGACCTTCGCCGGGGCGGCGGCGCTCGCCGTCGCGCCGGTCGGCCTCGTCCCCCCCGCCGCCGCGGCGACCGGCGTCAACTGGTCGTCGGCGGACTTCCACGGCTACGCCACGGGCACCGAAGTCCACTTCGGGGCGCTGCCGGTCAGCGGCACCAACACGGCCGAGATCGACCAGGCGATATCGGCCGCCAGCACCAGCACCGCGGGCCTGTCCTCCGCGCTTTCCTCCGAGTTCGGCCTGCAGGTCCAGCCGGCCGAGCCGGCCTCCGTACACGCCTACGGCACCGGGACCGGGATCCGGCTCGCACTGGGGTCGGCAGCCGCTTCCATCGCGGGGCAGGCCCAGCAGGTGGCCCCCCCGGACAACCCGCCGGTGACCGATTCGATATCCACCCCGTCGCAGCTCGCCCCCCTCATCTCCGCCTCGCTGCTCACCGGGCAGGGCGCTGCCGTCTGGAACGCCAACTCCTGCCCCATCGGCCAGGACATCTCCTACGGCCTCGGCGACGCCGCAGCGGTGGGCATCCTCAACACCGGGAGCGGGCCGACCATCACCACGGCGGGCACCGGCACCTCTGCGGCGCAGACCACCTCGTCCACCTACCTCACCCCCAACGGAGACGGCACCTGGGGGCTGAGCACCACGGCCGCCGACATCATCGCCCCGCTGACCGTCAACATAGGCGGCCAGGTGGAGCTGGAGGTCGCCGTCAAGAGCGCTGGCGGCGTCAACGACCCTGTGAGCCTCACGGCCCGCACCACCGGCGAGAGCACAGGGGCGTCGGTCAAGCTCTCGACCGACGACATCCTGACCGTGAACCTGGTGGCGGGTGGCACCACCACCAACGTGATCACCATACCCCTCTCCTCCGTCGGGGCGGGCGGGCTGCACATACCACTCAGCACGTCGAACCTGGGCGGCACCTTGACGACCCTGAGCGGCGCCGCTTCCGGGGTGGCCAGCACCATACCGTCGGTCGGCCCGGTGGTCACCGGGGTGCTGTCCAACCCGACTGTCACGGGACTGCTGAACCAGGTGGGCACGAGCGTCAGCCAGGTCACCAACCAGGTGGCGACCGTCGACCTCGGCTACATCGACGTCGACGTGGAACCGCACGCCATCGGCGGCTCCCAGTCGTCCCCGCCGACCGTCGTGGGAGGCACCGAGGCCGCCGGGGCCCTCGACCTTCTCCACGTCCACGTCGGGGTGAGCGCCAGCGCCGGTGGCAGCCAGCTGTCAGTACCTTCGCAGCTGGCGAACATCGCCGACCTGATCGCCGGCCACCTGGAAGCGTCGTCGAACCTGGCGGCCGCCATCGAGTGCAACATCCCCGTCCTCAAGTCCCCCAGCGTCGGGACCGTCGCCCCCGGCGGTAGCTTCACCTACACCATCGACGTGCCCAACACCAACGTCGCCTACCTCGTCGACTGCGACCTCACCGACATGACGGTGAGCGACCACATCACCGACTACCGCGCCGACCCGGCTTTCACCGTCACGGGCGCCACCGGCGGCGACGCGGGGCCGGCGACGATCACCAAGAACGCCCCCAACGACTACACCGTCACCTGGACCGGGGAGAGCTACAAGTACGCGACGCCGCTCAACCCTCCGCTCGTCTTCACCATCGACGTGTCCGTCCCCGCCGGCTCGCCGGCCGGCGTGATCCAGGACGTCGCCACCGCGACGGCCACCACGGCCAACTGCCAGGGGCAGGCGGCCGCCAACGCCGGCGTGCTGACCGGCTCCTACGCCGTGCAGGCCCCCGCGGTGTCGGCGGCCGGAGCGACCACCGCCCAGGCCCAGTCGAAGCTGCCGTTCACCGGGGCCATGGGAGGCCCCTGGCAGCCGTGGGCAGGTCTCGGCCTGCTCT
>DATGKR010000064.1:0-16916 GCA_035294565.1 Acidimicrobiales bacterium | reverse complement strand
CGTCGCCATGTACCCCGACCACGGCGACGACGCGGCGACCCTCTTGCGGCGAGCGGACGTGGCGATGTACGAGGCCAAGGGGGGCGACCGCGACGTAGCCCTTTACTCCCCCGAGCGGGACCACAACAGCCCGGCTCGTCTGGCGCTGGCCGCCGAGCTGCGCAGCGCTCTCGCCAACAACCAGATAGGCGTCCACTACCAGCCCAAGTTGCGCCTCTCCGACGGTCTGGTGGTGGGCGCCGAGGCCCTCGTCCGCTGGCGGCACCCCGAACGCGGGCTCATCGGTCCGGACCAGTTCGTGCCCATGGCGGAGCAGACCGGCTACATCACCCCGCTCACCCTTTACATCCTCCAAGAGTCCCTCGAGCAGTGCCGGAGGTGGAGCGAAGCCGGCTACGAGTTGGGGGTCTCGGTGAACCTGTCGCTCAGGAGCCTGCTCGACACCGACCTTCCCCGCCTGGTCAAGACGCTGCTCGGCTCGTCGGGCGTCGCCGCCCAGCGGCTCACCCTCGAGATCACCGAGTCGAGCGTCATGGCCGACCCGCCGCGGACCATCGCCGTGCTCGAACGCCTGGCGGCGATCGGCGTGAAGCTGTCGGTGGACGACTTCGGCACCGGCTACTCGTCCCTGTCGTACCTGCGCAGGCTCCCCGTGCACGAGGTGAAGATCGACCAGTCCTTCGTGTTCCGCGTCGCCTCCGACCCCCACGACGCGGCCATCGTCAAGTCGATCATCGAGCTCGGCCACAGCCTTGGCCTGCGGATAGTCGCCGAAGGCGTCGAGGACCAGCTGTCGTGGGACACCCTGCGCAAGATGCGCTGCGACGAGGCGCAGGGCTTCTACCTGAGCCGTCCGGTGCCAGGAGCGGACCTGACCGAGTGGCTCGGCGTGTTCCGTCCCGAGGTGACCGGCGAGCTGCCAGCCGGCGGGGGAGTACGCTCGGTGCTGGTCGTCGACGACGACCGGGGGCTGCGCAAGCTGATCTGCCACCTGCTCGACGATGCCCACAGCTACACGGTCCACGAGGCGGCCGACGGGTGGGAGGCGATCGTCCAGGCGCGCCGCCACCAGCCCGACCTGATCCTCCTCGACCTGGTCATGCCCCGCATGAGCGGGGCGGACGCCCTGCCGAACATCCGCGCCGTCGCCCCCAACGCCCGGATCGTCATCCTCTCCGCCTCCGACGACAAGGAGATGGTCGCCGCGGCCGCCAAGGAGGGAGCGGTGGCGTTCATCGACAAGGCCGACAGCCTGGCCCTCCTGCCCGACCGGGTGGAAGTCGTCCTCGCCTCCTGACCGCTCGCGTCCACCCGTCTGAACATACGTTCGATCCGCTAGGATCGCCGGGTGGCCGACCTGCTAGCCGCCCGCCCGACCTCGTCCTGGGAGGCGTGGCTGCACCCGGCGGTCTGCGCCTGGTTTCGCCGGAGGTTCCCCGACGGGCCAACCGAGTCGCAGTCGCTGGGCTGGCCTTTGATCGCCTCCGGCCGGGACACGCTGATCGCCGCGCCGACCGGCTCCGGCAAGACATTGGCCGGGTTCCTCATGGCGATCAACTCCCTCTACTTGGACCACCAGGGGGGCGGCGCCCGGCCGGCGGGGGTGCGGGTCGTGTACGTTTCGCCGCTCAAGGCGCTGGCCGTCGACGTCGCCGAGAACCTCGACAAGCCCCTGGCGGGCATTGCCGCGGCCGCCGCCGAGATCGGCCTCGCCGCCCCCCAGATCCGGGTCGCGGTGCGCACCGGAGACACCACCGCCTCCGAGCGTTCGGCGATGCTGCGCCGCCCCCCCCAGCTGGTCGTCACCACCCCCGAGTCCCTGTACCTGCTTCTCACCAGCGGTCCCGGCAGGCAGGCGCTGCGGACGGTGGAGACGGTGATCGTCGACGAGATCCACGCGCTGGCCCGCGACAAGCGCGGCGCCCACCTAGCCGTCAGCCTCGAGCGCCTGGAAGAGCTCTGCGAGCGCCGCCCGGTGCGCGTTGGCCTGTCCGCCACCCAGCGGCCCGTTGAGGTGGTCGGCCGTCTCCTGGTCGGAGACCGCCCCCTGCCGGCCATCGTCGACGTCGGCCACCGGCGCCACATGGACGTGGCCCTCGAGCTGCCCCCCGGCGAGATGGAGGCGGTCACCTCGGCGGGGCAGATGGCCGGGGTCCTCGACCGGATCGCCGAGCTGGTCGGCGAGCACCGCACCACGCTGGTGTTCGTCAACACCCGGCGCATGGCCGAGCGGGTCGCCCACCAGCTGGCCGAGAGGGTCGACCCCGACGGCCCGTTCGACCATGCCGTCGCCGCCCACCACGGCAGCCTCTCCAAAGAGCGCCGTCTCCGGGTGGAGAGCCGGCTGCGCGCCGGCGAGCTCAGGGCGCTGGTCGCGACGGCCTCGCTCGAGCTGGGCATCGACGTCGGGCCGGTCGACCTGGTCTGCCAGCTCGGCTCCCCGCGCAGCATCGCCACCTTCCTTCAGCGGGTCGGCCGCTCCAACCACAGCCGCTCGGGGACTCCGAAAGGACGGCTGTTCCCGCTCACCAGGGACGAGCTGGTCGAGTGCACCGCCCTGCTGTGGGCTCTCGGCGAGGGACGGCTCGACAGCGTCGTCCCCCCGTGCCTGCCGCTCGACATCGCCGCCCAGCAGGTGGTGGCCGAGGTGTCGGCGAGGGAATGGACGACCGAAGGCCTGCGGGGCCTGCTCCGCCGGGCAGCCCCCTACATAGGGCTGACCGACGAGCGCTTCGACGAAGTGACCGCGCTCGTCTCCGCAGGGGTGCAGACCGGGCGCGGCAGACGGGGGGCCTACCTGCACCACGACGCCGTCAACGGGGTGCTCCGCGCCCGCAAGGGAGCCCGCCTCGCCGCCGTCACCTCCGGGGGGGCCATACCCGAGACCGGCGACTACCGCGTGCTCGCCGAGCCCGACGACGCGTTGGTCGGGACGGTCAACGAGGACTGGGCGGTCGAGTCGATGCCCGGCGACATCTTCCTCCTCGGAAGCCACTCCTGGCAGATCCGCCGCGTCGAGCAGGGCGTCGTGCGGGTGCGCGACGCCGGCGACAAGCCGCCGACCGTCCCGTTCTGGCTCGGCGAGGCCCCCGCCCGCACAGATGAACTGTCATCTGCAGTTTCCGAACTTCGAGCGGCGGTGGACGGGCACCTCGCCGCGGGGGATGCCGCCGGGGCCCGCCGGTGGCTGGCCGGGTTGGCTGGCGCCGACGCGGCCGAAATGGTCGTCTCCTACCTGGCCGCCGGGCGGGCCGCCCTCGGTGCCATCCCCACCCAGGACCGCCTGGTGCTCGAGCGCTTTTTCGACGACACCGGCGGCATGCAGCTGGTGCTCCATTCGCCATTCGGCGCCAGGGTCAACCGGGCGCTCGGCCTGGCGCTGCGCAAGAAGTTCTGCCGGCGCTTCGACTTCGAGCTGCAGGCCGCCGCCACCGACGACGCCCTCGTGTTGTCCCTCGGCCCGCACCACAGCTTCCCCCTCGAGGAGGTGCCCGCCTACCTGTCCAGCCGGAGCCTCCCCGAAACGCTGCGCCAGGCCGTGCTCGACTCGCCGATGTTCCAGTCCCGCTGGCGCTGGAACCTGAACCGCTCCCTGCTGGTGCTCCGCTGGCGGGGAGGCCGGCGAAACCCGCCGGCCATACAGCGGATGGAGGCCGACGACCTGCTCGCGGCGGTGTTCCCCCAGGCGGCCGCCTGCCAGGACAACCTGACCGGCCCGCGCGAGATCCCCGACCATCTCCTCGTCCGCCAGACGCTCGACGACACCCTGCACGAGGCGATGGACCTCGACGCCGCCGTCGAGGTGGTGCGGCGGATCGAGACGGGACGCCTGGCGGTGCACAGCGTCGAGACCACAGAGGCGTCGGTGCTCGCCCACGAGATCGTCACCGCCCGGCCTTACGCCTTCCTCGACGACGAGGAGTTCCAGAACCGGCGGACCAACGCCGTGCAGCTCCGGCGGGGCCTTTCCACCGACCTCGACGGGATCGCCGGGCTGCGGCCCGAGGCGATCGAGGCCGTCCACGCCGAGATCGAACCGACCCCGACCTGCGCCGACGAGCTGCACGACCTGCTCCTCTCGACGGTCGCCCTGCGCCCACGACCGGCGTGGGAGCCGCTCTTCGCCGAGCTCATAGCCGCCGGGCGTGCGCGAGCTGCGAGGGGGATGTGGGTGGCGGCGGAATGCGAGGCCACCGCCGCGGCCGCCGGGCGCGGCGAGCCCGACGCCGTGCTGCGCTCGGTCAGGGGCCACCTCGAGATGGCCGGGGTGACCACCCTCGACGCTCTCGCCGAGGCGTCCGGCCTGCCGCCGCCCCTGGTGGAAGCGGGGCTGGCCTCCCTGCGCCACGAGGGCTTCGCCTTCGAGGGGCGCTACCGGCCTGGTGCCGCCGGTCCCGAGTGGGTCGCGCGCCGGCTGCTCGCCCGGATGCACGCCTACTCCAGGCGGTCCCGGCGGTCCTCGGTCGACCCGGCGAGCGCCCAGGACTTCATGCGTTTCCTGCTCGGCTGGCAGCACGTCGCTCCTGGCACCCAGCTCTCGGGCCCCGCCGGCCTGGCGGAGGCGATCGACCAGCTGCAGGGTTGGGAGGCGGCGGCGGGGGTCTGGGAGAGGGAGCTGATCGCCCGCAGGATGAGCTCCTACCGGCCCGACTGGCTGGACCGGCTGTGCCACGCCGGGGAGGCCGCCTGGCTGCGCCTCTCCCCCCGGCCGGTCGGGACGGCCGGGCCTTCGCGCGCCACCCCCATCACCGTCGTGTTCCGCGCCGACCTGCCCTGGCTGCTGGAGGCGGCCCGGCCGACCGGCGAGCGCCCCGCTTCTTCGCGCGTCGACCGCCTGGAAGTAGGCGGCGACCGTCGCGGGGTTGATGGCGTGCTCGCCGTCCTCGCCGAGCGCGGCGCCTGCTTCGCCGCCGACCTCGTCGCCGCCACGCGACTGCGGCCAGAGGAGGTGTCGCGCGCCCTTTGGGACGGAGTGGCAGCCGGGCTGGTGATGTGCGACGGCTTCGAGGCGATCAGGTCGCGCCTGGAGCGCTCCCGCCGACCGGCCCGCCGATTCGGCTACGGGGCACGGGCGGGGGCGCTGCCGCCGTCGTCGGCGGGGCGCTGGACGCTGGTGCCCCCGGCGGGCGGCGGGGCGGGGGACCGCCACGACCTGGCCGAGACGGTCGCCGGGCAGATGTTGCGCCGCTGGGGGGTGGTCTTTCGAGAGCTGGCCGGCCGCGAGGGGTTCCGCCTGCCGTGGAGGGAGGTCCAGTGGGCGCTGCGGAGGCTGGAGGACCGCGGCCTGGTGCTCGGCGGACGCTTCGTGGCCGGCTTCGCCGGCGAGCAGTACGCCCTGCCCGAAGCCGCCGACGGGCTGGCCCGGGCGCGCCGGCGGGTCCCGCAGGGCGAGCGGGTCGCGGTCAACGCCACCGACCCGCTCAACCTGGTCGGCCTCGTCGTTCCCGGCGACCCGGTCGCGGCGGTGGCCGCCAACCGGGTCGAGTACCTCGACGGGGTGCCGATTTGAACGACCCCGCCTCGGTGCTGCGCAGGATCGCCTACCTGCTGGAACGGCAGCGGGCAGAGCCCTACCGGGTGCGCGCCTTCCGCCGGGCGGCCGCCTCCGTCGCTGCCGCCGACCCCGCCGAGCTGTCTCGGCTCGCCGCCTCCGGACGCCTGGGCGACCTCCCCGGCGTCGGGGACACGACGGCTCGCATCGTCGCCGAAGTCCTCGATGGCCAGGTGCCCGCATACCTCCAGGAGCTGGAGGACCGAGGCGGCCCGGAAGTCCCCGCCGACGTGCAGGCCTACAGCCGGGCGCTGCGCGGCGACTGCCACGCCCACTCGGACTGGTCGGACGGCGGCAGCAGCATCGTCGAGATGGCCGAAGCGGCCCGCGACCTCGGCCACTCGTACATGGCGCTCACCGACCACAGCCCCCGCCTAACGGTCGCCCACGGCCTCGACGCCTCCCGGTTGAGGCGCCAGCTCGAAGAGGTCGCCTCCCTCAACGAGCAGCTCGCCCCCTTCCGGGTGCTCACCGGGATCGAGGTCGACATCCTCGAGGACGGCACCCTCGACCAGGATCCCGGCCTGCTCGCCGAGCTCGACGTGGTCGTCGCCAGCGTTCACTCCAAGCTGCGCATGGACGCCGAGGCGATGACCGCACGGATGCTCGCCGCCGTGGAGAACCCCCACACCGACATCCTCGGCCACTGCACCGGGCGGATCGTCGTCGGCCGGGGAAGGCCCCCCTCGCGCTTCGACGCCGACCGGGTGTTCGACGCCTGCGCCGCCACGGGCACCGCGGTGGAGATCAACTCGCGTCCCGAGCGGAGAGACCCGCCACCCGATCTTCTGTCACTAGCTGTGTCCAAAGGTTGTCACTTCGCCGTCGACACCGACGCCCATGCCCCCGGGCAGCTCGAGTGGCAGGTGCTCGGCTGCGAGCAGGCCGTACGCGCCGGGGTGCCTCTCGAAGCGGTGGTCAACACCCGCGACGCCGACGGGCTCCTCTCGTGGTCCAGCCGGCGTGCGTAGCATGTCCGTTGTGCCCGACACCCTGCCGCCCGGGCCGACGCTGCCGCCGCTCGTCATGGGGGCCCTCATGGCGGCGGGGACCACCTTCGTCGAACGCTGGCACCGCCGCTACGGCGACCGGTTCACCCTGCGCCTCGGGAGGTTCGGGACCTACGTGTACCTGGCCGACCCTGACGACATCAAGGCCGTGTTCCACGGCGACGACACCGTCTTCCACGCCGGCGAGGCCAACGCGCCGTTCCTCGGGCGGGTGCTCGGCCCGACGTCGGTGTTGGTCACCGACGAGGACCTGCACCTGCGCCAGCGGCGGAGCCTGGCCGGCCCGTTCCACGGCGCGTCGGTCGCCCGGCTCGTCCCCCGGATGGAGGCCGTCGCCGCGGCGGAGATCGACACGTGGCCGACTGGAGTCCCCTTCGAGGTGATGGCCCACACCAAGGCGATCACCTTGGAGGTGATCCTGCAGACGGTCATCGGCGTCACCGACGAGGGCCGCCTCGCCGAGCTGCGTGCGTCGCTGCTCGGCCTCGTCGACATAGGCCTTCTCGACATGGCCCAGTTCGTCTTCCCCTCCCTCAGCCGGCGCTGGCCGTGGAAGCGCTTCGGGGAGGTGAAGACCCGGGCGGACCGGCTTCTCCACCGGGAGATAGCGATCGCCCGCGCCGACCCGGACCTCGCCGAGCGGCCCGACGTGCTCGCCATGATGGTCCGCCAGGGCGAGATGGGCGACCAGGAGATCCGCGACCAGCTCGCCACCCTGCTCCTCGCCGGCCACGAGACGACCGCCACCGGCCTGGCGTGGGCGATGGAGAGGCTGGTCCGCAACCCGTCGATCCTCGCCCAGGCGACAGCGGCTGCCAGGAACGGCGACGACGCCTACCTCGACGCCGTCGTCGCAGAGACGCTCAGGTGCCGCCCGGTGGTGCCGGACGTCAGCCGCCGCCTCACCGCTGACTACCGGCTCGGCCCATACCTGCTGCCGGCCGGAACCTACGTCGACCCGGCCATCGCCCTGGTCCACCGGTCGCCGGCCCGCTACCCCGAGCCGGAGAGGTTCGACCCCGGGCGCTTCGTCGGGCGCCGGCCCGACGCGACCGTGTGGCTTCCCTTCGGCGGTGGCAGCCGGCGCTGCCTGGGCGCGGCGTTCGCCGCCACCGAGATGCGCGTCGTGCTCTCCCAGATCCTGCGCCGGGTCGACGTGGAGCCGACGTCAGCACCCGCCGAGAAGGCCCGGGTGCGCCACGTCACCCTCGCCCCCAGCCGCGGCGGCACGATCACCGTCCGGGCCCGGCGCGCCGTCGCTCAGCCAGCCGGGGCGGCCGCCTGAACCTCGCCGTGGTCACGGCACTCCGCCCGCCACGAGGCGGGGGTGACCAGGACGCGGAGGCGCCGGCCGCACTCGGGGCAGAATCGGGGCGGTTCGAACCGCCCGGTGCACCGCCCGCCGGTCGGGCACTCGGCGGCGGGCCGCCCGCAGCCGGTGCAGCGGCTCAAAGCACCTTCGACAGCGCGCCGACCGGCATGCGCAGGTCGGCGAGCATCGACAGGTCCTCGGAGGGGTCCCGGCCGAGGGTGGTCAGGTAGTTGCCGACGATCAGGGCGTTGATGCCACCGGTCAGGCCGAGGGACTGCAGCTCGCGCAGGGTGATCTCCCGGCCGCCGGCGTAGCGCAGGATCACCCCGGGCAGGCCGAGGCGGAACAGGGCGATCCACCTGATGGCTTCCAGAGCCGCCACCGGCCGGCGGATCTGCAGCGGGGTGCCGGGGCGGGGGTCCAAGAAGTTGACCGGCACCTCGTCGGGGTCCAGGCCCGCCAGCTGCCCGATCAGCTCCAGCCGTTGGGCGTCGGTCTCGCCCATCCCGAGCAGCACGCCGCAGCACAGCTCCATCCCGGCGCCCTTCACCAGCCGGCACGTCTCGTAGCGCTCGTCCCACGTGTGGGTGGTGACTATCGACGGGAAAAAGGAGCGGGCCGTCTCCAGGTTGTGGTTGTAGCGGTGCACACCGCCCGCTGCCAGCCGGGCCGCCTGGGACGCGTCGAGAATGCCCGCCGAAACGGCGACCGACAGGCCGGTCTCGGCGGCGATCAGGGGCACCAGCTCGAGGATCCGCCGCAAGGTCCGCTCGTCGGGGCCGCGCACGGCGAGCACGATGCAGAACTCGCTCGCTCCGAGCTCGGCCGTCTGCCTGGCCGCGGCGAGGACCTCCTCCCGGTCGAGGAACGGCGTGGCGAGCACCGGCGTGTCGAAACGCGACGACTGGGCGCAGAAGTGGCAGTCCTCGGGACAGCCCCCCGTCTTGACCGAGAGGATCCCCTCCACCTCGACGGTCTCGCCGCACCAGGCGAGGCGCACCTCGTGGGCGGCCGCCGCCAGCGACGGCACCGCCGAGTCGGGCAGGGCGGCCAGGTCGGCCAGCTGGGCGGGGGAGAGGGGCTCCTTGGCGTCGACGAGCTGGCGGCGGGCGGCTTCGGGAGTGGTCGGCACGGCGGGTTATCGTAAGCCGCCGTGAACGACGCCTGGGTTGAGCGCGACCGGCGCCGGGTGTGGCACGGGTTCACCCAGATGGCCTCCTACGCGGAGAACGCCCCGGTCGTAGTGGAGCGGGCCGAGGGCCGCTGGCTGTTCGACCCCGAGGGGCGGCGCTACCTCGACGCCATATCCAGCCTGTGGGTGACGACGCTCGGCCACCGGGTCCCGGAGCTCGACGCGGCAGTGGAGGACCAGCTGAGCAAGGTGGCCCACACCACGCTGCTCGGCAACGGCAACACCGCCACCGTCCTCCTCGCCGAGGACCTCGCCGGCGTCGTGCCCCTCGACGACCCCCGGTTCCTCTTCGCCTCCGACGGCGCGTCGGCGGTCGAGCAGGCCCTCAAGGTCGCCTTCCAATACTGGTGGAACCTGGGCGAGCAGTCCCGCAGGCGCTACCTGGTGCTCGGCGACGCCTACCACGGGGACACCGTCGGCTCTCTGTCCCTCGGCGACGGGGGGTTCGGGACCGAGCTTTTCGACCCCCTCCGCTTCCCAGGCGTGGTCCGCGCACCCGGCTACCGCGACCCCGCCTGGCTGAAATCTGCCCTGGCGGTTCTCGAAGAGAACGCCCCCACCCTCACCGCCGCGGTGCTCGAACCGCTCGTGCAGGGAGCGGCGGGGATGTACGTCGCCGACCCGGCCGACGTCGGCGAGTTCTGCCGCGCCTGCCGCGACGCCGGGATACTGGTCGTCTGCGACGAGGTGGCCACGGGCTTCGGCCGGACCGGGACGCTGTTCGCGTCCGAGCAGTGCGGGGTACGCCCGGACCTCATGTGCATCGGCAAGGGCCTGACCGGCGGGTACCTGCCCATGTCGGCGACCGTGGCGAGCGGCGAGGTGGCCGGCGCCTTCGACGGGGACGACCTCGGACCCCGCACCTTCTACCACGGGCACAGCTATGGCGGGAACGCCCTCGCCGCGGCGGTCGCCCGGCGGCACCTCGCCCTGCTATGCGATGGCGACGTTCTCGCCAACGTGCGGGCCCGCGCCGCCGACCTGGCGGCCGCCCTCGCCGGCCTGGCCTCCCACGAAGCCGTCGGGGAGGTACGCACCTGCGGGCTGATGGCCGGCGTCGAGCTCGCCCCGCCCCGGCCGGGGCTGCGCTGGGGCCGGCGGGTCTGCGCCGCGGCGGTGGAGGCGGGGGTGCTGCTCAGGCCGCTCGGCGACGTGGTCGTCGTCATGCCCATGCTCACCTCGACCGCTGAGGAGATCGACCTGATCGCCTCCACCCTCGAAGCGGCGATCCACACCTCGTGCCGTTGAGCGCCTGGGACGACTGGGTCGACCGGGAGCTGGGCTCCCTCGAAGCGGCGGGCAGGCGCCGCCGGCTGAGGCCCCTGGAGGGTCTCGGCCCGCGATTCACCGAAGCGGGTCGCCAGGTGGTGTCCTTCGCGTCCAACGACTACCTCGGCCTCGCCTCCCACCCCTCCGTCGTGGGGGCGGCGCGAGATGCCGCCGTCAGGTGGGGGACGGGCTGCGGCTCGTCGAGGCTCATCGTCGGCGACCGCACCCTGCACCGCGACCTGGAGGCCGCGCTGGCGGCGTGGAAGGACGCCGAAGCGGCGCTGGTGTTCGCCTCGGGCTACCAGGCCAACGTCTCGGTGCTGACCACCTTCGGGGCGGGGGCGCGGATCGTGTCCGACGAGCTCAACCACGCGTCGATCATCGACGGGGCCCGCCTCGCCCGCGCCGAGGTTTGCGTGTACCGCCACGGCGACGCCGAGCACGCCGCCGCCCTGCTCGCCGCGGCGCCCGGCCGGGCCCTCCTGGTCAGCGACACCGTGTTGTCCATGGACGGCGACGTGGCGCCGATCCGGGAGCTATCCGAGGCGTGCGCCCGTTACGGGGCGCTGATGGTGCTCGACGACGCGCACGCCCTTTTTCCAACTCCGCAACCGGACCCGCGAGCGGCGTACCTGCGGGTGGGGACCCTCTCCAAGGCGCTCGGATCCCAGGGGGGGTTCGTCGCCGGGCCGTCACGCTGGGTCGAGCTCCTGGTCAACCGGGGCCGCCCGTTCATATTCACCACCGGGCTCTCCCCCCTGTGCGCGGCGGCTGCCATGGCCGCCCTGGACGTGGCGCGCAGCTGCGAGGGGCAGGCGCTGGTCGCCCGGCTGCGCGCCCACGTCGACGCGCTCCGCCCCGGCCACCCCTCGCCCATCATCCCTGTCATCATCGGTGACGAGAGATCGGCATTGGTGGCTTCCGAGCGCCTCCTCGCAGAGGGCATCCTCGTCCCCGCCATCCGGCCTCCCACGGTGCCGGTGGGGACCAGCCGCCTGCGGGTGTCTTTGTCCGCGGCACACCTGCCCGGTGACGTTGCCCGCCTCGCCGCCGCCCTCCAGGCGCTGTGAAGCTCGTCGTCGTCACCGGCACCGGCACCGAGGTGGGCAAGACGTGGGTGGCCGCCGGCCTGCTGCGCACCGCCCGCCAGGCGGGGCTGGTCGTCGCCGCCCGCAAGCCGCTCCAGTCGCTCGACCCCGGCCCCGGATCGCCGCCGGCGGGCTCGTTGGGGGGCGCCGCCTCGACTTTGGCGGGGTCCTTGGGGGGCGCCTCCTCGACTTTGGCGGGGTCCGACGCTGCGGTGCTGGGGGCCGCCTCCGGCGAGGATCCCGACGTCGTCTGCCCGCCCGAGCGGACCTACCTGGTGCCGATGGCCCCCCCGATGGCCGCCGAACGCCTCGGGCGGCCCGTCCCCACCCTCGCGTCGCTGGCCGCGTGCCTCGACATCCCCGCAGGCGCCGACCTCGCGGTGGTCGAAGGAGCCGGCGGGGTCGCCTCGCCGCTCGCCGCCGACGGCGACACGGCGGACCTCGCGCGGCTGATCGGGGCCGACGTTGCCGTGGTGGTCACCGAGCCCGCTCTCGGGGTGATCAGCTCGGCCCGGCTCGCCGCCCGCGCCCTGCACCCCGTCCCGGTCGTCGTGCACCTCAACCGCTTCGACGAGAGGGACGAGCTGCACCGCCTCAACCGCCAGTGGCTCTCGACGCGCGACGGCCTGGATGTCACCACCACGCTCGGCGAGCTGCTCGAGGCCGTCAGGCCCTGAGCAGGTCCCGGGCTATGTGGGTTATCTGGATCTCGTCGGTGCCCGCGTAGATCTGCAGCACCTTGGCGTCGCGGGCGAGCTGCTCGACGCGGAACTCGGCCATGTAGCCGTTCCCCCCGAAGAGCTGCACCGCCTCCATGGCCACCTCCGAGGCGGCGCGCGCCGAGTAGAGCTTGAGGGCGCTGGCCTCGGCCAGGCTGAGGCTTCGCCCGGCGGAGGTCATCTCGAGGAAGCGGAACACGAGGTTCTCGACGTTGAGGCGGGCCACTTCCATGCGGGCCAGCTTCTCCTGGATGAGCTGGAATTCGCCGATGGGACGCCCGAACTGCACCCTGTTGCGGGCGTAGTCGACGCACAGCTCCTGGCATCGCTCGATGATCCCGAGGGCCATGCCGGCGACGCCCACCCTCTCCTGGGCGAAGGTCGCCTTCGCCCCCTCCCTGCCGCCGCTCTCGACGTCCTCGGTCTCGCCGATCAGGCGGTCCCGGCCCACCCGGACGTCGGTGAGGAACAACTCGCCCGTCGGGGAGGAATGCATGCCCATCTTGAGCAGCGGCTTGGACTGCTCCAGTCCCGGCATGCCCTTCTCCAAGACGAAGCTGAGGACCTTGCGCTCCGCGGGAGGGTTGCCCTCGTCGAGCTTGCAGATGAACACGATGACATCGGCGTAGGGGCCGTTGGTGATGAAGGTCTTCGAGCCGTTGAGCACGTACTCGTCGCCGTCGCGCCGGGCGGTGGACGCCATCGAGCCGAAGGCGTCGGAGCCGGACCCCGGCTCGGTGATGGCCCACGCGCCGATCTTGGCGAGGGAGAGCAGGTCTGGCACCCAGCGCTCGCGTTGTCGGCGGGTGCCGCGGGAGTTGATCGCCGCCGGGGTCAGGCCGACCGAAACGCCGAGGGCGGTCACCATGCCCGGGCAGTAGCGGGACAGCTCGATAGTCGGGATGATGGTCATGGCGGCGTCGCGGGCCGGCAGCGCGGCGTCCGCCGGCGGCCGGGCCGCGTCCTCGCCGTCCTGGCGGTCCTGGCGGTCCTGGCGGTCCTGGCGGTCCTCGCGGTCCTCGCGGTCGAGCCTCCTGGCGAAGCCTGCCCGGGCGGCAGCGTCGATGCCGAACGCCTTGAACATCTTGCGCAGGGCGTCGTAGGGCGGACGTCCCTCGTGCTCGTAGGCGTCGATGTCGGGGGCTATCTCCTTGTCGATGAACTGTCGCACCGCTTGGCGCATCATCCGGAGCTCTTCTGACCACTCGAACATGGGGGCAGGCTAATAACCTGGCCGGGCCATGACCACGCCGACAGCTCCCGCCGGCGCCGACCCGGGGCCGACTGGCCGCGGCTCGAGCGTCTTTGGGGGCGGCTCGGGTGTCGCCGGCGGGGGCGTCCTTGGGGGCGGGTCGGGTGTCGCCGGCGGGGGTTCGAGCGTCTTTGGGGGCGCGTCGGGTGTCGCCGGCGGGGGTTCGGGTGTCGCCGGCGGCGGGGGTGTCGTCGGCGGAGGTACGGCGCGCGACAGGGCGGTCGACGTGGCCAACCAGGTCGGGGCCCGGCTGCTGCACGGCCTGGAGCGGTTCGTGGTCAGGTCGTCGCTCGTCCCGACCACGCCGTTCCTGCCCACCTCGACCTTCGACTGGATCCCCCGCTTGGAAGCGTCCTGGCGCACGATCCGCGCCGAGCTGGACGAGGTGCTCGGCTGGCAAGACGCCCTGCCCAACTTCCAGGACATATCGCTCGACCAGGCCTCCATCACCGACGACGACGGGTGGAAGACGTACTTCTTTCACGCCTACGGGTTCCGCTCCGAGGCGAATTGTGAGCGGTGCCCCCGTACCGCCGAGCTGCTCGATTCGATTCCAGGCCTGACGACCGCCTTCTTCTCGATACTGGCGCCCGGCAAGCGCATCGGCGCGCACAGGGGACCGTGGCGGGGGGTGCTGCGCTACCATCTGGCCCTCAAGGTGCCAGAACCGGCGTCGGCCGCGGGCATCTCGGTGGGCGGCGAGACCGCCCACTGGGAGGAGGGCAGCAGCCTGCTCTTCGACGACGGCTACGAGCACCACGCGTGGAACGGCACGGACGGGGTCCGAGTGGTGCTCTTCGCCGATGTGATCCGACCGTTGCGCCCACCTGCCGACCAGCTGAACCGGGCTCTGATCTGGGCTATAGGCCGGTCGCCGTACGTGCAGGACTCCAAGGCCCGCCACGAGGCGTGGGAGGCCCGATTCCAGGAGCTTCGCCGGCGTGCGCCGAGGGACTGAGGAGGCCCGCCCCGGCCTGACCGGGGGCAGCTCGGGCGGCTCGGCCTGCTCTTCGGAGCGCGACGGCGCCCCGATCGCGAAGCTCGGCCGCGACGTGTTCGACAAGGTGGCCGACCCGCGCCTCGAGGAGTGGCATCTCGCCGAATCGGCGGGCCTGTTGCCCTTCTACCGGCCGCTCGACGGTTCGAGCTTCGAGGGCCGCCCGGTGGTGATGCTCGGCTCCAACAACTACCTGGGCCTCACCTCGGACCCCCGGGTCCGCGCGGCGGCCGCGTCTGCCGTCGAGCGGTACGGGACCGGGGTTACGGGGAGCCGGCTGCTCAACGGGACCCTCCCCCTGCACCAGGAGCTCGAGGAGCTGCTGGCCGACTGGGTGGGGGCGGAGGCGGCCCTGGTGTTCAGCACCGGCTACGCCGCCAACCTGGGGCTCATCGGCTCGCTGGTCGGCCCCGGCGAGGCCGCGGTCGTCGACTCGGCCGCCCACGCCAGCTTGGTCGACGGGGCCCGCTACAGCGAAGGTTCGCTGCGTGCGTTCCGCCACAACCGGCCCAACAGCTTGCGCCGCACCCTGCGCGCCTGGCAGCAGCAGCCCTCGGCCGGCGGGGTGCTCGTCGCGGTCGACGGCATCTACTCGATGGAAGGGGACCGGGCGCCCCTGGCCGACATCGCCGCCTTGTGTCACGAGTTCGGCGCCAGGTTCCTGGTGGACGAGGCCCACTCGATAGGCGTCGTCGGCCCTGGCGGGGCGGGTACGTGCGCCGAGGCGGGCATCCGTCCCGACCTCGTCATGGGAACATTCTCCAAGGCGCTGGCCAGCTGCGGGGGGTTCATAGCCGGCCCGCAGGCGGTGATCGACTACCTGAAGATCACCTGCCGGCCGCTCATGTTCACCGCCTCGGGGGTGCCCGCCGCCCTCGCGGCAGCCCTCGCCGCCGCGCGCATCGCCCGGGAGGAGGACTGGCGGCGCGAGGCGGTCGCGGCGAGGGCCGGCCAGTTGCGCAAGGGTCTCGCCGAGCTGGGGTTGGAGGTCGGCGGGGCGGGCGAGCCTCGAAAGGTCGCCGGCGGGGTGGGCGAGGGGGGAGCCGGCGTGGGTGGCGACGGCGGCGACTCCAGGGGTGCCGGGAGCGGGGCTGGACGCAGTGGGGGCGGGGACGGCGATTCCAGGGGTGCCGGAGCTGCGGGCGACGTGCCGGCGTCGCCGATAGTCCCGGTGCACATAGGCGAAGCGTGGGAAGCGGGTCGGCTCTGGCGGGCCCTCATCGACAACGGCGTGTACACCAATTGCGCCATCCCCCCGGCGGTGCCCCGCGCGATGCTGCGGACCTCGGTCATGGCCACGCATACCGAGGCCGACATCGACCGCGCCCTCACCGGCTTCGAGCGGGCGCTGGGCACAACCGGCTGAGGCTGAAAGATGGTTCTCCGAGCGTAGCTCCTATCGGGTCGTCCGCGCTCGAGTCGTGGTTGCGAGCTGGCAGGCCTTGACAAGGCTTGGGGGATTCCGACGACAACTGGTGCTGATCGGCTGTGCGCCAGAAAGGCGATAGAATGACACAGGCGCAGTCAGGTGGGAAGCGAACGGGCCGGCGGGGTTGGTGGGTCGTTGCGTCAGCATTGCTGCTCATTTTCTTGTCCGCCTGTTCGTCTGCGAGTCGCACCTCCACGTCTGCGACGCCTACTACCTCTGGTCCTTCCTCGTCGTCGAGGCAGCCCCAGATCGGCGAAGTTTTGATGCCGAACCCTGCTTCGCTGTGGGCGACGTTGGACAACGGCCTGGTGTTCTACAGCTCCGACGGGGGGAGCACATGGAGCGACGTCACGCCGCAGGCCTCTTGGAGAGCCGAAGCCGCTTGGGGCAGGACGGGGGGTTTGAACGAGGGTCCGCCGCCGGCGTCGGTGCTCTCGGTGGTGCACTCTCTAGCGAACGGCATCACTCAGGTTGCGCTCAGCACGGACCAAGGACGGACCTGGCGGATCAGCGTGCTGCCCAGCGTCGAGGCGGGTAACATGCCCGAGCTGCCTGGCAATGCGAGCTTCGTCAATGAGGACGACGGTTGGATCCTCCTGGGCCCCCAGGGGGATGAACCAAACGTGACCGAAGACGTTTACCACACGACCGATGGGGGGGCTGTCTGGCGGTACGAGTCGACGGTGCGCTATTCCAGCGGGCCGGTGGAGTTCATGAGCACGAAAGTCGGGTTCGTCGGTAGCGCCGCTCCCAATCATGTCTTCGAGACGACCGACGGGGGAGTGTCCTGGCAAGAGTTGAGCCTTCCGGCTCCGGCCGATGACAAGTACCCGTTGGTCCAGGACCAGGTCCCGGTGTTCACCGACGCCGAACGCGGATTCCTTGTCTCCATGTGGAACGAGGTCGACGGGAATCCCAACCGCGCCGGGTGGTACATGGACGAGACCTCTGACGGCGGGGCCACGTGGACCGATGTGGCTCTTCCCCCTGTCGGCATGCCGTTCGCCTGGTCGGTCGTGTCCTCCCAGGACTGGTTCTGGGCCGGGCCCGACGCCGTGATGCACACCACGGACGGCGGGAGAACCTGGGCGACCGTC
>DATGKR010000063.1:0-8772 GCA_035294565.1 Acidimicrobiales bacterium | reverse complement strand
AGCAGGGCGGCGACTGCGACCCCTGCACCGGCGGGCCCCGTGTGCAAGCGCATGCCGAACCCGCCCGCGGCGATCCCCACCGTGACCAGGCCGATCGCCGTCGAGTACAGCAGGGGGTAGAGGGCGCCTGAGAGGACGGCCAGCCACGGGGGGGTCGCCGTCGAGAGGAGCATCTCGAACGTGCCCGTCACCTGGTCGTTGCGGAGACGCTCGGAGACCGCCGAGAGGCCGGCGCTCACCACGCCCAGGAGGGCGACCCCGAGCACGGCGAAGGGGAAGTAGCCCTGGCGAAGGACCGACCCACCCGAGGTGGCCCTCGAGCCGACCAGGTGGCCCAGGAAGTAGACGAACACCACGCTGACCAGCGACTGGACCAGCGTGGAAGCGAAACCGAAGCGGTAGGACAGGGCGATCCGAACGTCGCGGCGGATGAAGGCGGCGAACACCGCCGCTGGGTTCACCCGCCGCGCTCCCCTCGCCGGCGGGTTCACGCGCCGCCCTCCCGCGCCGCCGCCGGGTTCACGCTCGGTCCCGCGCCGTTGTCAACGGTTCGCCTCTATCAGAACCCGCTCCAGGGCGGAGGTCTCGCCTCCGCCGGGGACGACGGCTGCCACCCGCCCGTTGGCGAGGATCACGTCCTCGTCTGCCAGCGAGGCGGCCTCGTGGAGGTCGTGGGTCGCGAAGAGCACGGCGATGTTCGCCTCCGAGCGGATGCGGGTCACGTGCGCCCTTATGTCGGCCGCGGTGACCGGGTCGATGCTCTTGGTCGGCTCGTCGAGCAGCAGCACCGACGGCCCTCCGAGCAGCGCGCGGGCGAGGCCGAGGCGGGCTCGCATCCCGCTCGAGTAGCGGTCCACCCGACGGTCGCCCACGTCGAGGAGGTCGACCGAAGCCAGCGCCGCGGTGACAGCACGGTCCACGTCGCGCCGACGGATGCCTTGCAGGGCGGCGAAGAAGCGGAGGTTCTCCCGGCCGCTGAGCCGCCAGTAGAACGACCGCTCGTCGCCGAAGAACACGCCTGTTTCCCGCCGCGCCTGCTCGGGGTGCTCGCGGACGTCGAAGCCCCCGACGCGCACCGTGCCTTCGTCGGGCAGGATCGTCGTGGCCAGCGTCCGGATGAGGGTCGACTTTCCGGCGCCGTTCTTGCCGACCAGGGCGGTGAGGGTCCCCGGGGGTACGGTGAGGTCGACCCCGTCGAGGGCGCGCAGGGTCCCGTAGGACTTGACCAGGCCCCGCACCTCGATGCCCTGCACCGCCAAGATCGTACGGGGGCGGGGCCACCGCCGCCGGCACCTGGGCCACCGCGCTGGCGCGGCGGTGGTCGGCACGGGAGTCGCCTGGCTGGTCGAGTCTCCGGCCTGCGAGCCGCCGGCACCTGGGCCGCCGCCCGCCGCACGAGTCCGCGACCGCCGGCGCCGATTGGAACCCGCCCGGCACCGCCTGGCAGCCTTTCGCCATGGTCCCAGCCAAGAAGCTGGCCGCGACGGCGATCGCCCTCTCCGCCGCCGGCCTGGCCGGCAGGGTCGCCCTGCGCCTGTCGGCGGACGCCATCAAATCCCGCCGCGACCCCGACCTCGACCCCCTGTACGAGGTGCCTCCCGACGTGGCCGAGCACTTCGTGGCCGCCGCCGACGGTGGCACCATCCACGTCCTCGAGCGCGGCAGCGGCCGGCCGCTCCTGCTCATCCACGGGATCACCCTCCAGGCAGGGGTGTGGGCCCCCCAGCTACACGGGCTTGCCGACCGCTACCGGGTCCTTGCCATCGACGTCCGCGGCCACGGCCTGTCCAAGGCGGGTTCCGGGGGCTTCGGTCGCAAGGTCGCCGCACGCGACGTCAAGTCGGTCCTCGAGCACTTCGACCTGCGCGGCGCGGTCGTCGTCGGCCACTCGATGGGCGGCATGATCGTGATGGAGTTCGCCGGCGACTTCCCCGACGTCCTCGACGAGCGCGTCGCCGGCCTGGTTTTCATGGACACCGCCGCCTACCAGGTGGCGCCGAAGGTGGTGCTGCCGGTCGCCAAGGCGCTCGGCGGCCGTCTGGTCAGAAGGCTCGACGAGGGCAGGCCCGTGCCCGCCCGGCACATCGGCGACGACGACCTGTCGTGGGTGATGACCCGGCTGGCCTTCGGCAACAAACCCCCTGCGCGCGCCGTCGACCAGACACGACGCTTCGCCGCCGAGGTCCCGCAGGCCACCTCCCTCCCGTCGGGTATCGACCTGCTCGACCACGACGCACGCAAGGCGCTCGCCGCGACCCGCACGCCGTCGATGGTCCTCGTCGGATCACGCGACCTGCTCACCCCGGTCTACGCGGCGCGGCGGATCGCCAGCTTCTTGCCCCACGCCCGCTTCGAGGTCCTGCCCGGAGCCGGCCACCAGATCATGCAGGAGAGGCCCGCCGAGTTCGCCCGCCTGCTCGACGAGTTCGTGGCCGGCCTCGACGCGCCGGAACGGGTGGCGGGCCGGCGCGGCGGGTAAGGCGGCCCGGCGCGGCGGGTAAGGCGGGCCAGCACGGCGGGTAAGGCGGGCCAGCACGGTGGGTAAGGCGGGTCAGCGCGGCGGGTCGGCGAACTTCTCGAACCGCCACCACTCCTCGGCGTCGTAGGGCTCGTCGCCCCACCAGCGTCGCAGCCGATCGGCGACCTCCGCCTCCTTGCCGTGCGGGGACGGCCGGTAGTACACGCTGCCGGCGACCTCGGCCGGGCGGTACTCCTGGCGCACGAAGCCGGAAGGGTCGTTGTGGGGGTAGGCGTAGCCGCCGTCCTCCTTCATCTTGCGGGCCTGGTAGGGATGGACCGACCTCAAAGGTGCCGGCACCTGTCCTGGCGGCTTGCTCTCCACGTCGCCGCGCGCCCGGGCGAGGGCGGACATGACCGTGTTCGACTTGGGGGCGGTGGCCAGGTAGACGACGGCGTGGGCGAGGTTGAGGGCCGCTTCGGGGAGGCCCACGAACTCCACCGCCCGCGCCGCGGCGTCGGCGACGAGCAGGCCCGTCGGGTCCGCCATGCCGACGTCCTCCGAGGCGAGGATGACCAGCCTCCGGGCGATGAAACGGGCGTCCTCCCCCGCGGCGATCATTTTCGCCAGCCAGTAGAGGCCGGAGTCGGGATCGGAGCCGCGGATCGACTTTATGAACGCCGAGATGACGTCGTAGTGGTCGTCCTCGCCGTAGCTGAGCACCCGGGCCTGGCGCGCTCGTTCGACGTGCTCCAGGCCGACGTCGCCTTCCGACAGGGCGACTGCTACTTCGAGGGCGGTGAGCGCGGCCCTGGCGTCCCCGCCGGCGAGGTCGACCAGGTGGTCGACGGCTTCGGCCGAAACGGCTACCCCCTCCACCGCCGCGGCGCGGCGCACCAGCTCCCGTAGGTCGTCCGCTCCGAGCGGCTCGAGGCGGAAAACGGTCGAGCGGCTCAGCAGCGGGGCGTTCACCTCGAAGAAGGGGTTCTCCGTCGTCGCCCCTATCAACGTCACCAGCCCTGACTCGACCGCGGGCAGCAGGGCGTCTTGCTGGGCCTTGTTGAAGCGGTGCACCTCGTCGAGGAAGAGGATCGTCCCGCGGCCTTGCTCACCGAGCCGGCGCCTGGCGGCGTCGATCACCTCCCGCACGTCCTTGACGCCGGCGCTGACCGCGGACAACGGCACGAACTCCCTCCCCGTCCTCCCCGCCACGACGTTGGCCAGTGTGGTCTTGCCCGTGCCCGGCGGCCCCCACAGCACGACCGACGAAAGGCGGTCGGCCTCGATCAATGTTCGCAGCGGGCCGCCCGGCCCGATCAGGTGCCGCTGGCCGACGACCTCGTCGAGCGAGCGGGGCCGCATCCTGGCGGCGAGTGGCGCGCGCCCGGCCAGCCGCTCCTCCAGGGCGGATTCGAAGAGGTCCACCCCCGACAGGGTAGGGCGGCTTGAAAGGGTATAACTGGGCGGTGAGCAGCGAAGCCCTGCACGAGAGCGAAGCCGTACTGCGACCCGAGACCGTCGACCGGCACCGGGCGATCGTCTCGCTGATGGAAGAGCTCGAGGCTGTCGACTGGTACGACCAGCGGGTGGACGCCACGACCGACCCGGAGTTGAAGGCGATCCTCGCTCACAACCGTGACGAGGAAAAAGAGCACGCCTCGATGGTCCTCGAGTGGCTTCGTCGCAGGGACCCGGTGCTCGACCGCCACCTCCGCGAATACCTCTTCAGCAGCGGGTCGATAACCGCACGCGAGGCCGAAGCGGAGGACCCCGGGAGCGGCGGGCACTCCGATCTGGGCCTCGGGGGGCTGAAAGAAAAGGAGGGTTTGTGATGGCCGACCGCCTGCGGCGCCACCTGGCTCCGCTGTCCGACGCGGCGTGGAGGGCGGTCGACGAGGAGGCTGCCCGCGCCCTGCGGCACCACCTGACCGGCCGGGTGCTCGTCGACTTCACCGGGCCCAAGGGATGGGCCCACGCCGCCGAGGCCGACGGGCGGGTCGAGGAGGCGTCGTCGCCTGTGCCGGGGGTGGAGGTCCGCTCCCGGGTCGTGGTGCCGGTCAGGGAGCTGCGGGCCCCGTTCAGCCTGTCCCTCGCCGAGCTCGATCGGGTCGACCGGGGCTACCCCGACCCGGACCTCGACGCCCTCGACGAGGCCGCCCGAGCCGCGGCGAGCGCCGAGAACCGCTCCCTGCTCGGTCAGATGGCTGCCGCTTCCCCCCACGAGCCGGTGGCCATCTCCGACGACTACCACGCCTACCCTCGCCACGTCGCCCAGGCGGTGGCGCTCTTGCGCCGCGCCGGGGTCGGCGGCCCCTACGGCATAGCCCTCGGGGACCGCTGCTACACCGGCGTGATAGAGACGACGGAACACGGCGGCTACCCGGTGCTCGAGCACGTCCGCCTGGTGCTGGGAGGGCCCGTCGTGTGGGCTCCCGACGTCGACGGGGCGCTGGTGGTCAGCACCCGCGGCGGCGACTTCGAGCTGGTGTGCGGCGCCGACTTCGCGGTCGGCTACAGCAGCCACGGCGCGGGAGCCGTCGAGTTGTACCTCGAGGAGTCGTACGCCTTCGTGGTCCACGAGCCCAGGGCGGCCGCGGCGCTGCGCTACGGGCGGTAGCGGCTGATCAGCTCGGGCAGGTCGAACGTGTCGTCGTCGACGACCGACCGGATGGCGCTCACCGAAACGAATCCCTCGGCGAGCGCGGCGGCGTCGGTTCCGGGCGCCGGCAGCCGGCCGTCGTCGAAGGTGACCGGCACCATCTCGCCGGCCGTGTCGGTCACGTTGCCCTGCACGGTCCCCCGCTCGGAGAGCACTGTCGCGCGGGCCGGAGGGGATGGCCCGTCGAAGTGCGGGATGTTGACGTTGAGCACCGCCGCCTCGGGAGCGTCGAGCAGCCAGCCGACGGCCGCCTCGACGACCGGGGTGATCGTGTCCCATTCACCGTCGTGCACGTCGGCCGACACGGCCATCGACCGGCAGCCGTAGGTTCCTCCGGTGAGGGCCGCCCCGACCGTGCCGGAGTGGATGACGGCGCGCCCGACGTTGAGCCCGCGGTTCACCCCCGAGAGGATCACGTCCGGCGGCGGCCCGAACGCCCCGTAGACCGCCGAGCGGACGATGAAGGCGGGCGGTCCGTGCAGCGCGTGCGTTCCCGCGACCGAATCCACGATCACCCTGCCCTCGCTCGACACTGCGGTCATCGACGCTCCGGAACCGCTCGCGTCGTAGGACGGGGCCACCACCAAGACGTCGACCCCCCGACGTTGCGCCGCGTCGGCCAGCAGCGAAAGGCCCGGGGAGCGGACGCCGTCGTCGTTGGTGACGAGGGCTCTCATCCCGGTTAACTTCCCAGCCGGACGACGCGCACACGCCGCGTGCGCTAGACAATATGAACGGATGACCGCTCTGGTCGTGGGATTGGCGGTGGCAGTCGGCCTGCTCGGCCTGCTCGTGGCCGGCCTTCTCCGCGGCCACGCCGAGATCCTGCGGGCCCTCAACCAGCTCGGCGTCGACCTCGACCCGTCCAAGGCGACGCCCGTCCAGCTGCGCCCCACTCCCGCCCGCCCGGCCGCCACCGACGTCGCCGACCTGACGGGGGTGACGCCTGCTGGCGACGCCGTCTCCCTGGCGGTCTCGGGCGTGGAGCACGACACGCTGATCGCCTTCCTCACCTCCGGATGCGCCACCTGCCGCGGCTTCTGGGAGGCGTTCGCCTCGGCACCGCCCGACGTGCCGGGCGGTGCCCGCCTGGTGGTCGCCACCCGCGGGCCGGAGGCGGAGTCGCCGGGCGTCATCGCCGGGTTGGCCGGCGCCGAGGTGCCCGTTGTCATGTCGACCGGCGCCTGGGAGCACTACGACGTGCCCTACGCCCCCTACTTCGTGTACGTGTCGGGGCCGGCCTCGAAGGTGGTCGGCGAGGGGGTCGCCGCCGGGTGGGAGGAGGTCCGTTCGCTGGTCGCCAACGCCGTCGCAGACGGGACGACCAGGCCCCGGCGGGGCCTCCACCAGCGCTCCGCCGCCGACCAGCGGCGCGACCTCGAGGTCGACCGGCAGCTGAAGGCGGCCGGCATCGAGCCCGGGGATCCCCGGCTGCACCCGACGGCCCTCGGCGAGAAAGGCGGCGGCCGGTGAGCCGCCGGCTCAGCGCAGCCGGTCTCGCCGTCACGCCCCCCCCAGGCTGGGAGGCGACCATCTACCGGCGGGCACCCGGACCCGGCGAGCAGACCTACCTGATCGTGCACGCGGCGACGATCCCCCTGCCCCCCGACCGGGGGGACTACGGGGGTGGGCTGGTCGAGCTCCTCGGCCCCGACGACGCCTTCGTCGGCTTCCTGGAGTTCGGTCCCCAAGCCGCCTCCACCCCCTTGTTCGGCCGGCTGACGGCCATTCCCGCCCTCACCCCCGACGCCTTCCGCCCGCGCCAGCTGCAGCGCACCCTCCCCGGCCAGGGTGGGGTGCAGCGTTTCTTCACCGTGTCGGGGCGAGCGTTCTGCCTCTACGCGGTCGTCGGTTCGATGGCGAACCGCATCCCGCTCACCTACCGCGCCAACCAGGTGATCGGCTCCTTCGCCGTGGAGAAGGCCGCGTGATGCCCGCCGCGTCGGTGCCGTTTCTCGCCGCCGCCTTCCTGCTGGTTGCCGCCGGCGGCGCCAAACTGCTCCGCCCCGACGAGCTCGCCGGCGCGTTGAGGGTGGCCGGCCTGCCCGCCGGACGGTGGCTGGTGCGGTTCGGGGCGGCCGCCGAAGCCGGCGTTGGGGCGGCGGCCCTCGCCCTCCCCGGCGCGGCGACCGCTTCGCTCGTCGCCGCGTCCTACACGGCCTTCGCCGCCTTCGTCGGCCTCGCCATCCGGCGCGGATGGCCGATCGCCTCCTGCGGATGCTTCGGCCGCCCGGACACGAAACCCGGTTACCCGCACCTGCTGCTCGACGCCGGCGCCGCAGCCGCGGCGGCCTCCTGGGCGGCATCGGGGCCGCCGACCGCGGCGCACGTCTTTGTCCAAGGAGCGGTCCTGCTGCTCACGGCGGTCGTGTCGGGCCTGTCCTACCTGGCGTGGACGGCGAGATGGGCCTGACCTCGGGCATAGGCGAGATGCTGCTCGGGCGGACCTCGCGCCGCGGCTTCCTGGCCAAGACGACGGTCACCGCCGCCGCGCTGAGCGTCGCCCCAGTGGACCTGCTGTTGCGGCCCGGCACCGCCTACGCCGCCATCTGCGACTGCGCCGGTTTCTCCTGCGACTGCTCCCAGTTGTGCTGCGACGGATACACCCAGTTCTGCTGCACGATCAACAACGGCGTCAACGCCTGCCCGCCGGGCACCTTCGCCGGCGGGTGGTGGAAGGCGGACGGCTCGGAGTACTGCGCCGGCCCCCGGTACTTCATCGACTGCCAGGGCGAATGCCACGGCTGCGGCTGCGGGGGCGGCAGCTTCTGCCCGTCCTGCGACGACCTGACCTGCGAATGCGCCCTCGGAAGCTGCGACAACCGCCATGTCGGATGCACCGAGTTCCGTTACGGCCAGTGTCACCAGGAGATCGCCTGCTGCGGGCGCATCGCCTGCCGGGTCGTTTCCTGCACGCCCCCGTGGGAGATCGACCCCACCTGCACCACCGTCGCCCAGACAGACGACAACACGGCCAACCACTACGCCCCCTGCCAGGACGGGCCGACCACCAACCCGTCGACGGTCGTGGGCATCGCCGCCACGCCGAGCGGGGGCGGCTACTGGCTGGCCGACGCGGGCGGCGGGGTGTTCACCTTCGGTGACGCCGGGTTCCACGGCTCGATGTGGGGAGCCCGGCTCGACGCTCCGATAGTCGGCATCGCCGCCACACCGACCGGGGGCGGCTACTGGCTGGTGGGCGCCGACGGGGGAATCTTCACTTTCGGTGACGCCGCCTTCGACGGCTCCACGGGGAGCATCCGCCTCGCCGCCCCCGTCGTGGGGATGTCGGTCGACGAGCCGACCGACGGCTACCGGTTCGCGGCCTCCGACGGGGGGGTGTTCGACTTCGACGCCCCGTTCTACGGGTCGATGGGCGGCAAGCCTCTAGACGCTCCCGTTGTCGGCATGGCCGCCACGCCGACGGGGGAGGGCTACTGGCTGGTCGGCTCGGACGGCGGGGTTTTCACCTTCGGCGACGCCGTCTTCTACGGGTCGATGGGTGACGTGGCGCTGGCGCTCCCCGTTGTCGGCATGGCCGCGACACCTACCGGCCGTGGCTACTGGCTGGTCGCCTCCGACGGCGGGGTGTTCACCTTCGGCGACGCCGTCTTCTACGGGTCGATGGGCGGAAAGCCTCTAGACGCTCCCGTTG
>DATGKR010000062.1:0-17477 GCA_035294565.1 Acidimicrobiales bacterium | reverse complement strand
TGGGGGGAGGCGCCGGCCGAAGAAGCCGGGGAGGCGCCGGCGGAAGAAGCCGGGGAGGCGCCGGCGGGCCGGGACCGGCCGAGCAGCATGCTCTCGGTGCCGATCACGTGGGCGTACTGGGCGGACACCGGCCAGCCAGGGCAAGGGGTGGGCAGGGACCACTCGGCGTCGCTGAGGGAGCGTCCCAACGACTCGAGCTCCGACCACACCTCGTCGAGCTGCGCGGTGAGAGCCCCGGCCGAGCTGGCAGCGACCATGCCTGGGGCGGGCACGGCGCCAGGGGCAGGGCCGGGATCGGGGGCGGCGCCGGGGGCAGGGCCGGAATCGGGGGCGGCGCCGGGATCGGGGGCGGTCACGGGACCGGGGTCTCCACGGTCCGCCAGTCGCGGGCTTCGAGGTAGGGCGAGAAGCTGCGCTGGATGTGCTCCCAGTCGGCGGCCGTCTTCGGTCGGCGCAGCTCGTAGAGGTGAGGGAACTCGGCCCAGCCGACCACCAGATCCCACAGCCGGCCGGCCTCCTCGCCGCGTGGCGCCGGGGTGACGACCGGGCCGAACAGGGTGGTCGAGCCGTCCAGCACCAGCGTCGGCACGCCGAAACCGCCGAGGTCGAGCACCCGCTGGTGGTCGGAGCGGACCTCGTCGTGGGTGGAGGGATCGGCCACGGCGTCGTCGACGAGGCCCCCGTCGAGCCCGATCTCGGCGAGGACCGCCTTCACCCCTTCGGGGGTGTGGACCTTGACCCCTTCCTCGTGGAGGGCCCGCCCGGCGACCCGGTAGAAGGAGTCGACGGCGCCGTTGCCCTCCCGGCGCCGCAGGAGGGCGGCAACTCGGAGCATCGACCAGCCGAAGGACCACTCCCGCTCCCAGGGGTGCTTCTTGCCCTCCTGGCGGTTCACCTCCTCGAGGGAGAAGAACCGCCAGTTGACGTTGATGTCACGCACCCGCGCCGCCTCCCTGATCCACTTGCTGGTCTGGTAGGCCCACGGGCACATGACGTCGAAGTGGAAGTCGACGTCGGTCACCTCCCGAACGCTAGCGTCGCCCGGTGCACTACAACTCAGGGGACACGGCATGGGTCCTGGTGAGCGCGGCGCTCGTGCTGTTCATGACGCCGGGGCTGGCCGTCTTCTACGCCGGGATGGTCCGGCGCAAGAACGTGCTCGGCATGCTGATCCAGAACTTCGCCGTCATGGCCGTGGTCAGCCTGCTTTGGGTGTGGGTCGCCTACAGCCTGGCGTTCGGGCCCGACGCCGGCGGCGTCGGTCTCATCGGCACCCTCCACTTCGCCGGCCTGGCCCACATGGGACAACAGGTCCCCGGTTACCACGGGGCGAAGGCGCAGACGATCCCGCCGGTCGTGTTCGTCGCCTTCCAGATGATGTTCGCCGTCATCACCGCGGCTCTTCTCACCGGCTCGGTCGCCGACCGGCTCAAGTTCGGTGCCTTCCTCGCCTTCGTCGTCGCCTGGACGCTGCTCGTCTACGCCCCCGTCGCCCACTGGGTGTTCTCCCCGGAGGGCTGGCTCGCCCAGCGGGGCACCGAGGACTTCGCCGGGGGGACAGTCGTCGAGCTGAACGCCGGCATGGCCGGAGCCGCGCTGGCCCTGGTCGCCGGCCGCCGGCGGGGTTGGCCGAACTCGCTCATGCGGCCCCACAGCATCCCCCTCACGGTGCTCGGCGGGGGCATCTTGTGGTTCGGCTGGTTCGGTTTCAACGCCGGCTCGGCGCTGAACGCCGGAGGGGCGGGCACCGCTTTCATCAACACGAACACGGCGACCGCAGCCGCGTTGCTGTCCTGGTTGGTGGTGGAAAAAGTGAAGACCGGGAAGCCGACCACGCTCGGCGCGGTCAGCGGGGCGATCGCGGGTGCCGTCGGGATCACCCCGGCCTGCGGGTTCGTCAACACGGAGGGGGCGACGGTGATCGGGATCCTGGCCGGTGTCGCCAGCGCCCTGGCGGTGAACCTGAAGTTCCGCCTCGGCCTGGACGACTCGCTCGACGTGCTCGCCGTCCACGGGGTGGCCGGCCTGGTGGGCACCCTCCTGGTCGGCTTCTTCGGGACGGCGTCCTCCCTCGGCGCCAACGGGCTCTTCTACGGCGGCGGCGCCTCTCTCTTGGCCCATCAGGCGATGGCGGTCGCGAGCGTGGGCGCCTACTCGTTCCTCGTCACGTGGGGCATCGCCGCGGCGATCCGGGCGACGGTGGGCCTGCGCGTGTCGCGAGAGCAGGAAACGGCCGGGCTCGACATCAGCCTGTTCGAGGAGAGCGCCTACGACTTCGAGTCGGCGACCGGACAGCGGGCGTTCGGGGCGATCGGGGGAGGTGCCCGTTGATCCTCGTGACCGCGGTCGTGAAGCCGTTCAAGCTGGAGGAAGTCAAAGCCGCCCTGCAAGAGGCGGGCGTGGCCGGCATGACCGTCAGCGAAGCGCAGGGGTTCGGCCGCCAGGGGGGCCACACCGAGGTCTACCGGGGTGCGGAGTACCGGATCGACTTCGTCCCCAAGGTGCGCGTCGAGGTGGTCGTCGACGACGCCGCGGCCGAGAGGGTCGTCAGCGCGATCGTCACCGCCGCCCGCACCGGGCGCATCGGCGACGGCAAGGTGTGGACGACGCAGGTGGACGACCTCATCCGCATCCGGACCGGCGAGCGCGGCCCCGACGCCCTGCGCTGAGCCGGGCAGCGGCGTAGAGCAGAGCGCCGAGCGCCCCGACCACGAATCCCACCGGGAGGTTCTCCTCGTAGGACAGGGCCACCGAGGCCCAGACGGTGGCGAGCGCCAGCGCCGTGCCGAGCAGGGCGGCGCTCCCCGGGCGCCCGGCGAGCTGGCGGGCGGCGGCGGGCGGCGCGACGAGCAGGCTGAAGACGAGAAGCGCGCCCACCACGGGGACAGCCGTGGCGGTGACCAGCGCCAGGACCGCCAGGAACGAGGCGTCGGCCGCGCCGGGCGAGACGCCCCGCGCGGCGGCCGCCTCGGGCAGCACCGAGGACCACAGCACCCGCCGCCACGACACGACGAGCAGGGCGAGCGAGGCCGCGCCGAGCGCCGCCGTGACCTCCACCTGGGCGCTCGACACGCCGAGGACCTGGCCGAAGAGCAGCGAGTCGACCTCGCCTGCGTAGCCGTTCCCGAGCGCGAGGAAAAGGGACCCCGTGGCGAGCATGGCGACTATCGCCAGGGCCGCCGCCACGTCGCGCCGGGCCTGCCGGCCGAGCGCCGCGATGGCCGCCGCTCCGGCGACGGAGAACACGCCCAGCCCCAACGTGGTGCTGACCCCGAGGAGGGAGGCGCCGGCCGCCCCGGCGAAAGCACCGCTCGGCAGGGCGTGGGCGGCGAACGCCGAGCCGCGGGCCACGACGAAGAAGCCGGCCAGGCCGGCGACGACCGCGACGACGCTCGCCGCCTCCCAGGTGTCGACCATGAAGCCGCTGAACATCAGCGGCGTCTCGCCGCCAGCGACGCCCCGTACACCAAGAGCACGGAGGCGACGACGAAGAAGCTGACCGGCCAGCCGCGCCCCGCCGGAGGCCAGTGGTAGCTGGCGTACGCCAGGCCCACCCCGCCGAGCGTGCAGGCGAGCGCGGCGAGGGACGCGAGGGCCATGGCGGCCGCCGGCCTGCGAACCAGGTGCAGGGCGGCGGCCGCCGGCCCGACGAGCAGGGCCGTGGACAGGATCGCCCCGATCGTCACCGCGGAGAGCGACACCGCCAACGAGAGGGCGGCGAGGTAGCCGGCGCCGACCAGGCCAGGATGCACGCCGCGGGCCCTGGCCAGGTCGGGGTGCACCGCGGAGAGGAGCAGCGGCCGGTACAGGAGCGCTGACAACGCCAGCGAAACCGCGCCGAGGGCCGCGACCACGGGCACCGTCCCCGGCGCCAGGCTGAACAGCGAGCCGAACAGCACCGTCACCGTCGCCCCGGTAGTCGCAGTCGACGTCTCGATGTGCAGGAACAGGGCGGTGAGGGCGAGGGAAGCGCCGAGGACGACACCGGTTGCCACGTCGCGGGCGATGGCCCGGCGACCCCCGAGGGCCTCCATGGCGGCCGCCGCGACGAGGTTGAAAGCGACGAAGCCGTAGAGCACGTTGACCCCCGCCAGGTAGCCGGCGGCGCCCCCGGTGGTGCCGGCGTCGGCGAGGGCGTGGCCGGCGAAGGACTGGCCGCGGGCCACCATGAACACGCCGACCGGGCCCGAGACGGCGGCCACCACCGCCCCCACCACGAGAGCCGTGACGAGCGGGCTCACCCGGCGACCACCAGCACCCGGTCGCGTACGTGGATCACCTCGACCGGGTGGCCGTAGAGCTCGGAAAGCACCTCCGAGCGGATCACCTCGCCCGTCGAGCCCGCCGCCAGGCGCCCGTCGGCCATGTACGCCACCTGGTCCATGACGGGCAGGAGCGGGTTCATGTCGTGGGCGGAGATGAGCACACCGACACCCCGCTCGGCGGCCACCGAGGCGAGCACCGACACGATCGCCTTGGCGCTCGGCAGGTCGAGGTTGGCGAGGGGCTCGTCGAGCAGCAGCAGCCTGGGGCGCGCGACGATGGCGTGGGCGATCATCACCCGCTGCTGCTCTCCTCCCGAGAGCCTCCCCGCCCGTTGACCTGCGAGGTGCGCCGCCCCGGCGGCCTCGAGCGCCTCGGCGACCCGCGCGGCGCGGGTCCTCGAGGGCATCGGCAGGCCGAGGCGATGGCCGTCGAGGCCGAGCCCCACGAGGTCGGCGACCCGGAGCGGCAGGTCCGGGTCGAGCTCCACCTTCTGGGGCACGTAGCCGACCAGCTCGGCGCGGCGCCTGGCGGGCTGGCCGCCGATCAGCACGCGCCCCCGCTGGGGGGTGAGAAGCCCGAGGGCGACGCGCAGAAGCGTCGTCTTGCCCGCTCCGTTGGAGCCGATGAGACCGGTGAACTGCCCGTCGGCGAGCCTGAGGTTGACGCCGTCGAGGACGACCCTGCCCCCCAGGGTGACGGTGACGCCTTCGAGCTCGAGCAGGGGGGTCACCGGCGCAGCGCCCCCTCGAGCGCCTCGGTGGTGGACAACATCCAGGCCTGGTAGCTGCTGTGCGGGGGCATCGTCTCGTACACCCCGACGACCGGTACGCCCGCCTTGCGGGCGACGGACAGGAACCCTTCGGTGAGGGTGTCGGTTACCTGCTCGTTGTAGACGAAGACCCTGACCTCCCGGCCGGCCAAGAGGCGCTCCTCGAGGGAGATGTCCTGGGGGGAGGGGTCGGTTCCGTTCATGACCGCCAGCTGCAGGGAGAGCGGGGTGACGACGTCGAGGCCGCCGGCCTGGAGCAGGTAGTCGGCCACCGGCTCGGTGACCGCGACACGCGCGCCGCCGTAGGACCGGCGCATCGCCGCCAGGGCCGAGGTCCACGGCCGGAGGGAGGCGTCGAAGCGGGCGGCCGCCGCTCGGAAGTAGGCGGCGTGGGCGGGGGCCAGCGCAGCGAGGTCCCCGGCTATCGCCGCGGCGACCGCGGGCATCGTCCGCGGGCTGTACCACAGGTGGGGGTTGGCCGTGCCGGAGGGCAGGTGCAGCAGCCGCCGGACGTCGATCACCCGCCGGGTCGGCGCCGGCGAGGCGTCCTCCAGCCTGGCCATGAAGCCGTCGTAGCCGAGACCGTTCTGGATCACCAGATCCGCTCCGGCCACCTCCTCGGCCACGGTGGGGCTGACCTCGTAGGTGTGCGGGTCGGTGTTCGGGTCGGACTCGACCGAGCTGACCTGAACGTAGGGGCCGCCGACCTGCGAAGCCACGTTGCCGTACTGGTCCTCCGCGGCGACCACCCCCACTACCCCACTCCGGGGTGGCGAGGAAGCCGAGCTGCACGCCGCGGCCAGCACCGCCAGAGCCGCCGCGCCCGCGGTGGCGGTGATCTTCCAGCGGACGCTCACGACCGGCTAGACTAGTTTGCAATGGTTCCCGTTACAAGGGAGACGCGCCAGAAGAGGGCTCTGGCGGAGGTGCTGGAAGGCTCCCCGGAGTTCCGGTCCGCCCAGGACCTCCACGCGTCGTTGAGATCGCGCGGCGAGAAGATCGGCCTCACGACGGTGTACAACCAGCTTCGGGCGCTCGCCGAGGCGGGGCAGATAGACACGATGCGCACCGACGACGGCGAGACCCTCTACCGACGTTGCGGCAGCGCCCGCCACCACCACCACCTCGTCTGCCGGGTGTGCGGGCGGGCGGTGGAGGTCGAGGGCCCCGAGGTGGAAGAGTGGGCGGCTGCCGTCGCCGCCGAGCACGGCTTCGGCGACGTCGCCCACACCGTCGAGGTCGTCGGGACCTGCGGGGGATGCTCCTCTCCTAGTCGGAGGCCAGGGCGCGCCCGAGCCTCTCGGCCGGCGGCGGGCCGCCATCCGGCGCCCCCGAGTCGACCCTGACGCCGAGCAGCTCACCGCCGAAGGCGAAGGGTGGGGTGTAGTCGTCTGAGACGGGGAGCCCCCGGTCGCGCCCGACGAGCAGCCCGCCGGCGGCCGTCGAGACGCCGGCGAAGAACACGGCTGGGTGCCGGGCGGTCGCAACCGCCCGGCCGTCGACGCCGAGCGACAGCACACCAGCCGACCACGAAAGGCTTACCAGAGAGCGCCCGGCGGGCAGCGCCGCCTCCCCGACGAGCCGCGTCGTCGCGCCTCCGCTCACCTCGCAGGCGACGGGCGCGCCTCCGAGGACGTAGAGAGCCATTCCCTCGTTCCAGTCCCCGATGGCGCAGAGGATCCCTTCGCCGGGGGCGGCGATCGAGGCGGTGATGGTGAAACCGCCGAACATCGCCGGCAACGCCCCCTCGTAGACCGGCCCGCCGCCCGGCCGGTAGGTGGCCGACGCCGGCGGGGGCTGGGGGGCGGGGTGCAGCGAGGCGAGCGAGGAAGGCCCCTCGAAGAGCGGCAGGACCTGGTTGGCCTCCGCCTGCTCCTGCCAGAGCCGCTTCATCTCGACGACCTTGCCGGGATGCTCCGCCGAGAGGTCCTCCGCCTCGGAGAAGTCGGCGTCGAGGTCGAACAACGCCCAGTGCTCCGAGCCGAACGAGGTGCTCCCCGGGATGTGGGCCCGCTCGTTGAACAGAGGCGAGACGTAGTCGGTTGTGGCCTTCCACCCGTCGTGGTAGACGCCCCTGCTGCCGTGCATCTCGAAGTACTGCGTGCGGCGCGGCGCCGGGGCGGAGGGGTCGGTGAACGTGGCGGCGATGCTCGCCCCGTCTACGCGCTGCTGAGGCACACCGTCGACCACTCGGGGCGGCTCGATGCCGGCGACCTCGAGCAGCGTGGGGGCGATGTCCACGGCGTGGCAGAACTGGGGCCGGACGTCGCCGGGGCCTTCGAGCCGGCCGGGCCAGCGCACGACGAGCGGGGTGCGCACGCCTCCGAGCCAGGCGTAGCGCTTCCACAGGCGGAACGGGGTGTTGCCCGCCCAGGCCCAGCCCCACGGGTAGTGGTTGAAGACCCGCGGCCCTCCGATCTCGTCGACCCGCCGCGCGGCTTCGGCGGCGTCGCTCCGGCCCGCCGCCAGCCACGCCGCGGTCTCGTTGAGGGTGCCGGCGGGAGAGCCCTCGGCGCTGGCGCCGTTGTCGGAGACGAGCACGACGATCGTGTCTTTCGAGGTGACATCTTTGTCCAGAAACTCGAGCAGACGGCCGACTTGGGCGTCGGTGTGGGTCAGGAAGCCGGCGAAGACCTCCATGTACCGGGCGAAGACCCTGCGCTCCCAGGCTTGCAGGGTCGCCCATTCGGGCACCCAGGAGGGGCGGGGGGTGAGGCGCGTCCCCGAGGGCACTACCCCGCAGTCGAGCTGGCGGGCGAAGGTCTCCTCCCGCAGGGCCTCCCAGCCTGCGTCGAAACGGCCCCGGTAGCGGTCCGCCCATTCCGGGGCGACGTGGTGGGGGGCGTGGGCGGCGCCGGTGGCGAAGTAGAGGAAGAACGGTTTGGCGGGCGCGGCGTGCTGCTGGTCCCTGACCATGCCTATCGCCTGGTCCACCAGGTCCTCGGTGAGGTGGTAGCCCTCGGCGGGGGTGCGGGGCGCGTCGACGGCGGTGTTGTCGCGCCACAACTCGGGGGCCCAGTGGTTGGTCTCGGCGCCGAGGAACCCGTAGTACCGCTCGAAGCCCATGTGCTGGCCGAGGGGCCAGCGTGTCGTCGGGCCGGCCGCCGAGTACTCGCCGCGGGGCACCAGGTGCCACTTGCCCACGGCGAAGGTGCTGTAACCGTTGTCCTTCAAGATCCGCGCCAGCAGGGCGGCGCTGGGCGGGATGCGCCCCGTGTAGCCGGGGAAGGTCAGCGGGGTCTCCATGGTCATGCCGACGCCGACGGCGTGGTGGTTGCGCCCGGTGAGCAGGGCGGCCCTGGTCGCCGAGCAGATGGAGGTGACGTGGAAGCGGTTGTAGCGCAGCCCCTCCCGGGCGAGGCGGTCGAAGTTGGGGGTGGCGACGGGCGAGCCGAAGCAGCCCAGCTGACCGAAACCGACGTCGTCGAGGACGATCAGGACGACGTTCGGTCGGGGCATCGCTGCCTTGCCGGGCCGTTCAGACGGCGCCGGCGAGCACGGCGACCCCGGCGCCGGCGAAGCCCGCCGAGGTGAGCGCGGCCATGACCCGCGCGCGCAGAGGGATCCCCGGCGCGGCGGCGGCGATCGCGGCGTCGGCCGCGTTGAGCGCAACCTCGGCGACGAGCATCCGCCGGCGGGAGTCCTCCGACGGCGAGGCCAGGTAGAGGGCGCCGAGGACGGCCGTCCGGGTTCCCCAGAGGCGGGCGAGGAACCTCACCGGCGGCGTCGCCGGCAGCCCGTACACGCCGAGGAGCACTTTGGGTGCCAGGATCCCGGCGGCGCCGAATGCGAGGGCGCCGGCGGCGATCGCCCCGGGAACCGCCGTGTTGGTGGTCGTCGTCACGAGCCGCGATGCAAGCATGCAACCGGGCCGAAGTCCAGCTTGGCCCCGCCGGGCAGGGCGGGTGACGCGGTCAGGTGCCGGCCGGGACTGACTGGGCCGAGGAGAGCGACGGGCCGGTGATGTCCACGTCGAAGGGGATCGCCGCGGCGGGCAGGGCGATGGTCACCCCGTCTAGACGGAGCTGCACCCCCGCGGGGTCGCCCAGGCGCAGCCACACCGGCCCGTCCGCATCGTAGGTCTTGACGGCGCCGGGCTGCAGCGTCCCCTCGAAGAGGATGGGACCGGTGGACGAGCCGCTGCGAAGCTCCACCCAGCAGGGGCCCGAAGCGAAGAGCTGCATCTGGATGGGGCCCGAAGCGACCTCGTAGCTCGCCTCCGTGGCGCCGGCGCTGGTGGCCACCACCCGCGGCGGCGGTGGTGTCGTCGGCGTAAGAGCCGCCGGGCGCACCGGTGCGGCGACGGGGCGGGAGCGGGGGTTGCGGTCCGGGTTGGGGGAACCCCCCGAACCGACGACGAGGAGGCCCACCACGGCGGCGGCTATCCCGGCGGCGGCCGCGGCGACAACGGTGGGGCGAGCCCGGAGGTGGTGGGGGGCTGCGGGCCGCCAGGCTCGACGGCGGCCGGTGATGCCGACCGGTGATGCAAGGTCCTCCACGGGGGCGGGGGCCTCGGCGGCCTCCACAGGAGCGGGGGGCTCGACGGGCTCGGTGGGCTCGGCGGCTGCCGGCGCCTCCCCCCCGAGCGGCGGGCGGCCCACGTTCGCAGCGTCGTCTATGAACACCACTCGCCGGCGCGGCTGGACGGCGTCCCGGCGGGGCCGGACCGTGACGCGCCGGGGTTCGGGCCGGGGCAGCTCGGACGAGGAGGGCAGGAGCGACCTGCGAGCTGGAACGGCGGGCGCCTCGTCGGCGCGCAGGACGCGCACGTGGGCCGACACCTGCGGGGGGGAGGGATGCGCCGAGGGGGACGCCCCGGAGAGGTGCTCGAGGACGTCGAGGCTGTGGTGGTGCGACTCGATCGACTGGGTGTCGCGCCGACCCTTGCCCAGCCACCGCCCGGCCATGGCCAGGAGGATCAGCAGAAGCGGGACGGTCAGGACGGCGCTCATCTGGCCCTGGATTTGCCTCGGAGCAGCCAGCGGCCCTTGCCGTCGGACGCTTCGGCGTCGGACGGCGCGACCTCGACGGAGACGACCTCGGGCGCGGGGGTGGACCCGACGTTCAGGACGGCGATCCCCTCGCCGGCGCTCGGCATCACCGGCGGGGCGCCCCCGGGCCACTCGCCTTCCAGGCGGACCTTGGGCAGCGACCTTAGCCAGCCCTCGGGCTGCTCCAAAACGACGGCGCCGCTCTCTACGAGCGGCTTGAGGAGCTGGCAGAAGTCGAGGAGCTCCATGTCCAGCCGGCGGGCGAGGGCGGCGACGGTCCGGCGGCCGTCGACCGAGACGAGCACCTTCCAGCGTTCCGGGTCGAGCATCAAGCCGTCGTCGCCGAGCGACTCGGCCAGGCGGGGCACGGCGTCGAACGACTGGATCACCGACTCGACCTCCTGCCACGACTCCAGGCGGCGCTTGCCGGCGGCGACGATGGTCTCGAGGCGCACCCGCGGCCCGGGTGGCACCGCCGACAGGTCGTCGGGGTGGAACTCGAAGCTGCCTCTCGGCGATCTCAGGGCGTCGAAGCAGAGGTCCTCCACCGCGGCCCTCCATTTCTGGCGGGTCTCACCCCCGAGGTCGGCCGCGGTCGCCCTCCCCTCGGCCAGCCAGATCGTGCCGTGCATCGACGCCGTTCGCACCTGGAGCCTGCCGGTCGCTCCTCGCCTCGCCAGCAAGGCGAGGATCTCGGCGAAGTCAAGCACGTCGAAAGTACCCGCTAAGGGCATCGGGCCTCACAATCAATCGCAACCTGGTGGGGATCCGGATTGTCGCGCCGGTCGGGGGGGATGGGGGCGCGACGGCGCAAGGTTTTACCCGAGCCCCGCCCGGTGAACCAGTCGTCGGGCCGACCCCCCACGCCGGCAGGGAACGCCGCGCAGACGGCGAAGTTTCAACACGGCGATCCCTGCCGCGAGGAGGAACTTCTTTGCACCGCTCGAGCCTCAACGTTCTCTGCCTGGCAGCCGCGGCCGCTCTCACCGCGGGGCTAGGCGGCGGCCTCCTCCCGGCGCTGGCCGCGTCGGGGCAGCAGCCCGCCGTCAGCCGAGCTGCTGCGGCGGGAGCCGCCTCTGCGGCGGCTGGGGCTGCCACGGCCGGCGCCTCGGGCGCGCCTGGCGCTGTCACAGCCGCCTCTCGGGGCGCGACCGGCGGCGGCTCGACCGCGACGATCCCCGCCGACGTGCTGCCGGGATTGAACCTCCTGGCGCCGACCGGGCCGGCCCCGGCCGGCCGGGTCCTCCAGGTCGGCGTAGCCCTCTCCCTTCCGGACCCCTCCGCGGTCGGGACGTACGTGGCGTCGGAGTACGACCCTTCGAGCCCCGAATACCACCACTTCCTCACCCCGGCCGGCTTCGCCGAGCGCTTCGGCGTGCCGGCCTCGACCTACGCCCGCGTCCTGTCGTGGCTGCGCTCGGGAGGGCTCACCATCGACGAGACGACGCAGGCCGGCGACTGGGTCGAAGCCTCGGGCACGGTGTCGCAGTTGGACCGGCTCTTCGGCACGACCATCGACCGCTACACCTCGCAAGGCGTGACCTTCCTGGCCAACACCACGCCTCCGGTCGTCCCCGCCGGCGACTCGATCCTGAGCGTGGTGGGGCTCAACACCCTCCAGCGCTTCTCCACACCCAAGGCGCCCCAAGTGCCCCAGCAGGCACCGGCGGTCCCGGGCTGCCTCCCCAGCTGCTTCTACGGGCCGCAGGACATGTGGTCGATGTACGACATGCCGTCGTCGGACCTGGGCCAGGGCCAGACGCTCGCCGTCTTCGGCGAAGGCCAGACGGCCGACGTGATCTCCAACCTGCGGGTCTTCGAGAAGGACAACAACCTGCCGCAGGTGCCGGTCACCGTCGACCACGTCGGGCCGGGCCCCTTCACCGACGACTCGGGCCAGGTCGAGTGGGACCTCGACACGCAGGCGTCCACCGGGATGGCCCCCGACGCCTACGGCGTGACCATGTACTTCGCCAACTCGCTCTACGACGCTTCCGTCGAGAGCCTCTTCCAGGCGTGGGTGAACGACCCGAACGGCCCGAAGCAGGCGAACGCCTCCTTCGGCGAGTGCGAGACCAACCCGACCAACCCGGTGACCGGACCGCTAGCCCAGCTCCCATACGGCACCGAGCTCGGCGACGAGCTGGAACCCGTCGCCGAGGCGACCCTGGAACAGGCCGTCGCCGAAGGGCGCACCCTCTTCGCCTCGGCTGGTGACACCGGCTCGTCCTGTCCCGTGCTCGTCCTGCCGGTGGTGGGGGCCGGCAACGGGGTCGCCAACCAGGCGGTGCCCTTCGACAACTACCCCTGCGCCAGCGACTGGGCCGTGTGCGTCGGCGGCACCGAGCTGTACTCCGACGGGGCCAACCCGCCGCACCGGGCCCTCGAGACAGCCTGGGAGTTCACCGGCGGCGGGGCGGCCCCCTTCCAGGCAGAGCCCTCCTTCCAGAAGGGCGACCCCGCCGTGGACATCCCCTGCCTCGTCGACCAGACGGGAAGCCCATTCCCGCCGGGCACCATCTGTAGAGGCGCCCCCGACGTGGCGGCCATGTCCGGCAACGTGTACGACAACGGCTACGACATCGTCGCCAACGGCGCGCCCACCGTCGAGGGCGGCACCTCCCTCAGCTCGCCGCTGTGGGTGGGCATGTGGACCCGCATCCAGGCCGCCGCCCCCGCCGTGGTGACGACGGCGGCCGCGCCCCGCAGCTCGGCCCGGGCCAAGCAGGAGACAGTGACGAGCGTCACCTACCCGGGGCTCGGGTTCGCCGACTACTCGATCTACAGGGTCGGCGAGAGCCCCGCCTACTCCAAGGACTTCTACGACATAACCATCGGCGACAACGGCTACTACCACGCGGCCCCGGGGTGGGACTACGTGTCGGGCTGGGGAGTCCCCGACGTGGCCCACCTGATGTCCACCCTCGACGGCAGCGAGACCCCCACCAACGACGTGATGCCCCCGCCGCCGACGAACCCGTCGGGCAGCTGCAACGCCCTTTGGACCAACCCTGCGCACACAGCCACCGACCTGTTCGGCAACAGCGACCCGCAGCTGACCCTGCTGGAGGGCAACATGGCCCCCAGCGCAGACGGCAAGTCCCTGGTCGTCGAGCTAATGGTCGAGGACCTCACCAAGACAGTCCCGACCGGGGCCACCGGCGAGGACTGGTACATGACCTGGACCTACAAGGGCACCACGTACTTCGCCCAAGCCCAGCTCAGCGCCCTGCCCGGCTCGGCGCCCGGTTTCTTCGACGGCACGGTCAACGCCGTCGGCACCAGCCACAACTACCAGACGGTGAACACCGACACCGGCGAGCTCGTCACCGGCCACGACGGCGTCGTGGAGATAGACGTGCCTCTCGCTCACATCGGGAACCCGGCGCCGGGCTCGGTGCTGGGCCAGCCCACCGGGCTCACCTACATAGAGGTGGGCGTTCCACCCAACCCGACAGGGTTGTCGGCCGGGTCTTTGCAGCAGGTCGACTCGGGCGGTCCGGGGAGCAACTATACCGTGGGGACGACGACCGGGACGTCCGGCTGCACCCCCTCCGAATAACCCCGGCCGCCGCCCATCGAAGGGGCGTCAGCCCAGGACGGGCTGGCAGCGGCGCCCCCGCTTGGAGCGGTACATCGCCGAGTCCGCCTGGCTGACCAGCGCGGTCGCCGGCGTGCCCGGCTGGTCGCTCCACGCGAGGCCGATGCTGGCCCTCACGTCGATGGCCACCCCGTCCACGACGATGCCCCTCAAGGTGCGCGAGGCGATCCAGCGGGCGACGTTCATGGCGTGCTCGGGGCTGCGGACGTTGGACGCCACGACCAGGAACTCGTCACCGCCGAAGCGGCCGACCTTGTCGCGGGCGCGCACGGCGTTGCGAAGGCGGGTGGCGACCTCCACCAGGAGGGCGTCGCCGGCGAGGTGGCCGAGCCTGTCGTTGACGGTCTTGAAGTCGTCGACGTCGACGAATATGAGCGCCACCCCGCCGGGCCGGTCCGGCTCGGATCCGATCGAGTCCAGGGCGTCCTGGAGCACGGCGAGGGTGGCCGAGCGGTTGAGGCACCCGGTGAGCGAGTCGGTCGCCGCACGGGCCTCCAGAGCGCGCTGCTCGGCGACGCGCTGGGTGACGTCCTCGACCGCCCCGGTCACCCCGTCCACCGACCCGTCCACGCCGAAGAGCGGTCTCAGGCTGAGGGCGCAGTGGCACCTGCGGCCGTCGGCGTCGGGTACCTCGACGGTCAGATCGGCCGGCGCGCCGGAGCGAGCCACGTTGAGCGCCCCGGCCACCTCGCCGGCAGCGGCCGGGCAGGCACCGGGCCAGGACTGGAGCAGGGAGCCGGCGGCCAGTCCCGCCATCTTCGTCAGCTTCTGGTTCACATAGACCAACCGGCCGTCCATGTCAGCGTGGAACAGGCCGATGGGCAGCGTCTCCGTCACCTGCTCGAGCAGCTGCCGGCTGGCCCGGGCGGCCTCCTGGGCGGCGACCTCGGCGGAGACGTCCAGCACGGCTGCCACCACGTCGCCGTGGGTAGGGTCGGTGAGGCGGTTGTGGTTGGTCACTTCCAGCCACACCCACTGGCCGTCGCGGTGCTGGTGGCGGAGACGGACGGGGCGGCCGGGCCCCGGGAAGTCGAGCATCTGCAGCCAGGCGTCGATCGCCCGCTCGTGATCGTCGGGGTGGATCAGCTCGAGCGACCGCCGGCCGACCAGCTCCGCGGCCGCCCAGCCGAGCAGACGCTCGACGGCGGGGCTGACGGCTGTGATCAGAGCGGCCCCGTCCTTCCACACGTGGCCGACCCGCGCAGGCTCGCCGGGCTGCGGGTCGTCGCCGGCCACGTCCATCGCTACCGGTTCGGCTAGTTCCGGTGACACGTCGGCGAGGACCACGGCCAGGATCCCGTGCTCGTCGCGCAGGTCGAAGAAGGACAAGAAGCCCTTCTCGGCAAGGCCGTCGGCGAGGGACACCTGGGCGGTGGCCGCACCGGCCAGCCGCGCCCGCGCCCACACCTTGGAGACCATCTTGCGGTCGGCCGGGGCCACCACGTCGACCAGCGAGGCCGCATCGAGCCTGGGCTGAGCGGGGTCTACGAGACCCCCCGGCAGCTCGGTGAAGCGCGCTGCCGCGTCGCCGGTGACGGCCGCCACCGCCGCTCCGGGGCAGCGGGCCAGGAAGCGCTTCAACGCCGCTGTGCCGGCCCCGCCCGGCGGCTGCGGCCCGTGCCCCTCGATCAGGTACACGCCGTGTAATTCGGCAGTCGGCCGGTTAGGCTTTACTGCCGCCCGCATGCGATCCTCCCCCCGGACACGTCGACGGGGCTTCGGCCGAGCTGTTCGGCCGGCGAGCCCCAAGAAACAATGAGAACACCCCCGACGAGACATCATTCCCGGCGCAGGCTCATCCCCCGGCGCCGCTGGCCCAGACGCCTGTTGATCCTGGTCAACACGGTCGTGGCGGTGTGCCTCGTGGCCGCCGGGGGCGCCTACGGCTACGTCCGCTACAGGATCGACTCCATCCGCACCCAGGGGGCAGCCCACCTGACGGCCAACCCGGGCGGCGCGGGCAGCCCGGAGAACATCCTGCTGATCGGCAACCAGACCCGCGCCGGGCTGAGCCCCGCCCAGGCGGCGCAGTTCGGGAACCCGCAGGAGCTGTCGGGGTCACTGTCCGACGTGATCATGATCCTGCATCTCGACCCGCGCACCGACAAGGCTTCCATCCTGTCCATCCCCCGCGACCTCTTCGTGCCCATGCCACCGGGCAGCCCGGTCGGCAGCTACCAGAAGGTGGACGCCGCCCTCAACGACGGCCCGAACGGTCCCGACAACCTGATCCAGGCGATAACCGACGACTTCGGCATCCCCATCAACCACTTCGTCGAGCTGAACTTCAACGGCTTCATGAACACGGTCAACGCGCTCGGCGGGATCAACATGTACTTCCCCGAGCGGCTGTGGGACCAGTACTCGCTGCTCTGGGTGCCCAACACCGGCTGCATCCACCTGAACGGGGCGCAGGCGCTGGCCCTGGTGCGGGCGCGCCACCTGCAGTACGACCCGCCGGGCGACAACGCCCCCCGCTACGACTGGCCCCACGACCCGCTGTCCGACCTGTCGAGGATCGTCCGCGACCACACCTTCCTGCGGGTGTTGTTCTCCACCGCCCTCTCCAAGGGGCTCGGCAACCCCCTCACACTGAACGCCTTCCTGGCGGCGGTCATCAACCAGATCACCATCGACCCGGGGCTCAAGGGCCAGCTCCTCAGCCTGGCAGCCCGCTACCGCCACATCTCGCCCAACTCGGTCGCCGAGACGACGCTTCCGGTGGTGACCGTCAACAACTACTACTACGGCGGCTACCAGATGGGCGACGTCGACTTCCCGGTCCAGCCCCTCGACAACCAGGTGATCGCCGCCTGGGACCACAACGCCCTACCCGCGGCGCAGACCCCCGCGAGCGTCAACGTGTACAACGTCACCGGGATCGGGCTGCTGGCCACCGACACCGCCGCCGGCCTCCGCGCGTACGGCCTGCCGATCGGCACCATCGGAAACGGGCCGGTCAAGGGTACGCCGAGCGAAACCCTGGTCCGCTACCACCCCGGGCAGCTCGCGCTGGCGATGTCGGTCTTCCAGCACCTCTCGGGGCCGGTGATGCTCCAGCAGGACGCGGCGGTGCAGCCTGGGACGATAACGGTGGATGCGGGTACAGGACTTACAGTGCCAGCTCCCAGCCCGACCACCTCCGGCGGTTCGACCGCCCAGACCGGGGCGCCCGCGAAGCAGACGGTCAACGGTCAGAAACCCAGCTCGGCCGGCGACCACCTCACGCCGTGGGACCCCCGGCCCTGCCCCTCGACCCCGTGACCACCGAGCTCGCCGACCGTTACCAGCTCGGCGAGGTCATCGGCAGGGGTGGCATGGCGGAGGTGCGCGCCGGCCACGACCTGCGCCTCGACCGCCCGGTGGCGGTCAAGCTGCTCCGCTCCGACATAGCCCACCAACCCGGTGTCCGCCAGCGCTTCGAGTCCGAGGCGCGCCTGGCGGCCCGCCTGTCACACCCGAACGTGGTCTCCGTCTACGACAGCGGCGAGACGCCCGACGGCGTCCCGTTCATCGTCATGGAGCGGCTCCCGGGTTCGACGCTCGCCGACCGTCTCCGGGCGGGGCCGATGAGCGAAGAGGAGGTGCGCGAGCTCGCCCGCCAGGTCCTGTCGGCGCTGCAGGCGGCGCACTCCGCCGGCGTCATGCATCGCGACGTGAAACCCGGGAACATCCTCGCCGCCGGCGGAGGCCTCTGGAAGGTCGGCGACTTCGGCATCGCCAAGGCCGTCATGGACGTGGGCGGCGACCCGACCATGACCGTCGCCCTGCTCGGCACCCCCGCCTACCTGGCCCCCGAACGCCTCCACGGAGCGCCGGCCACCGCGGCCTCGGACATCTACTCGGTCGG
>DATGKR010000061.1:0-12227 GCA_035294565.1 Acidimicrobiales bacterium | reverse complement strand
GCCAGATCCACCTTGACGGTCGGCGGTGGGGGCGCCGCGGCCTGGAACCGGAACAGCTCCTCGAGCGATCCGAGGGCGGAGGCCACGCCCCGCCAGAACCAGTAGGCGCGCACGTCCTCGTACAGCTGCGCCCATCTGCGGCGCTTCGAGAGCTTCTCGAAGGCGTCGAGGCGGGCCATCGCGGCCGCGGCGAGCACGTCGCCCGCAGCCGGCGCCCCGAACGCAAGCTTGTACGTCCAGGCGGAGCCTCCACGAGGGAGACTCATGAGGCGCAGTCCCGGGCGCAGGATCGGGTGCTTGCTGCCGAGGAGGACCTCGGCTCTTCCCTCCGCACGGTGACGCACGAGTGTCGTCCACAGGCTCGGGTTGTGATGGTGGTCGGCTCGGGCCGACCGGTCCGCAACGAAGCCGACGCCGGCGTCGAGGAGCCGCCATCCGAGCTCGTAATCCTCCAGCCCGTAACCGCGGAAGTCGGGGTCGAACCCGCCGACCTCGCGGAAGTCCTCGACCCGCAACGAGACGTTCCCGGTGCAGAAGTCGGTGTAGCGGGGCAGGCTCGACCCCTCGCAACGGTCGTGCAGCTTCTGCTCCCACCACGCCCAGGCTCTGAGTCGGTACATGGGGGGCCGCTCGCCGAGGGCGATGGGGCAGTCGCCGAGCACCGCGATACGCCGGCCCGAACGGTGGTGGGCCTGGTGGGCGGCGACCAGGCGCGCGTCGGCTTCCATGTCGTCGTCGAGGAACACGACGACCGGCGAGCGAGCCCTGTCGCAGCCGAAATTCCGGGCTGCGGCCGGGCCGGAGCGGTCGATCACGTGGTGGGAGAGGTTGGCCAGCCGGCCCTCGCTCTCCCAGCGCTCCAGTAGACGGCAGGACTCTCGGTCCGGCCCGTCGACGACGACGATCGTCTCGTAGCTTCGATGGTCGGCGCTCTGGCCGGCGAGGCTGGAGAGGGCGCGCTGCAACGAGGCGGGGCGGCCGAAGGTGGGAACCACCACGCTGCAGAGCAGGCCGCTCAACGGTCCCCCCGGGCGCGCTCGGCCCGCCGGGTCCGAAGGTAGGCCGCTGGTGCTCCGAACGCCGCCCGGATCTCCGCCAGGACGAGATCCACGGGGGCCGCTCCCGGCGCCCGCGTCAGGGACCGCCGCAGCTCGTGCAGGTGGTGGGTCCGGAACCATTCCCAACCGACCTTCGCCGCCTGCAGATCCCGGTGGTGCAGGAGGAGACGGGTGAGCACCACGTAGACGCCGGTGCTGTAGCCGGCGACCGTCCTCTTCATGGCCTCGTAGTCGCGGCGGTGGAGGTGCCAGACGAGCGCCTCGGGCTGGTAGACGATCCTGTAGCCGGCGGCCAGCACCCGCGACAGGGCGTAGTGGTCGCCGCCCGAACGGGCGTCGGTCCCCGCGTCGAGCTCGGGGGCGAACAGCCGCAGCCGTGACAGCAGGTCCCTCCGGATGGCCATCGAGACGCCTGCGCCTGCCTGGCCGGCCGCCGCCGGAGGGTGTTCGGCCATGTCGAAGACCCGCCGCCGGAAACCCCGGCTGAAGCTGCTGTAACGCTCGAAGAGCTCCTGGGCCTCGGTTTCGAGCTCCAGCGGCAACGCCAAGCCGGTGACGGCACCCACCAGCGGTTCGGAGAAGGGCTCGAGCATGGCGTCGAGCCACCCAGCGTCCACCACGGCGTCGTCGTCCACGAAGAGCAGGATCTCCCCCGCCGCGTGGCGCAGGGCGTTCCGTCGTGCGGCGTTCAGCCCCGGGAGGGGTTCGCGCTCACAGCGGAACCCCCACCGGCCGGCCGCGACCTGCGCCGCGTCGCCGCCCGAGCCGTTGTCGACGACCAGCACCTCGCCGTTGGCGAGACGAAGGGCGGCGAGGGACTCGAGGCACCGCCCGAGCTCGACGGGCCGGTCCCGGGTGCAGACGACTATCGTGAAGCTTCGCTCAGCCGAGGCCGGGACGCGCTGGGGCCGCCCGGCCAGCCGGGCCAGGCAGAGATGCTCCAAAAGGAGCGAGGCGAGCTCTGGGTCCTCCTCGACCGCACGGCGCACCCGGTACGGTTCGACGGTGCCCGCCGTCGGACGCACCCGCAGCGTCCCGACCGGCCGCCCGTAGAGGCGGACGAGGACGAACGCCTCGGGGTAGCCGCCGGTGTCGATGGCCGGCCAGGCCCCGGCCACCTCGACGTCCACGACCTTGGCGGGCATCGGCCTCGCCGCTCAGGCCATCGTCAAGCCGCCGGACACCGAGAGTGTCTGCCCGGTTATGTAGGCGGCGCCGTCGGAAGCGAAAAAGGCCACCGCGGGAGCGATGTCGGCCGGACGGGCGATCCGCCGCATCGGCACGGCCCGCGCCAGGCCGTCGTAGAGCTTCTGCGACGCCCGTGCCACCTGGTCGAGCAGGGGCGTGTCGGTCGGGCCGGGGCAGACGACGTTCACCGTCACGCCGCTGGCGGCCACCTCCCGCGCCAGCGCCTTGGCGAAGGCGATGACCCCGCCCTTGGTCCCCGAGTAGACGACCTCGCCCGACGACCCGACCCGCCCGGCGTCGGACCCTATGCAGACAACCGCACCCCTGCCCCGCTGCACCATCCCCGGCACGACGACGTGGCAGCAGCGGACCGTCCCGAGGAAGTTGACGGCGACGATCCTCTCCCAGGTGGGCTCGGAGGATTCGAGGAAGCGTTCGATCTGGTCGATCCCGGCGTTGTTGACCAGGATCGAGACCGGCCCGAGCCGGCGCTCCGTCTCGGCGAGGGCCGCCTCCACGCTTGCGCGGCTGGTGACGTCGGCCTCGACGTCCAGCGCGCCGTCCAAGCCGTCCGTCGCCCGTTTGGCGCCGTCACCGTCCAGATCCCACGCCGCCACCGAAGCCCCCCCGGCGGCCAGCTCGGCGACGATCGCCGACCCTATGCCGCCGCCGGCCCCGGTAACGACGGCCACCTTGCCGTCCAGCGATCCCATGTGCCCTCCAGCCCTCGAGGGGCAGATGATAACGCCGTCGCCTCCGGCGGTCACTCCGAGGTGGGGCCGGTGAAGCGCGGCGCCCGTTTCTCCTTGTGGCTGGCGAGGCCCTCGGCGGCGTCGGGGCCGCAGAACCCGTAGAACTCGTAGGCGAGGCTGGCGTCGAGCACGGCCGACTGGGCCCGGTACCAGTGGTTGAGGGTCTGCTTGGTCCAGCGGATGGCCGCCTGGGCGCCCTGTGCAAGCTGGCCGGCGACGGCCAGCGCCCGCTCTTGGACCTCGCCGTCGTCCACGCACAGCGACACCAGCCCGATCCGTTCCGCCTCCTCCCCGGTCAACGCTTCGCAGGTCAAGAGGTAGTACTTCGCCTTGGCCATGCCGCACAGCAGCGGCCAGCAGATCGCCGCGTGGTCCCCGGCTGTCACCCCCAACCTCGTGTGGCCGTCGATGAGCCGGGCGCCGCGGGCAGCGACCGACACGTCGGCGAGCAGAGCGGCCACCAACCCGGCTCCCACCGCCGGTCCGTGGATGGCCGAAACGATCGGCTTGGAGCAGTTGATCACGTTGAACACAAGGTCCCTGGCCTCCCGCATGATGCGGGTGCGGGTGGCGTAGTCGTCGATCATCGCCCCGAGAAGGTCGAACGACCCCCCGGCGGAGAACGCCTTGCCGGCGCCGCGCAGCAGGGCCACCCTGGTAGAGGGGTCGCGGTCGACGGCGAGCCACACGTCAGCAAGCTCGCGGTGCACCTGCGGGCTGACAGCGTTCAGGCCGGGCGCGTCGAGGGTGATGCGGAGCACGCCTTCGGCGGGCCGGTCGAAGGCGAGGCCGGGGAAGGCGTCGTAAGGGTCGCTCATGGTGGTGCCTCCATGTCGTGGTCGCGGTCGCCGGGGCCGGCGCCGGGTGGTGGGAGCGCAGGTACCTCGTTTAGCAGAACCAGCCCGGCCGTCCGAAGCGGCGCGGCGGGTGAGCGACGCCGGGCTGGTGCAAGGATGGGGCATGCCGACGACGATCCCGCAGCCGGCCGAGGTGCAGCAGGCGTTTCGCGAGGAGCTCCACCCTGGCCAGCAGAGTGCGCTCATCAGCTGGCTCGCCTTCACCGCCACGTTCGGTCTGGTGAGGGCGATCACCTACAGCATCAGGGCGGGCAAGGGTCCCCTCCGCAACATCAGCGCCGGCGGCGTGCACCTGCACCACTACCTGTGGGGCATCCTGCTCGTCTCGGGCGTCGGCGGCGTCGCCCTGCGCGGCGATGAGAGGACCCGCCGGCACCCGCTGGTCGCCACCGGCTACGGGTCCGGCCTGGCGCTCATCGTCGACGAGTTCGCCCTGCTGCTCGACCTGCAGGACGTCTACTGGGCGAAGCAGGGCCGGGTGTCGGTGGACGTGGCGATCTCCATGATGGCCGGCACCGGCTCTGTCCTCGCCGGCTGGCCGGTGCTGCGCCGGCTTCGCGCCAACAGGCGCTGATCTGCCCTCGGACGGATCGTAACCGGGGGTTCCTCAGCCCTCGACGGTGACGAGGCTCCCGATCGTCAGGTAGGGCCAGATCAGCTTGCCCACCCCGTAGGACACCTCCACGCAGCCCAGGCTCTGGGGGTAGCCGTAGGCGCTGCGGGCGATGTAGTGGATGGCGTCGCCGCCGTTGAAGTACGCCACCCACGCCACGGGATCGGCGTAGTGCGACCCGTCGGGGTTGGTGCCGCGCATCACCTGGGTCGCGAGCCGCTCATACACGGGGAAGGTGCCGTCGGCTGTCGGGGCGGCGGCGATCCCCGTGTTGGCCGGGCTCGTCGAGATGACGGTGCCGTCGTGCCACACGGTCAGGCTTTCGGGCAGCGCCTTGTTGGCCAGCGCGTAGGTGTAGCCGTGGGGGTTCGAGGGCGGGTTGGGCGAGGACATGGCCGCCGTCAGCGCCGCCCACACCTCCGGGCCGGCTATGCCGTCGGTGGCGAGACCATGATCCGACTCGAAGGCCATCACCGCCCCCTTGACCATGACCGTGTACGCCCCCGGCGCCCACTGGGAGGCGAGCGTCGGCGGAGGATTGGGCCAAGCCCAGGAAAAAGTGCCCGCCGGCGGGTTGAACACGGACTGGCCCAGCGGAGCCGTCGCGGCCGCGGGGGAGGGCGTCCAGTGGAGGGGAAGGTATCCGAGCTCGGCCAGCAGCTGCTGCAGGCGCAGGGTCGAACCCGCCTCTGTGGTGAAGGTGAACGTCGCCGCGCCCGCCAGCACGTTACCGGCCGTGGAGCGGAGCCCGGCGGGCAGCGTCACCGTGTAGGTGGTCGAAGGCGCGTAGGCGTCGGCAGGGGTGAAGACGAGCTGGTCGGACGTGGCCGTCCAAGTCCCGGCGACGGCCGGCGAGATCGTCGGCGCAACGGCGCTCGTGTCGACGGGGGCGCTTGTGGAGATCACCACTTGCTGCGTGCCGTTCACATCTTTGGCACCGGCGGCGGGGGTGAGGGGTGTCACCGACAGCGGGGGCGGCGGCGCCGTGCTCGACGGTACCGACGCGCTTTCTGCTGCCGGGTCGCCCCGCGCCCCGACGGCGCGCACGGCCAGAGCCGACCCGCCGGCGGCGAGTACGACCACGACGCCGGCCAGGGCCAGCAGACGGTGGCTCCTTCGGGGAGCGAAATGCTTCGCCATGCTCCAGCTATCAACGCTACCGGGCCGCAAGACGTTCCATCCGCCCTGAGGTTGCTGACGCCCTGAAAGACCGGGTCGACACGTAAGCTCGCCCGCGGCATGACCCAAAGCACCGGCCTCGGCGCCCGGGCGCCGCGGCAGGAGTCCCCCGACCGTCCCGCATGACACGCAGGCGACGCGGCACACCGCTCGCAGCCGCAGCGCTCGCAGCAGTGCTGCTCGTGTCCTGCTCGGGAGGGTCGGCGGCCCGCTCGGCAACCGGAGAAAGACCGGCCGCCTCGAAGGCGAGGAGGTCTTCCACCACGTTGCCCCGTCCGCGCACGTTTCCCACGGCTGACGGAGTGGTGTCCTCGGCGATCGTCGACGAGAACCGCCTGCCCGGGACTGCCAGCTGGCGGATCACCGGCGCCCCCGCCACCGGCTACATCCAGGGGTTCGCCAACACCACGTACGCCGCGCCCGGCCAGGACGTGAACCTCTACGTCTCGACCACCGCCCCCTCTTTCCACGTCGTCGCATACCGGATGGGCTGGTACGGGGGGCTCGGCGCCCGGCAGATCTGGGTGTCGCCAACGGTCCCGGGCCACGTTCAGCCGCCCTGCCCGGTGACCCCGGGGGTCAACATGGTCAGCTGCGACAACTGGACGCTCTCGCTCACCGTGCCGATCACCTCCGCTTTCGTCCAGGGCGACTACCTGTTCAAGCTGGTCGGGGCGGGCAACGAGCAGAGCTACGTCTTGATGACCATCTGGGACCCGGCGAGCACCGCCGCCTACCTCGTGATGGCCCGGAGCTTGACCGAGCAGGGCTGGAACACCTACGGCGGCTACTCCTTCTACCAAGGCGAGGGCAGTTGCGCGCCGTCCTACCCGCCGTGCAACCGGGCCCGGATCGTCTCCTTCGACCGCCCGTACGCCTCGGGCAACGGGGCGTCGGACTTCCTTACCAACGAGTACCCGCTGGTGAGGCTGATGGAGAAGCACGGCCTCGACGTCGCCTATGTCACCGACATCACGGTCGACCAGCATCCGGGCATCCTCGACAACCACCGCGTGCTGCTCTCCCTCGGTCACGACGAGACGTGGACGTACCACGAGAGGGAAGCGATGGTGCAGGCGTTCAAACGGGGCATGAACGTCGTCTTCTTCGGCGCGGCGGCCGTTTTGCGTCACGCCCGCCTGCAGGCCTCCCCGCTCGGGCCCGCCCAGGAGGAGGTCGACTACCGGGACTCGGCGGAGGACCCCCTCGACGGTGTGGGCAACCCCGACGAGGTCACCGGCAACACGTGGGCGTCGCCCCCGACGAACTGGTCGGAGGTTCCGTTCATCGGCCAGGAGTACGCCGGCTACACCGAGCCAGGGGTGGCGCCCATGCCGCTCGAGGTGACCGACCCCGGTGCTTGGATCTACAAAGGAACCGGGCTCACCGCCGGATCGCAGGTGCCCGGTGTGATCCTCTCCGACATCGACCATCTCCCCCCGAAAGGCTCGTTCCCGAACGACATCGAGGTGATGGCCCACTCCCCGCTTCCCGTCCAGTCGGTGTACACCAACCAGGGTCAGTGGGACAGCTACACCTACTCGGACCTCACCTACTACACCAGCCCGACCTCAGAAGCCGGCGTTCTCGACACCGGCACCGTCAACTGGATCTACGCCCTCGATCCCTGCGCCGCCGCCGGCAGCGACTGCTTCTCACCCGATCTCGTCCGGATGACCCTCAACATCCTGTCGGTTTTCGGCCGGGGGCCGGTGGGGCTGAGCCACCCCTCGCAGCCCAACTGGCAGTCGGTCACCCCGCCCGGCTCGTAGGCGGAGCCAACGGCGAGGAGGCGGAGCGTCAGCCCCCTCGCCGTCGAGGGGCCGCGCGCGGGGACCAGCGCGGTCGTGTTCGCCACGGGCTACGCGGAATTCAGATCCAGATCACCTGAAGTTTCCACGAGGTTTACGAGCGAGAAAGGTTCGATCGATACGTTCTGGACTCGACCATCCGCCGACCCGGAGGAGCAAGCGTGGCAGACAGTGCGGCTATAGACCTGACCGAGGCCATGGACGAGGCCCCGATCTCACAGTTCCACCTGAAAGCGCTTTTCACATCGGGCATGGGCTTTTTCACCGACGCCTACGACCTGTTCATCATCGGCACGGCCTCTGTGCTGATCACCAAGGAGTGGCACCTCAGCTCCACCCAGTCCGGGCTCATCAACTCGATGACGCTGCTCGGGGCTTTCCTCGGAGCGATCCTCTACGGTCGGGTCGCCGACCTGGTCGGACGCAAGAAGATCTACGGGCTCGAAGCGGCGATCATGCTCGTCTTCGCCCTCGCGTCCGCGTTCTCTCCGAGCGTGGGCTTCCTGATCGCGTTCAGGTTCATCCTCGGCCTCGGCGTGGGCGGCGACTACCCGGTGTCGGCCGTGCTCATGGGCGAGTACGCCAACCGCAAGGACCGGGGGAAGCTGGTGGGCACCGTGTTCGCCTTGCAGGCCGCCGGCACGGTCGCGGGATACACGGTCGGTCTCGCCCTGCTCTCGACGGGGATCAACCACGACTACGCGTGGCGGATCATGCTCGCGCTCGGCGCCGTCCCGTCGGCCGCGGTGCTCTACTCACGGCGGCGGATGCCCGAGTCCCCCCGCTACCTGGCACGCGTGAAGGGCAACGTCCAGAAGGCAGCCACCAGCTTGGCCGCCTACTCGGGGGGGGTCATGGCCCCGGCAAACGGCAGTAATGGGGCGGTCAAACCCCAGCGCATGCGCTTCAGCCAGCTCATCTCCAACCGCAGGTATCTGGTCGCGCTCATCGGCACCGCCGGGACCTGGTTCGTGTTCGACTACGCCTACTACGGCAACTCGGTGTCCGCGCCGCTCATCGTCAAGACGGTGCTCGGTAAGGGTGCGACGACCACCGAGGCGTTGGCATTCAACCTGATCGTCTTCACCGTCGCCGCCGTGCCCGGCTACGTGCTGGCGGCAGGCTTCATGGACAGGATCGGACATCGGCGTCTGCAGCTGATCGGCTTCCCCCTCATGGGCCTGGCGTTCCTCCTGATCGGGGTGATCCCAGGGGTGACCGTGGCGATCGCGCCCTTCCTGGTGCTGTTCGGGATCAGCTACTTCTTCGCTGAGTTCGGGCCGAACACCACCACGTTCGTGCTCGCCGGGGAGTGCTACCCGACCTCCTTGAGGACCACGGGGCACGGGATCTCGGCTGGGATCGCGAAGTTGGGAGCGTTCATAGGGGTGTACCTCTTCCCGGACATCAGCAAGGCGTTCGGAGTTGGCGGGGCGCTCGAATTCTCCGCCGGTATGGCGCTCATCGGCCTCCTGCTCACGTTCTTGATTCCCGAGACCACCGGGCGCAGCCTGGAGGAGATCTCCGACGAAGATCGGGTCTTCGCCGAGGCGCAGCACATCGTCGCCAAGGCGTCGACGACTCCCGTCGGCCTCAGCTGAGCTCCCCCGACCCCTGGCCCCGTCGATCCAGCTCTCTCGGGCTCATGTGATGGCACGGTCTGGGACGTCTTGCTCGACACGGGCTTCCGAAGGCGCCTCTCCCGGCGTGCCCGGGTCGCCGGTGGAAGAAAGGCCTGACGGCCACCAGTTGTAGCGGCCCAGGATGGCCACCGCCGACGGGACCATGACGGTTCGGACGAGGAACGTGTCCATCAGGATGCCGAGTGCGAGCCCCGCCCCGATCGCCTGGAACTGGCTGGCGTCGGCGCCACCGCCAGAGACGATCACCAGCACCGCGAAAGTCCCGGCGAGGACGAGCCCGGCGGAAGTCACCGTCGGGCCCGTCGCGCCGATCGCCTTGGCGATCGCTCGGCGGAGCGGAAGGTGGTGCGCCTCTTCCCTGATCCGGGTCATGACCAAGATGTTGTAGTCCTCCCCCAGGGCGAGAAGGAAGATGAACATCAAGAACGGAAGGATGAACACGAGGCCGCTCTGGCCGCCGATCTCGACGAAGATCAGCGCCGTGAGACCGAGCGCGGCCAGGTAGGAGATGGCGACGCTGCCGATCAGGTAGAGCGGCGCGACCAAGCTGCGCAGCACCAAGATCAGCAAGAGGCCGATCAATACGATCGCGACCGGCACGATGCGCAGCAGGTCGCTCGACGAGATTCGGTTGACGTCGTAGATGCCGGCGGCCTCGCCTGCCACGCCGCTCGCTCGCGCCCCGGCCGCGTGAGCGGCGTCGGTCACCGCCGAGCGGACCGCCGGCACGGCCAACATGGCTCGGGTGGTGGTGGGTGGGCCGGCGGCGAGGCTCGCCTCGAACTGGATCGTGCGGCCGTTGGCGCTCACCAGCTGCGACGTCGACCGATAGGCCTCGTAGGCGCCGACGGGCACCCCCGTCCCAGCCGGTGGGAGCACCGGGAGCGACCCTGGGGGGCCGAGCAGGCGGTGCAGCGCTACGAGCTCGCTCGGGCTGAGCGCGGCGCCGTTCGGGTCGAGCGGACCGAGCAGCCGGGTGAACTGGCCCGAAGAGCGCAGGTGTGACTGCAGCACGACGAGGACTTGGGGATCGCTCCACACCGGCTTCGCCAGCTCGAAGACCAGGTCCGTCGGGTTGGCGGAGGCCTTGGGGAAGTTGGCGACGAGAGCAGCTTGCCCGAGCGCGGCGTCAGTCCCCGGGGGGGCGGCGGTGTTGCCGCCGAAGCCCGACGGTTTGTTGCCGGCGAGGCCGATGGCGAGGAGCCCGAAGAACACCAGGCCTGTCCCCAGGGTCACCGCTGGGCGCCGGAGCAGACGGGTGGTGATCCGATGCCAGACGCCCTCACGTTCGGGTCGGGCCGTGACCTTCGACGGCCAGAAGACCGCCCTTCCCAAGATGGCGAGCAATGCCGGCAAGAGGGTGAGCCCGGCGAGAAGCATCAGCGCGATGGCGATGGCGAGCGGGACGCCGAGGTCGTGGTAGATGCCGAAGCTCGCCAGCAGCAACGACAGCAGCGCGACGATGACCGTGCCCGCCGAGAAGGTGATCGACTCGCCGACCCTGGCGAGCGCGCGGCCGACCGCGTCGTGGGGGCTGAGTCCTCGGCGCAGCTCTTCGCGGACCCTGAAGACGAGGAAGAGGCCGTAGTCGGTTCCTGCGCCCAAGACGAGGACCACGAGGAGGATCTGGGCGAAGCTCGAGATAGGCACTCCGGTCGAGGCGATGACGGAGCCGGCCAGGGTGACCACCAGCGCAGCCGGTAGCAGCGTCACGAACGGTGCCAAAACCGAACGGAAGATCACGAACAAAAGCACGAGGATGAAGACGATCGACAGCGCCTGGGCCTGCTTGGTCTGGTGGCCCGAGGCGTGCTGGTTGGCGACGTTGATCGCCAGGTTGCCGGCCAGGTGGGCGGCGAACCCGGGAGGTGCCGGCGTGGCCCGGACAACCCGCTGGAGGTTGTCGACCAGGTGTGTCGCCGGACTGCCCTTCGGGGCGACGTCGGACTGCACGATCAGTTCGGCGGCTTTGCCGTCGGGCGCAAGGCCGGCGTTGAAGACCTTCACGACCGTGGGAACCTTCCTCGCGGAGGCGGCGATGCGTGCAAGGGCCTGCTCGTCGGCGCCGGTGAATCGACCTGTAGCCGACGTCGCCACCACCAGGACCGGCGTCACGCCCTTGCGTTCGAGCGGGGTCGCCAGCGTGGCTGCCTGTTCGCTCGGAGCGCTGGCGGGCAGGAACGACGAGTTCTGCTCTTGGACCTGGGATCCGAGCGAGGGCAACAGTGCCACCGCCGCGACGGTTCCCACCAGCCACACGGCTAGGATCGCCCATCGGAACCGGACGGTGAAACGGCCTAGCCCGGCGAACAGGCGGCTCATCGCGGGATCGACTCCCTTCCCGACTCCCGCCGGACCCCTGGCACATCCACCCGCTCCGGGGGTTGCGGTCCGGGGTTGCCCAGCGAGCTACGGCCGACCGCGTCGGCGGACGACGAGCCGGCGACCATGACCTCTATGAGCCCGAGGAGCTCTCCCAGCTGGGCGTCGCTCAGCGCCCCGAGGATCGACTCCGCCATCTTCCGACGCTGGCGCTCGATCCGGCCGATGATCCGGCGACCCTCTTCCGACAGGGCGAGCACCACCACCCGCCTGTCCCGGAGACCTGCCCGACGCTCGACAAGTCCCTGGCGGACGAGGCGGTCAGCAAGATCGGTGGCCGCGCTCTCGCTTATGTCGAGGCGCCGGGCGAGCTTCGACATGGTGACGTCCCCGCCGGCGAGACCATGGAGCACCTCGAGCTGGTGCAGCGTCACCGATCCGAGCTCACCTCGCAGCTCCGGCGACCTCACCGCGGCGAAGCGGCGCGCCAGCGCGGGGCGAAGCTCCAGAAACCGATCGACCAGCTCCCGGCGAGACAGCCGTGCGCTGGCGCCCTGTTCGCCCCGCCCAGCCTTGCCCCGCTCGGTCACGACCAGCACCGGCCGAGCTCGCCCACGCAGTGAAGATACGGCACCAGGATATTCAAGGCCCCGAAGTATATCGGCAAGCGCGTCCTTGTGAGCTGATTCAGCCCGGCTTGGCTGCGGGAATACGACCGGGCCTGGGATCAGAGGCGGCGGTACACGTCGGCTCGGTGCTCGATCCGGACCACATGGATGACGGAGTCGTCTTCGATCAATCGGT
>DATGKR010000060.1:0-7170 GCA_035294565.1 Acidimicrobiales bacterium | reverse complement strand
GCTGCGGCTTCACCGAGGCGGTGCGCGGGGTCCTGTCGCACCACATGGTCATCCGGGGCGGCAAGATCGCCAACTACCACCCCTACCCGCCGACCCCGTGGAACGCCAACCCCCGCGACAGCTACGGTACGCCAGGTCCGTACGAGGACGCCGTGCAGGGCACGCCCATCTTCGAGGAGAACGACCGCGAGCACTTCAAGGGGATCGACGTGATGCGCTCGGTCCGCAGCTTCGACCCTTGCCTGCCCTGCGGGGTGCACATGTACCTCGGCGGGGGGAAGGTGATCGAGAAGGTGCACTCGCCGACGGGGGTGGCCACCCTCGACGAGGGCTAGCGTGCCCGGGCTAGAGGCTTCCGGCGAGCGCATCGACCGCCTGCTCGACCAGCTCGGCGGGCTCGCCGAGCCCGAGGCCCGGGAGTGGGCGGAGGAGTTGGTGCGCGTCGTCACCGACCTCTACGGGGAGGGCCTCGCCCGCATCCTCGACGCCGGCGGCTCCGATCTGCTCGAGCGGGTCGCCGGCGACGAGCTGGTCGGCGCCCTTTTGATGCTCCACGGCCTGCACCCCAGCGGCCTGCGCCAGCGGGTGCAGCAGGCGCTCGACGCCCTGCCGTCGCTGCTCGGCGTGGACGACGCCCGGGTGGTGGAGGCCGACGAGGAGGAGGGTCGGGTGCAGATCCGGTTGCTCCTCGCCCCGGGCCGCGCCGCCCACCGGGAGCAGGTGGAAAAAGTCGTGCGCGACGCGGTCGACGCCGCCGCCCCCGACGCCCTGAGCGTGGTGGTCGACTGCCCCGATACGGGGCAGCCCGTCGCGTTCCGGGGGCTCCGCAACAACGTTTCGCCCGTGCCGTGACCCAGGCTCTCGCCTCCCTGGAGCGGATCCGCCGCAGCCGCCCCGCCCACGCCGGCTCGGAGGAGCGCTGCGACCTGTGCGCCGAGCCGGTCGGACCCGGCCACCGCCACCTCGTCGACGTGCAGGCCCGGTCGCTGCGCTGCGCCTGCCGAGCCTGCGCCCTGCTCTTCGAGCACCCCGGGGCGGGCCTGCGCTACCGGCTGGTGCCCGACCGCTGGGCTGGCCCGTTCACGGTGGGCGAGACGCTGTCGGCCTCCCTGGAGATACCCGTGGGCGTGGCGTTCGTCATGGTGTCGTCGGCGACTGGGGAGGCGTCGGCGTTCTACCCCGGCCCGGTTGGGGCGACCGAGTCGATGCTGCCGATGGGGGCTTGGGAGGAGCTCGCCGCGTCCACCCCGGGGCTGGCCGGGATGCAGCCCGACGTCGAAGCGGCGCTGATCGCCGGCGAAGAGTGCTTCGTCGTCCCGGTCGACGCCTGCTACGAGCTGGTCGGCCTGCTGCGCAGGACGTGGCGAGGGTTCGACGGCGGCGAGGAGGCGCGAGCGGCCCTCGACGCCTTCGTGGAGAGGGTGCGTGCCCGTGCCTGATCTGTCGGTCGCCGTCGTCGACGTGTCCGCCCCCCGGTTCGCCGTGGTGCCCACCCTCGCCTTCCAGCTCGAGGTCAGCGACCCGGACGGCCCGGTGCACGCCCTGGCGTTGCGCTGCCAGGTCCGGGTAGAGCCGCAGCTCCGGCGTTACGACGCCGGCGAGGAGGAGCGCCTCTACGACCTGTTCGGGTCCGCCAGCCGCTGGGCGGACACGCTGAAGCCGTTCCTGTGGGCGGAGCTGTCCACGGTCGTCCCGGCCTTCGACGGCGCCACACGCTTCGAGCTGCCCATGACGTGCAGCTACGACTTCGAGGTGGTCGCCAACCGCTACCTTCACAGCCTCGCCGGCGGGGAGGTGCCGCTCGTGTTCCTCTTCTCGGGGAGCGTCTTCCGGGTGGTGCGCACGCCGGCCGGTTCGTCGACGATGATGGTGACGCCGGTGCCCTGGCACGCCGAGAGCCGCTTCGGGCTGCCGGTGAGCGTGTGGCGGGAGGCGATGGACCGCTTCTTCCCCGGCTCGGGCTGGCTGCGTCTCAGCTGCGAGACGATCGACGCCCTCGGGCGGGTCAAGGCGGCCGAGGCGCTGCCCACTTGGGACGAGGCGATCCGCCTGTTGTTGAAGCGCGCGGGGGAGGAGCAGTGAGCGGGCCGGCGGCGCTCGCCGCCGCGGAGAAGGTGGCCGACGCGGTGATGTGCGAGGGCCAGGTGCTCTACCCCTACCGGGCGTCCGCCGCCAAGAACAGGCTGCGCTGGCAGTTCGGGGTGCTCACCCCCCGCTCCTACGCGGAGCGCGAAGGCGGCGAGCGCTGGTCGATGACGTCCCGCTGCCTGCTCGACGGCGGCGAGGGCGCGTCCGTGTCGGTGCGCGCCCGTTTCGTGCGCTCCCGCTCGCGGACGGTCGTCGTCGACGGCCGGGAGGTCGAGTCGGCCGAGGTCGGCGGGCGCCTCTTGACCAGCTTCGACGAGACCGTCGAGGAGAGCGTCGACGCCGGCCCCGTCGCCGCCTCCGACCTGCTCGGCGAGCCGCTGCGCCTGCCGATCCGGTTGGCGGGTGCCGAGACGGTGGAGGCCCCCCTGGTGTACCGGCTCCTCCCGCTCGAGGGGCTGCTCAGCGTGTCGGCCGAGGCGCTGCCCGGCCCCTACGGCCTGCTCCGGGTGGCCGCAAACCTCGAGAACCTGACGGGCTGGGAGCCGCCCCCGGGCGGGGCGACCCGCGGCGACGCTCTCCAGCGCTCGATGATCGCCGCCCATCTCCTCCTGGCCACCACCGCCGGGCGCTGGCTCTCGGCGGTGGACCCCCCCGAGTTCGCCCGGGGCCTGGCCGGCGCCGCCGAGCAGGAGGGCTGCTTCCCCGTGCTGGTCGGCGACGACGACCGGGTGGTGCTGGCCGCCCCGATAATCCTCTACGACCATCCGGAGGTCGCCCCCGAGTCGGCCGGCGACTACTGCGACGCCACCGAGATAGACGAGATCCTCAGCCTGCGCACCCTCGCCCTCACCGACGAGGAGAAGCGCGAGGCGCGCGCCACCGACGGCCGGGCGGCGGAGATCCTCGACCGCTGCGACAACATGCCCCCCGAGATTTGGGCCCGCCTGCACGGGGCGATCCGCTCGATGCGCCCCGCCGGCGAAGAGCCGGACTACGCCTACGTCGGGGCGACGCGCGTGCGGGCCGGGACCCGGGTTCGGCTGCGGCCCGCCCACGGCGCCGACGCGCAGGACCTGTTCCTCGACGGGAAGTCCGCCACGGTGACCGGGGTGTTCACCGACTTCGACGGGGAGGTGCACCTGGCGGTGACCGTCGACGACGACCCTGGCGCGGACATGCACTCGTGGTACGGGCGGTTCCGCTACTTCAAGCCGCACGAGGTGGAGGTGCTGCGGTGAGCGGACCCCGCGTGCTGGTCGCCGGGGTGGGCAACGTCTTCCTCTCCGACGACGGCTTCGGCGTGGCCGTCGCCGAGCGCCTGGCGGGCATGGACCTCCCCGAAGGGGTGGAGGCGGCCGACTTCGGGATACGGGGGGTCCACCTGGCCTACCAGCTCCTCGACGGCTACGACGCCCTGGTGCTCGTCGACGCCCTCGACCTGGGCGGCGAGCCGGGCACCGTGGCGGTGTTCGAGCCGGACCTCACCGCCTTCGAGGCGCCGGCCGCCGTGGACGGGCATTCCCTGGACCCGGCGGCCGTGCTCGCCACGCTCCGCCGTCTCGGCGGGTCGGTCAATCGGGTGGTCGTGGTCGGCTGCCAGCCGGCGACCGTCGAGGAGGGGATGGGCCTCTCGCCGGCGGTGGCCGCAGCCGTGGAGCCCGCCGCGGCGGAGGCGGTCAGGTTGGCCGCGGCGGCCGCCGTTGTCCCAGTTCCCGCCGGGCCCGACCCGGCCCCAGTGCACGGAGGTGCTGAATGATACGCAAGCTGTTCCTCACCGCCCTCATGGCCGCAGCCGGCGGCGTCGTCTACAAGGCGCTGCCCGACATCAGCCGCTACCTCAAGCTCCGGGAGATGTGACGCGCTTCGAGATCGTGCCCGGCGAGTCGCGGGTCTGGGTGCACGCCCGGTCGACCCTGCACCCGATCGACTCCGAGTCGTCCGGCCTGGCCGGCTTCTTCGAGGCCGACCTGGACGCCGACGGGCGCATCGACCTGACCGCGTCCCCCCCCAAGGCCAGGGTCGAGATGCCCGTCGAACGCCTCTCGTCGGGCAACCTCCTCTACGACGTGGAGATGCGCCGGCGGGTCGACGCGCGGCGCTGGCCGCTGATCGAGGGAGAGCTGACCGGAATGGAGCCGGACGGGGCCGAAGGCTCGTACGCCGTCTCGGGCGAAGTCACCTTCCGCGGCGTCAGCCGGCCCTGCTCGGACCGCCTCGCCGTGTCGGTCCCCGAGCAGGGGACGGTCTGCCTGGAGGGCAGCCACACCTTCGACCTGCGCGACTTCGGCTTCGAGCCGCCGCGCATCATGATGATCAGGGTTCACCCCCACGTGGAGGTGCGGGTGAAGGTGGTCGCCCGTGCATGAGCTGGGTATGTGCGCCAGCGTCGTCGACGCGGTGGAGAGGCGGGCGGCGGGCCGCCCCGTCGCCCGGGTGCGCGTCCGGGTGGGGGCGCTGCTGCACGTGCACCCCGAGGCGTTCGGCCAGTCGTTCGAGGTGGCCGCCGCCGGCGGGGTGGCCGAGGGGGCGCAGGCGGAGCTGGTCGTCGTGCCGGCCAGGGCCGCCTGCGGGGCCTGCGGGTCGGAGTTCGAGGTCTACTCGCAGCCGGCGGCCTGCCCGGCGTGCGGGGAGATCGCCTTCGAGGTGGACGGCGGCGAGGAGCTGACGCTGGTGTCGATCGAGTACCGGCCCCCCGCGATGGGGGCGTCCGGCGGGGCTGGCGCCTCGACGGCCCCCTCGGGGCTGTCCGAAACGAAAGGAGCGGCAGATGTGCCTGGGCATACCGGCTGAGCTGGTGGAGATCGTCGACCCCGACCGGCACCTCGCCAAGGCCAACGTGGCCGGCGTCCGGCGTACCGTCAACATCGGTCTCCTCGTCGACGAGGGCGTCGGCCCCGGCGACTGGGTGCTGATCCACGTCGGCTTCGCCATGTCGAAGATCGACGAGGACGAGGCGCGCCGGGCGATGGAAGGCCTGCAGCTGATGGGCCGGGCCTACACGGACGAGGTGGCGGCCATCGCCGCCTCGCGGATCGGCTGATCATGCGCTTCGTCGACGAGTACCGCGACCCGGTGGCCGCCCGGGCGCTGGTGGACCGCATCACCGAGCTGGCCGGCGACCGGCACTTCAAGTTCATGGAGGTGTGCGGGGGCCACACCCACACCATCTACCGCCACGGCATCGAGCACGTCCTGCCGCCCACCGTCGAGCTGGTCCACGGGCCGGGCTGCCCGGTGTGCGTCATCCCCATGGGCCGGATCGACGACGCCATATCGGTGGCCCGCACCCCGGGGGTGGTGATCACCACCTTCGGGGACATGATGCGCGTCCCCGGCTCGTCGGGGAACCTGCTCGAGGCGAAGGCGTCGGGGGCCGACGTGCGCTTCGTCTACTCGCCGCTCGACGCTCTGCGCATCGCCCGCGAGACCCCGGACCGCCATGTGGTCTTCTTCGCCGTCGGGTTCGAGACAACCGCCCCATCCACGGCGATAACCCTGCTGCGAGCGAGGGCGGAGGGCCTGACCAACTTCTCGGTGCTCTGCAACCACGTGACGATCGTCCCTCCCATCAAGGCCATCCTCGAGTCCCCCGGGCTGCGCCTCGACGGGTTCCTCGGCCCCGGCCACGTTTCGACGGTCATCGGCCAACGCCCCTACCGCTTCGTGCCCCAGGTGTACGGCAAGCCGCTGGTCACCGCCGGCTTCGAGCCGCTCGACATACTCCAGGCGATCGCCATGCTCCTCGCCCAGATCGCCGAGGGCCGCTGCTGCGTGGAGAACCAGTACACCCGCTGCGTGCGCGAGGAGGGCAACCCCAAGGCTCTCGAGGTGCTCGCCGAGGTGTTCGAGCTTCGGCCCCACTTCGAATGGCGGGGGCTCGGCTTCATCTCCCAGAGCGCCCTGCGCCTGCGCGACGCCTTCGCCGACTTCGACGCCGAGAAGCGCTTCGAGCTGCCCGGCGTTCGCGTCGCCGACCCCAAGGCGTGCCAGTGCGGGGAGGTGCTCAAGGGGGTCATCAAGCCGTGGGAGTGCAAAGTGTTCGGCACGGCGTGCACGCCGGAGACCCCGATCGGCACGTGCATGGTCTCCTCGGAGGGGGCCTGCGCCGCCTACTACAACTTCGGGCGGCTCCACCGCGAGGTCGCCGTCAGCCTCGGCCGGGCGGCGTCCTGAGAAGAGGGTCCGACAGCCTCTCAGACGGCTGCCGCGGCGGGGGTGTCCTCGTCGGCGTCGCGGCGCACCGGTAACGGCAGGACGGCGTCGTCCTCCGCCGAAGCGGCCTCGAGGGTCTGGCCCTTGGGCTCGGGGAGCGCCACCAGGGTGAGGACGATCCCGACCGCCGACACGCCGGCCATGACGCCCATCACCCCGCTGATGCCGACCGACGCGAGCAGGTGGGGGACGAGCAGGGCGCCGAGGAACGCCCCGAGCTTGCCGGCGGCGGCCGAGATCCCATCCCCGGTTCCGCGCACGGAGGTGGGGAAGATCTCCGAGGGGTACACGAAGGTCGTCTGGTTGGGGCCGAACTCGATGAAGAAGTAGCTGATGGCGAACAGGGGCAGGAACACGCCGACCGCGGTCGCCCCGTCGGGGAGGAGCCAGATGAGGGCGAACGCCGCGGTCATCACCGCGAAGCCCTGCCACTGGATGCGCTTCCTGCCGATGCGGTCCATCAGGAACACCGCAACCCAGTAGCCGGGGAAGGCGGCGACGGCGAAGATGGCGAGGGATATGAGCGTGTGGTCGAGCAGGGTTCCCTTCGGCTGCAGCAGCTTCAAGATGAGCGGGCTCGACACCGAGTTGCCGTAGAAGGCGACGTCCATCAAGAACCAGCTGCCGGCCGTGCCGATCAGACGCAGGAGGAACGGCTTGGACGTGAGCCGGGCCCGGCGGGGAGGCCGACCATCGGCGGCCGCCCGAGCCGTCGACGCGGCCGGTGCCGCTCCGGGCGCCGCCGCCTGGCGGCCGGTGACCCACTCGACGGTGGTGGCCGTCGCTTCGAGGTCGCCCTTGACGCTGAGAGTGAAGCGGGGCGTCTCGCGGATCTTTCGCCGCAGGTAGATCACCGACGCGGCGGGGACG
>DATGKR010000059.1:0-9862 GCA_035294565.1 Acidimicrobiales bacterium | reverse complement strand
CCCGCACGCTCGTGCCTTCGCAGTCGACGACGCCGGCCACGAACGGCACGGGGACACCTGGGGCGGCGTGGGCGACGATGGTGAAGGTGCGCAGCACCCCCTCGGTGGCGATGTCGGCCTTGCGGAACGACGTCGCCCCGCACGCGGCGCACGCGTTGCGCCGGTCGAAGAACCGCGCCCCGCACGACTCGCATTCGTTGGCGACGAGGTGGGGACGCTCACCGAGCTCCAGGTAGTCGACCAGCGGGATCTGCTTGCCCATGGGCGGGAGTCTACGGCGACGAGCCCCGCCTGGCACACTTGGCACCCATGATCAGCGGCTCAGGAGAGGCTTTCGTGGCCGGCGTCAACGCCAGGGACGTGTTCGACTTCGTCCTCGACCCGGCGCAGTACACCAAGGCGGACACCAAGATGCGCGGCGTGACCAAGATCGCCGACCTTCCCGACGGGATGATCGCCCGGGAGGACGGAGTGTTCCTCGGCCGCTTCCCCGGGTCGGTGATAACCCGCTACAGGTGGGAGATCCCCAACCGTATCGACGTCACCCTCGAGCACGGCGTGCCGAGGGACCTGCACGCCTGGTTCGAGATCGAGGACCGCGACGGCGGGGCTTGGTTCCGCCACGTCGAGCAGATGGACTTCGGCCACGGTCTCGCCGGCACGTTGTTCGACCTCGCCGCCGGGCGGTGGTTCTCAGAGGCGGTGGAGAAGGAGGTCGCCGAGATCCGCCGGCTGCTCGAGGCCGGCCAGCGGGGAAGGGGGCTCGCCGCCTTGTAGGGGCACGCCTGCTAGGCGGGGACGAGCCCGGCCAGCCGCTCGCTCACCTCCCACAGTCGACGGGCCGCCTCGCCGTCGCGTGCAGCGCGCGAGGGCTGGCGCGGCTTGCACTTGACGAAGTACTTGCCGCTCACACCCTCCACTTCGGGCGACGAAGCCAGGTAGATGGAGGTCTCGGCCCCCCGGGTCGGGCTGAGCATGAACGGTGCGGCGATGGCGACCCCGATCCGCAGCAGGCGGGTGTCGCCGTCGCGGGCGAAGCCGGTGGCGACCGTCCCGGGGTGCAGGCAGTTCGCCGTCACCCCCGTCCCCTCCAAGCGCCGGGCCAGCTCGACGGTGAAGTAGATGTTCGCCAGCTTCGAGGCGCTGTAGGCCTTCATCCCCCGGTAGCCGCGAGTGGACTGCAGGTCGTCGAAGTCGAGGCCCCGGGGGGCTCCGTTGTGGGCGGCGGAGCTCACGTTGACGATCCGCGAGGGGGCGCTCTGCTTCAGCCGGTCGAGGAGCAGGGCGGTGAGGAGGAACGGCCCGAGGTGGTTGGTGGCGAAGGTCCTCTCCAACCCGTCGACCGTCTCTTGACGGGCCCCGAGGACGGCGCCGGCGTTGTTGACCAGAACGTCGATCCGGGGGAGGCGCTCGAGCAGCTCGGCCGCCCCCCGGCGGACCGATCCCATGCTCGACAGGTCGAAGACGACGGCGCCCACGGCGGCGCCGTCGGCCCGCTCGGACAACGAGCGCGCCGCCGCCTGCGTCTTGGACGCGTCCCGGCCGGTGATGGTCACCTGGGCGCCCGCCCCGGCGAGGGCGGCGGCCGTCTCGAAGCCGATCCCCGAGTTGGCGCCGGTCACGACCACCGTCTTGCCGGACATGTCAGCGACCTTCACGGCTTCCTCCCAGCTCGGCGTTCTCGACCCCGAGGGTAGATGACCACCGCCTCGGCTCCCGAATCGGGCATCCTCTACTACCCGTGGGAGGTAGACGAGCATGGAGAGGCGTGCTGGTGGCAGCCGCGCTGACCGCCGCAGGGACTGCCGTCCCGAAGACGGGGCCGGCGTGGGGCGCCGCCGGGACCGACCCCGCCGACCAGGCTATACGCCAGGCACAGGACGCTCTCGTCGAGCAGGCCCACAAAGGGGCCATCGGCCTCGCCGGGCTGGCCGTGAGAGCCGCCCGCGCGACGCTCGCCTCCGACACGCGCGCCCTCTCGGCGGCGGAGTCGTCGGCGTCCGCCGCCGGAGCGGCGCTGGCAGCGGCGCAGTCGAAGCTCGCTTCGGACCGGGCGGCGCTCGGCGCGGCAGCCGCCGTCCTCGCCGACGACCGCGCCAAGGTGGCCGCTGACCGGGCGGGGATGGGCGTGATCGCCGTAGCCCTTTACACGGGGGAGACGACGAGCCTCCAGCCGTCCACCCTGCACGCCTTGGAGACCGATCAGCAGGCGGTGATCGAGGCGGGCGAGGTGGAGTCGGTGGCCTCCGTGCTCGGCCACGCCCTCCGCTCGGACCTCGCCGCGGCCGCCCGGCAGGAACGGCGATGGGACCGCCTTTCGTCGGCGGTCGCCGCGGACCGCTCGGCCGAGACCCGGGCGGCACGAGACGCAGCATCCTCGTCGGCGCGCGCCGCGCTGGAGGAAGCCGACGTCTCCTCGGACCAGCAGCGGCTGGCCGCCGCCGACGGTCGCCTGGCGGCCGCCGAGGCGGCCCTTCACGCCGACCTGGCTGCGGTCTCGGGGCCTCCCGTCGGGGGTATGAGCATCCTCGGCGGCTCGGCTCTGAGCCCCGCCCAGCTCGCCGGGTGGTACCGGGCGCAGGGCTACGCCGACCTCACGCCGACTCCGATCTCCCAGCTCGCCGCGTGGTACGTCCAGGACGGCCAGGAGGAGGGCGTGAGGGGGGACGTGGCCTTCGCCCAGGCGGTCCTCGAGACCGGAGGGTTCAGCTCGCCGGACTCGGTCGAGCTGAGCAACTTCGCCGGGATCGGTCACTGCGACTCCTGTTCAGCCGGCTGGGCGTTCCCCTCCCCCGAGGCCGGCGTGCTCGGCCAGGTGCAGCTCCTGCGGATCTGGGCCGGGGCCGGCGACCCTCCCGGTGGCCCTGCCCCGGCGCTTCCGGCGATCACCCCCCAGGCCCAGGGGGAGGCGGGGTGCTGCAACACGTGGGAGTCGCTGACCGGGGTGTGGGCAACCGACCCCTACTACGGCTCGGAGATCCTGGGCATATACCAGCAGATCCTCGGCTGGGCTCTCGGCCGAGGGTAAGGTGCCGCGGTGCCGCCCTCACGTGGCAGCCCCACGGACAACGCCGTCCTCGCCGAGGGCATCGAGAAGACCTTCGGGCAGGTCCGCGCCCTGCGCGGGGTGGATCTCGCCGTCCCCCGGGGCACGGTACTCGGCCTGCTCGGCCCCAACGGGGCGGGCAAGACGACCGCCGTGCGGATCCTCACCACCTTGCTCCTCCCCGACCGGGGACGTGCGCTCATCGAAGGGCTGGACGTCGTGCGCCAAGCGGCCGGGGTACGCCGGGTAATAGGCCTCGCTGGCCAGTCGGCGGCGATCATGGAGGAGCTGACCGGCCGGGAGAACCTCGAGGTGGTAGGTCGCCTCTACCACCTGCCCCGCGCCTACTGCCGCCGGCGGGCGGCCGAACTGCTCGAGCAGTTCGACCTGGCCGACGCCGCCGACCGTCCGGCGAGGACCTATTCGGGAGGGATGCAACGCAGGCTGGATCTCGCTGCCAGCCTGGTCGCCAACCCCTCGGTGCTCTTCCTCGACGAGCCCACCACCGGTCTCGACCCCCGCAGCCGGATCGGGATGTGGTCGGTGATCCGCTCTTTGGTGGCGGCGGGGACGACGCTGCTGCTCACCACCCAGTACCTCGACGAGGCTGATGAGCTGGCCGACGAGATCGTCGTCGTCGACCATGGCCTGGTCATCGCGTCCGGGACCTCCGACGAGCTGAAGGACCGCGTCGGAGGCGACGTGCTCGAGCTGACCGTGCCCGACCCGTCTCAAAGGGCCGCCGCGCTGGAAGCGTTGTCGTCGCTCTTCGAGGCCGACCCGCAGGTCGACGACGCCACCGGCCGGATCGGTGTCGGCGTCGGCCGACGCGGCTCGGAGGCGCTGGTGGAGGCCGTGAGGGCGCTCGACCGGGCCGCCGTTGCCGCGGTGGGGCTCGCCCTCCACCGGCCGTCGCTCGACGACGTGTTCCTCGCCCTGACCGGCCACGCCGCCGGCGGAGAGGAGGTCGACTCGACGGCGAGGCGCCGCCGGCGCCGACGGGAGCCTCAGGAGGCGGTCCTTTGAGCGTCGCAGCCCTGCAACCGCCAGTCGTCGAGGGATGGGCGCCCCGGCTGCGCTGGGGTCTGGCGGATTCGCTGACGATCGCCCGGCGCAACCTCATCCTCTGGAGGCGGACGCCGGCGTACATCGTCTTCACGGTCATCCAGCCGATGATGTTCATGCTGCTGTTCCGCTACGTCTTCGGCGGCGCGATCGGCGTGACGCTGCGGGGCGGCTACGTCAACTACCTCCTGCCCGGGGTGATCGGCCAGACAGCGGCTTTCACCAGCTTCGGTACCGCCATCGCCCTGGCCCGAGAGCTCCAGAAGGGCTCGATCGACCGGCTCAAGTCCATGCCGATGGCCCGCGCTGCGGTGCTGGTAGGGCGCCTCGCTGCGGACGTGGTGCGCCTTTCGGTGACCATCGGCATCCTCGTCGCCACCGGCTACGCCGTCGGTTTCCGGTTCGAGAACGGCGCCGGCAACGCCCTGCTGATGGTCCTCCTGGCGATCGCCGTCGGGCTGGCGCTGGCGTCGGTGTCGGCCTTCATCGGCCTGGCGTTGAAGGACGAGGAGTCGGTGCAGGCTTTCGGTTTCATCTGGATGTTCCCGCTCACTTTCGTCAGCGCGGCGTTCGTCCCGATCGCCAGCATGCCCGGATGGCTGCAGGCTTTCGCCAAGAACCAGCCGATCAGCATCTTCATCGAGGAGATGCGCGCCCTGGCCGTCGGGGGGCCGCTGGTCCTCCACGCCTGGCAGAGCGCGGCGTGGCTGGCAGGGATATTCGTCGTTTTCGGGCTGTTGGCGAGCAGGGCGTATCGTCGGGCCTGATGATCCAGCCCGACGACGAGCTGCTCGCCGACGCCGCCCTCGGCGCGGCTGGCGGCGCTCGGCACGCCGAGCTGCGGGTCGAGCGAACCCGGTTCGCGTCGGCGGAGGCGCGCGACGGGGTCCTGCTCGGGGCCGGGGAGGGTGACAGCGTCGGCCTTTCGGTCAGGGTCCTCGTCGACGGTACCTGGGGATTCGCGGCCACCACCGAGGTCTCCGTCGACGCGGCGGCGAGGGCGGCACGCGAAGCCGTCGAGGTGTCGCGGGTCTCAGCAGCCCTCAACGCCGAGCGGGTGGAGCTCGCCCCCGAACCGGTCCACCGGGCGGTCTGGTCCAGCGACTACGAGGTCGACCCGCTCGAGGTCCCCGGAGCCGAGAGGGCGGCGCTGCTGGTCGACTGGACGGCGCGACTGGGATCCGACCGGCGGGTGGCGCATGCCGAGGCATCCCTGCTCGCCGTGCAGGAGAACAAGTTCTACGCCGACCTCGCCGGGACGAGGACCACCCAGCGGCGCGTGCGTATACACCCGAGCGCGACGGCCGTGGCCGTCGACCCCGACACCGGGGAGTTCGACTCGATGCGGACCCTCGCCCCGCCGGCGGGGCGGGGGTGGGAGTACGTCCAAGGAGCGGGATGGGACTGGGACGGCGAGCTGGAGCGCCTCCCCGAGCTGCTCGCGGAGAAGATGGCCGCCCCCTCGGTCGAGCCGGGCAGCTACGACGTGGTGATCGACCCGTCCAACCTGTGGTTGACGATCCACGAGTCGATTGGGCATGCAACCGAGCTGGACAGGGCGCTCGGATACGAGGCGGCGTACGCAGGCACGTCGTTCGCCACCTTTGACCGCCTGGGCGAGCTGCGCTACGGCTCGGCTGTCATGCACGTCACCGGCGACCGCACCGAGCCCCACGGCCTGGCCACCGTCGGCTTCGACGACGAGGGCGTCGAGGCCCAGTCGTGGGACCTGGTGCGCGACGGCATCCTCGTCGGCTACCAGCTCAACCGGGCGATGGCCGCCCGCCAGGGGTTCCCCAGGTCCAACGGGTGTGCCTTCGCCGACTCGGCGCTGCACGTGCCGTTGCAGCGGATGGCCAACGTGTCCCTGCGCCCGGCGGCGGGCGGCCCTTCGACCGAGGACCTGATCGCCGCCGCCGGCGAGGGCATCTACGTCGTCGGCGACAAGAGCTGGTCGATCGACATGCAGCGCTACAACTTCCAGTTCACCGGCCAGCGTTTCTACCGCATCCGCTCCGGCCGGCTCGCCGGCCAGCTGAAAGACGTCGCCTACCAGGGGACCACCACCGACTTCTGGGGTTCCATGGAGGCCGTCGGCGGCGAGCAGACCTACGTTCTCGGAGGTGCCTTCAACTGCGGCAAGGGCCAGCCGGGGCAGGTAGCCGCCGTCAGCCACGGCTGCCCCTCTGCGCTGTTCCGCCAGGTGCGGATCCTCAACACGTCCCGCGAGGCGGGGCGTTGAGCGGCCCCGCGGGGCCCCGACCCCAGGATCTCGCCGAGGCGGCCCTGCGCTGCTCGGGCACGGAAGGCTGCGCGGTGATCGTCGAGGCCGCCTCGGAGGCGAACCTGCGCTGGGCCAACAACACCCTGACCACCAACGGCGTCGCCCGGTCGAACACGGTGACAGTCGTCTCCTTCGACGGGGGCGCCGCCGGCGTGGTCAGCCGCCAGGGGGTCTCCACCGACGACATCGCCGACCTGGTGGCCGCCGCCGACGCCGCCGCCCGCTCGGCCGCCCCTGCCGAGGACGCCTCCCCCCTCGTCGACGCCAGCGCCTCGTGGGGTGACTGGGACTCCCCGCCCGCCGAGACGTCCATCGGCGTGTTCTCGTCTTTCGCCCCGGCGCTCGGCGAGAGCTTCCGGCGGGCATCGGCGGAGGGTCGCGTGCTGTTCGGCTTCGCCTTCCACGAGATGGCGAGCACCTACCTGGCCTCGTCGACCGGGCTGCGCTGCCGGCACGACCAGCCGACCGGCTACGTGGAGGTGAACGCCAAGTCTCCCGACCACTCCCGCTCGGCCTGGGTCGGCCTGCCGGCGCCGGACTTCTACGAGGTGGACGTGCCAGCCGTCGACACCGAGCTCGCCAGGCGCCTCGCCTGGTCGGCACGCACGGTGGAGCTTCCCCCCGGGCGTTACGACACGGTGCTGCCGCCGAGCGCCGTCGCCGACTTGATGATCGACCTCTACTGGGCGGCGGAGGCCCGGGCAGCGCACGACGGCCACAGCGTTTTCAGCAGGCCCGGCGGCGGTACCCGGGTTTCCGAGCGGCTCACCGGCCTGCCCCTCACCCTGCGCAGCGACCCGGCCGCCCCCGGGCTGTCGGCCTCTCCGTTTCTCGCCGTCCACCAGTCGGGCACGGACCGCTCGGTGTTCGACAACGGCGCCCGCCTCGCCCCCACCGCCTGGATCTCCTCCGGCGTGCTCAGCGCGCTCGTCCAGACCCGCCACACGTCGCGCCTCACGGGACTGCCCTTCACCCCCTACGTCGACAACCTCCTCCTCGAGACCGCCGAGCCTGCCGGCGACGTGGAGCGCCTGGTGGCCGGCACGGAACGGGGGCTGCTCCTCACCTGCCTGTGGTACATCCGCGAGGTGGATCCCCGCACGCTGCTGCTCACCGGACTGACCCGCGACGGCGTTTACCTAGTCGAGCACGGCGAGGTCACCGCTGCTGTCAACAACTTCCGCTTCAACGAGAGCCCGGTCGACCTGCTGCGGCGCGCGTCGCACGTCGGCGAGACGGTGCGCACCCTTCCCCGGGAATGGTCCGACTACTTCACCCGGGCGGCTATGCCCCCCCTGCGCGTGCCCGACTTCAACATGTCGTCGGTCAGCCCGGCTTCCTAGGGCGCGCCGTCCTGCGCCCGCACGGCTCGGTCATCCCGGCCTCTTAGGCCCAGGGCGCGCCGTCCTGCGCCGTCCCGGCTCGGCACCTCCCGAAGCGGCCCGGCGCCCCCGCCGGTCGGCCGGCCAGGCGCAGAGCAGCTCAAGCAGGGTGCGGGCTCCCCAACCGGTGGCCCCCCGGGTGAGCCATCCCTCGTCGGAGTCCGACCACGACGGGTCGGCGATGTCGAGATGCGCCCAGGGCACGTCGCCGGCGAACTCGCGGAGGAACAGCCCCGCCATGATCGTCGACGCGGCGGGTCCGCCGGTCACGTTCTTCAAGTCGGCGACGTCGGAGTCCAGTTTCTTGCGGTAGGGACCGTGGAGGGGGAGCTCCCACGCCGGTTCCCCGGCCGCCTCCCCCGCGGCGCGCACCGCGGCCACGAGCCCGGCGTCGGTGCCCATGACCGCGGCGACGCCCGGCCCGAGGGCGACCCGCTGCCCGCCGGTGAGGGTGGCGACGTCGACGATGGCGTCGGGCCGCTCCTCCACAGCGAGTGACAACATGTCTGCCAAGACGAGGCGGCCTTCGGCGTCGGTGTTGAGCACCTCGATGGTCGTGCCGTTGCGGGCGGTGAGCACGTCGCCGGGACGGATGGCCGTGCCGCTCGGCATGTTCTCCGTCGCGCCGACCCAGCAGACCACCTCGACGGGCACCCCCAGCTCGGCGGCGGCGAGGGTGGCGCAGATCGCCGCCGCCGCGCCGCCCATGTCGTCTTTCATCGTCATCATCGACTGGGCGGGTTTGAGCGACAGGCCTCCGGAGTCGAAGGTGATTCCCTTGCCCACAACGTGCACCCTCGCCGGGGCGCCGGGCGGTCGGTGGGCGAGGCGGATCACCCGGGGCGGCTCGGCCGCCCCCGAAGCGACGCCGAGCAGCCCGCCGAGCCGTTCCTCCCCGATGCGGTCCTCCGCCCACACGTCCACGTCGACGCCCACCTCGCCGGCCGCCTCGGCGGCCAGCCGGGACAGCTGCCTGGGGGTCAGGTCGCGGGCGGGGCGGTTCACCCAGTCCCTCGCCCGGCAGGTGGCGACGGCAGCGACCCGGCCGCGGCGCACGTCGCCGTCGACGGCGCCCACGACAGTCACCTGCTCGACCGGCGGGTGGTCGGCCGGACGTCCGCAGTAGCGGTAGGCGCCGAGGGCGAACCCCTCGACCACCGCCGCCGCGTGGGCCTGGCCTGACGCTGCAACCAGGGTGGTCGCCACGTGGCGCGCCGCCCCAGCGTTGCGGGCGAGCGCCGCGGCGGCCCTCCTCAGTTCGTCGCGCCCGGCAGAGCCCCTGGCGCCCACGCCGAGAGCCACCACCGTCGTCCCGTCGTCGGCGAGCAGCGCCTGGGCCTGCCCCGGCTTGCCCTCGAAGCGCCGCTGGGCAAGGAAGCGGCGGTCGACGGCGGCACCCGCCCCCGGCGGCGTGCTGAGGTCGTCGAACACCGGCACGCCGAGCACGTCGGCTTCGGCGGGGACGTCTCTCCCCGCCGAGAAGGACGCGACGATCTGCCCGCCGCCAACCTCGCTCACCTCGCCCTCCTGGCTCTGAGCGACTCCCCCTGCTCCTGCCAGCGGGCCATGGTCCAAAGCAGGTCGGACAGGCGGTTGAGGTACTGCACGACGAGCGAGCCTTCCGGCGCTGCGGCTATGGCCGCCCGCTCGGCCCGGCGCGCCGCGGTGCGGGCAACGTCTAGAGCGGCGGACACCCGGTCGTGACCCGGAACCACGAAGTCCCGCAGCGGAGGGAACCGCCCGGACAGGTCGTCTATCCGCCGCTCGAGCCCCGCCACCATGTCCGCCGTGACCAGGGTGGCACCGGGCTTCAGCTTCGGCCGGTTGTTCGGGGTGGTAGCCATCTCGGCCATGAGCACGTAGAGGTCCCGCTCGAGGCCGATCAGGATCTCGTCGAGCTCCGAGCCGCGCTCCACCTCGGCGCGCACCACGCCGAGGGCGGCCTGCGCCTCGTCGACCGCCCCGTTGGCGGCGATCACCGGCGAGTCCTTGGGCGCCCGACCGCCGAAGAGCAGCCCGGTGGTCCCGTCGTCACCGGTGCGGGTGTAGATCTTCATAGCGCCGGCGAGCCTAGAGGCAAGCACC
>DATGKR010000058.1:0-2267 GCA_035294565.1 Acidimicrobiales bacterium | reverse complement strand
TGGGGGGCACGGCATGCGTTGCGATCCCCGAAGCGGCAGCCGCAACCGGACACCGCCGCAGAAAGCCGGCGACGGCAAGCCAGGCCGAAGGCCTGTGGCGGCCAGCGCGCCCCGCCGCCGGCCTCCCCGAGCGGACCTCAGCAGTCGCCCGCGGAGGCTGAGCAGCCGCCGACGAAGAGCCCTTGCGGACCAGGCTGCGCGCGACCCGAGAGGCCGGCGGCCTGGCGTCTTGCTCCCCTCGGCGAACAGGGCCTAGCGAAAAGAGAAAAGAGATGCCAAGTCCGATGCATCGACGTCGCCGCGCTGTCCCCTAGTCACTCGGCGAATCGAGGATGCTTGTGCCGAGCTTGCCGGGATGGCAGGCTCGGTCGGATGGCACTTTCGGACCGGGACCGCGCGATCCTGGACTTCGAAGGGTCCTGGTGGACGCAGCCCGGCCCGAAGGAGGCGGCTATCAGGGCTCGCCTGGGGATGTCGCCGAGCCGCTACCGGCAGCTCCTCGCTGCGCTCGTCGACTCCGACGAAGCTGCCGTCGCCGCTCCCTTGGTGGTTCGCCGTCTCCGGCGGGAACGGGACCGGCGCAGGAGGGCCCGCTACCAGGGCCGTCCGGCCGGTGGTAGGAAGGGGTGATGACCCGACAACCCGTTCGCGACGGCGGCAGCCAGACGGTGAAGGGTGTCGTCGTGGTCGTGGTCCTCGTCGCCTTGGGGATCGCCGTCCTCGCCCGGGCAGGAGGTGGCCACGCCCCGGCGCCGGCGGCGGCCCGCCAGGCCGCGGCCACTACCACGACCACCCCGTCGAGCACGACCACCACGACGCTCGTCCCTGCAGCGCAGATCAAGCTGCAAGTTCTCAACGGGGTGGGCACCGGGTCGCTGGCCGGCGAGTGGAGCAACAAGCTGAAGGCGAACCCTGGCTACCAGACGCTCACACCGCTCAACGCCACCGCCACGGTCACGTCGTCGACCATCTACGTGGTCACGCCCGGGTTCGTGCCCGAAGCGGACGCCCTGGCCTCGGTCGTGGGGCTGCCGACCTCGGCGGTCAACACGACCACCCCACCCCCTTCCTCGGCGCCGATCCCCTCGTCCGCCCTCTCCAGCGCAAACCTGGTGCTGGTCATCGGGCCCGACCTCGCCGCCAGCGCCTGACCGGCGAAGTTGAAAGCTGGCTGGACGCTGCCCGGCGCAGCCCAGACCTCACCGGGATCTTCGTCGACTTCGACGGGACGCTGGCACCCATAGTCGACGACCCGGCGCAGGCGGCCCCCCACCCGGGGGTGCCCGACGTGCTGGCTGCCCTCGCCCGCTCGTGGCGGCGAGTGGCGGTGGTGTCGGGCCGGCCGGTCGCCTACCTCGCTGAGTACCTCGCCGGGGCGGGGACGGTCGAGCTGTACGGCCTCTACGGGCTCGAACGGTCGCTGCCCGGCTCGGAAGAGGTCCTGGTGGAGCCGGCCGCCGAGGTGTGGCGGCTCGCCGTCGAGCGGGCCGGGGCGGAAGCGGACCGACGGGCTCCCCCGGGGGTGACGGTCGAACGCAAAGGTCTCGCCTTGACCCTCCACTACAGGCGCGTTCCCCGCCAGGCGCAGGCGACCGCCGACTTTGCCGCCGTCCTGGCGGCCACCACCGGACTCGTCGCCCACCCCGGGAAGATGTCGGTGGAGCTTCGCCCGCCGGTGGAGGTCGACAAGGGAGCTGTCCTGCGTCGGGCGGCGCTCGGGCTGCGCGCGGTGCTCTTCGCCGGCGACGACTCGGGCGACCTGCCCGCCTTCGCCGAGCTTCGCCGCCTCCGTGCCCAAGGTGTGGCGACGCTGGGGGTGGCCGCGGGGGGCCCGGAGACCCCCGCCGAGGTGCTCGCCGTCGCTGATGTTGTCGTCGACGGCCCCGCCGGTGTCGTCGAACTGCTTCGCCGGCTGGCGCAGGGGTGAGGCGGGAGCAGCGGCTACACGGGGAGAGGGTTCACCGATGTGCCGAGCCGGGGTTCGGTGCGCCGGCTCCTGGTGGCTTTTCGCGTCTTCGCCCTCCTTCGACGACACCTGAGTGGCGGAGCAGGTCGTCGAACCAGTCGAGAGGCGTGCGGGCGGACGCCGCTTCGCGCAGCCCCGCTGCCCTCGACCTCCGCTCGACGGGGGACAGGTCGAGAGCCCGAGCGATTGCGGCGGCGGTCCCGCTGATGTCGAAGGGGTTCACCCCCAGAGCGTGGTCGGCCAGCTCGCCCCAGACGCCCGCCTCGCGGCTGAGGACCAGCACGCCGTCGCGCTCGTTGAC
>DATGKR010000057.1:0-5012 GCA_035294565.1 Acidimicrobiales bacterium | reverse complement strand
GACGCCCCCGAAACGGGACAGGACGTCAGCATCCAGTCGATCTACTGGAGCGACCTGCTGGCCGCTGGGCGGGTGGAGAGCTGAGCTGTGCGCGCGGCGACCATCTCCGACGGGCGTATCGAGGTGCGCGACCATCCCGACCCGCGTCCGGGCGCCGGACAACTGCTCGTCCGCGTCCGGGCGGCTGGGCTCAACGGAGCAGACATGATCCAGCTGCGCGGCGGCTACCCGGCGCCACCGGGGTCGCCGGCGGACATCCCCGGGCTGGAGCTGGCGGGTGAGGTCGTGGCGGTGGGGGAAGGCTCGACCCGCTTCGCCTTGGGCGACAAGGTGATGGCGGTCGTCGGCGGCGGCGGACAGGCCGAGCTGGCCGTCGTGCACGAGCGCGAGGCGATGCCCGTCCCCGAGGGGCTCGAGTGGGCCGAGGCCGGCGGCCTCCCGGAGGTGTTCACCACCGCCCACGACGCCCTCTTCACCCAGGCCGGTCTTTCGCTCGGCGAACGCCTGCTGGTCAACGGTGCGGCCGGGGGGGTGGGCACCGCCGCGGTGCAGCTCGGCGCCGCCGCGGGGGCGAGGGTGGTTGCCTCGGTGCGCGACGCCCGCCACCGCCCGGCGGTGGCCGAGCTCGGCGCCGACGTCGTCGAACCGTCGGACGCAGCGGGCAGAGGCCCCTACGACGTGGTGCTCGAGCTGGTCGGGGCTCCCAACCTGGCAGCCGACCTCGAATCGCTCGCGGTCGGCGGGAGGATCTGCGTCATCGGCACCGGCGCGGGTGCCCGGGGCGAGATCAACCTCGGCGTGCTCATGGCAAGGCGGGGCCGCATCCACGGCTCGACGCTGCGCGCCCGGCCCCTCGAGGCGAAGGCCGCCGCCGCCCGCCTGGTGGAGGCCCACGTGCTGCCCCTCTTCGAGGCGCGGCGCGTTCGCGTGCCGGTCGACTCCACGTTCACCCTCGAGGACGCGCCGAGGGCTTACGAGCGCTTCGCGGCGGGCTCCAAGCTCGGCAAGGTGGTGCTCGTCTGCCCTTAGGCGGGCGCCGTGGGCCGCCAGGCCTTCAGCGCCTCGCCGCCCCCCGGGCCCTCGAGAAGGCCGCTCCGGCCAGCCACCCGAGGGCGAGCAGCGCCGCCCAGGTCCACGAGGCGGCCACCGCCAGCACGACTGCGGCGAGCACCGCCACCACGAGAAGCAGCACTGAAACTGCCGCCGCCGGCCCCCGAGCCCGCTCCCCGCTCTTCTGCGGACGCGGCCGCGCCCAGATGCCCCGCCCGCCGGCGGGCTCCGCCACTCGCAGCATCGGCAGGTCGGCCCGAAGGCGGTCGAGCTCCTCTAGGGTTGTCGCCGTCAGCGCCTGCTCGACCCGGGCGGCGTACTCCTCCATGTCGATGCGACCGGCGACGCAGTGGCGGCGCAGCTCGTCCACCGCCCGCTGCCGCTCCGTGTCCGAGACGCGCATCCCGACCAGACTGTATTCCTTCCCCGCTCCTTCGGACAGGGCCCGACAGCGTCACGATGCGGCCGTGGCGCGCCCGGCCGGCGCCGGCGCCTGTCGCGCCAGCCCACCGGTACGTGCGAGCAGGAAGACCCCCGCGGCCATCGCCGAGAGCGCCACCGCCTCCACGGCGGCCGCCGCAGGCGAGGAGCGGACCGACTCGGAGAACATCGTGGCGCCGATGACGATGCTCACCACGGGATCGGCGACGGTCATCACCGGCAGCGAGACGTCGAGCACCTCCGCCTGGAAGGCGCTCTGCGCGGCGAGCATGCCGAACAGGCCGAACACGACGAGCGCGTACGGCTGCCAGCTGCCGAGGGCTTGCGCCAAGCCCGCTCCCAGCAGGTGGGAGGTGGTCTTCGTCAACGCCGCGGCGGCTCCATACACGACGCCCGCCGAGCCCGCCAGGAGCAGCGCCCTCGCCCGCGGGCCGCGGCCCCTCGCTGCCGCTAGCAGCCCTGCGGCCGCGGCGGCCACGGCGAGCAGGAGGGCGGACCAGGCGAGCGGGCCGGCGTTGTCCCGGCCGTCGGCGGGGTGGGCGGTGACGAGGAAGGCCGCCAGGCCGGCGCAGACGCACACGGCACCCGCCCAGTCCGGTCCCCCCATCCGCCGGCCGGACAGAGCCGCCCCGACCGGCAGGGCGAAGAGTAGGCCGCACACGAGAAGAGGCTGCACCACGACCAGGGGCCCGTGGCCGAGCGCCACGAACTGCAGCACGTAGGCGCCGACGTCGCACGCCACCCCCAACACCCACCCCGGGTCGTGGGCCAGCCGCCACAGAAGGCCGAGGCGCATCGACTCTTCTCGCGGCCGACCGGCGGCGCCCCTCTGCTGGAGGACCGAGGCGAAGGCGTAGAGCACCGCGGCGGCCAGGGCGCAGAGCACGGCCACCAGCACGCCGCGAGGCTACCCGCCTCGCGCCCTGCCAGACTCGGGGCCCATGGGCGCGTGGTGGAACCGGCAGACACAGCGGGCTTAAACCCTGCGGCCTCACGGCATGAGGGTTCGAATCCCTCCGCGCCCACATCACATCACATCACATCACCACGAGCTCGGACGTCGCTGTTCTTAAGCGCTCAACAGCGAGACCCGCCTGTCAATGGCCGCCAACAGCTCCACAGACTCGGTTCGCTACAACCGCATCCGGCCAGAGCAGGCCCGTGGAGTCGGCCTCAGAAGCTGTCGCAAAACCCGCGGGAGGGAGAAGGCGGCGGCTCGTCTTCGACGTGGCACGGTCTGTGCTCGGGGTCTGCCGGACGTCACGAGCCGCCGCCTTCTCCCACCTGGAAGTACTTTTGCGACAGCTTCTCAGGCCCCAGCGGCCAGACAGCCTGATGGGTCGAGGGCTACGCCAACCGTGGTGCCAAAAGCCATCCGGCGGTGGTGGCGTATGCCGCTCAGGCGCCCTCCTCCGACCGTCTCTACCACCTGCTCGTAACAGCTTCCCCTAAATGCCGCCTCGCGCACCACGGCCTCGTGTTGACGGGCGCCGACGTTCCCCCAGCCCGAGGACCAGTTGTGCATGGCGTCGTCGCCGGCTACGAGGCTCACGGCATAAGGCCTCACCAGGACCAGCGCTGGGCTGCCCTCCCTGAGGCGACCTTCGCCCACCACTCGGGCCGGCACGCATCGTGCTGCGACCTCGATTTCCACCCGGTGGGTACCGTTGAGCTTGCCGCTGATGTCCATCTGACCCCTCACACGACCGCGAAGCTCACCGGCCAGGCCAGTAAACGCCCTCTACGCGGTGAAGTGGGGAGCGGGGGGGCCGTCACCAGGCGGGTCGGGGGTTGTCCTTGAGGTGGGAGTGACCCCCTGTGCAGACTGTGCCGGCGCCAGCCGGGCCGGGGTCCCCCCTGCGGGGTGGCCTGGCTGGGGGCGGTGCAGTGGGGGGTGCGGGGGGTGGAGGCTCGCAGATCGAGGAGAAGTTTCGGCCCGCTGGGCTCAGACGACGAGCTGGTGGGGGCGGCGGCGAGGGCGCGGTCGTAGGCCGTGGCTGGGCCGGGCGGGCCAGTCGGCCCCGCAGTGAAGGAGCAGCCGGAGGCGGTGGTTGTGAAAGCTCTTGAAGCAAGCGGGCTCGTTCATGGTGCACCTGAAGCGCTCCCCTCAAACACCGAAGGGCACGCCAAACATAGTGACGCGGTTCGCATTGTGTTCAATCGGACCCACGGCCCGGCCGGACAAATACGAACAGGTTGATGGGAGTCTTCGTCTCAGCTGTTGCCGCGCCGATTCGCTTGATGCCCAGTAGAGGGCTGGCAGCACACGGAGGTCCTTCAGGCGTCCAGCGGCCTCTTTGGAGCGGATCACGTCGTCCAAATCGGCAATGGTGGCTTCAGTGCCACTGACGGGTGACACGATGCGCATGGACCCGCCCGGCGACGAGACCTTTCTGGCTCTTCGCGTTGGAACCGTGAGACCCATGGACATGCTCACTTCGGACGGTAGACGTCGCCTCGATGGTCGACTCGATCGACGTAGACGATGCGCTCGTCCTCGTCGATCCAGTAGATGACGCGATACGCCCCGACTCGCGCGCTGTACCAGCCTTCGAGCTCCCGTCTGAGCGGATGCCCGACTCGGTAAGGGTTGGCGATCAGGCGGCCAAAGCAGAACTCAACGACGGCCCCTACGACTCGTGGTGAGGAAGTCGCGAGACGGTCGAGATGGCGGACCGCAGGTGGAGACCATCGCAGCCTGTATTCACCCACGGGACCAGCGGGCCCGTGCCTCCTCCTTGGTGAACTCGATCGTCTGGTCCCTCCGCCGGGCGGTTGCAGCCTCTCGGAGGTCTGCCATCGCGTCAGCATCCGACAGCAGCTCGAGCGTGTCTTCGAGCGCCTCGAGGTCTTCAACCGCGAGCACGACCACGCTCGGTCGCCCGTGCTTGGTGATCACGACGCGACGGTGCTCGGTTTCGATGCCTTCAATGACCTCGGATAGACGTGCCTTGGCGTCCGCCAGCGAGACCTGCTCCGTTGCTGGAGTGACCATAAGTAGGACTATATCGTTCCTGAGAGCACGGTGGTGAGTCGTAGCCGAATGTCGTCCAGGTTCGAATAGAGTGCCTACGGCCCACATGATGTGCCCCGGACTCGAAGCGCCTCAGGTGCCTTCCCCTGGGACGTCACGCTGGAGCCGGGCAACGCTGCGGGCGGTCCTGGTGCTGTTCGCCCTGGGAGCGGCAGGCCTCACCGCCATAGCCGCAGCGGCATGGGACGCAGCCGCCGCGTCGGCGGCCATCCAGAGCGGGCCTCGGGCGGTGGCGAAAGTGGTGTCGGTGCACGTCACGAGCGTCTCTGGACGAGCGGGCAGGCAGTACACCAGCCACTACCGGGTTGTCTTCTCCACCCAGTCGGGCGAGCGGATCACCACTTCAGTGCCGGCCAACGGGGACGACCCGTGCTCGTGCACTCGCACCCTGATCGCTTATGACCCCGCCCGGCCTGACCATGCGGAACTGGCCGGGGACCCGCTCCACACCTACGGTGAGGCCCTGGCGGTGTCGGGTGTCGCCGCC
>DATGKR010000056.1:0-15852 GCA_035294565.1 Acidimicrobiales bacterium | reverse complement strand
GCGGCGCGCTCCACCTTCTGCACGACCAGCTGCGCTATCCGGTCCCCGCGGCGGACCTCGTAGTCCTCCTCGGGGTCGGTGTTGATCACCACCACCGCCAGCTCGTCCCGGTACCCCGAGTCGATCAGGCCGGGGCTGTTGGCGAGGGTGACGCCGTGGCGCAGGGCCAGCCCGCTCCGCGGCTGCACGAAGCCGGCGTATCCGTCGGGCAGGGCGATCCTCACCCCCGTCCGCACCAGGGCGCGGCCGCCTCCGGCTCGGACCACCGCCCCCTCGGCGGCGAACAGGTCGGCGCCGGCGTCGCCACTGCGGGCGTACACCGGCAGCGGCAGGTCGCCGTCCACCCGGACCGTCGGCACCTCCAACACCGCGGTCAAGCTACCGGTATGTTCGGGGCCCGTGCTGGCGTGGATGGACCTGGAGATGACGGGGCTCGAGCCGGAGCGCCACGTGATAGTGGAGATCGCCACCCTGCTCACCGACGACGACCTGGAGGTGGTCGCGGAGGGGCCGGACCTCGTGGTGTCCGCCTCGGCCGACGATCTCGCCGGCATGGACGACGTGGTGAGGGAGATGCACGCGAGGAGCGGCCTGCTCGAAGCGGTGGGGGCGTCCACCACCGACCTCGCCGCGGCGGGGGCCGCGACGCTCGAGTTCCTGCGCGCCCACATCCCCGAAGCGCGGACGGTGCCGTTGTGCGGCAATTCGATCGGCACCGACCGGCGCTTCCTGGCCCGCTGGCTGCCGGAGGTGGACCGTTTCCTGCACTACCGGTGCATAGACGTGTCCACCGTCAAGGAGCTCGCCCGGCGGTGGTACCCCGATGCGTTCGCCGCCGCACCCAAGAAGGCGGGCGCCCACCGGGCGCTCGACGACATCCACGAGTCGGTCGCCGAGCTGCGCTACTACCGGCGCAGCGTGTTCCGCTGAGCGGTCAGTCGTAGGGGAAAGGCCCGAAATACCCTGGAGGTATCCGGCCGGCCCATGGCAGCATGGGAGGCACGACAACCGAGCAGGGAGGTCTCGTGAGCGGAATGCAGGCGAGCGAACCAGGCACCCCACCCCCCGAGGAGCCGGTCGAAGCCCCCCCGGAGCACCGTCGACGGACTCTGCGCCAGGCCCGGCACGAGGCGAAGACGAAGCTCCACGTGCTGGCCGGGGACGACGAGGCTCTCGAGGACGCCGACTTGGTCTGCCCCCAGCCACCCCACGACCTGGGGCGCAAGGCTTCCCCTCCCCCCAGGCGCCAGCCCAAGCCGGGCAGGCGCCGGGGTTTCAAGGTGTGGAAGACGCCGTTCTGGAAGCGCCGCCGGTCGCTTTGGGCGCAGCGCAACGCCGCCGAACGCCGGCTCGCCGAAGAGGACTGAAGAACCGCCGCCCCGGCGGCGCCGGTCCGCTCAGCCCGCGGCCGGCTCGAAGTCGAGCGCCAGGGAGTTCATGCAGTAGCGCATGCCGGTCGGCTGCGGGCCGTCGTCGAAGAGATGGCCCAGGTGTCCGCCGCAGCGCCTGCAGCGCACCTCGGTGCGCACCATGCCGTGGCTGCGGTCCTCCACCAGCTCCACCGCGTCGGCGACGGCCGGCTCATAGAAGCTGGGCCATCCCGTCCCCGAGTCGAACTTGGTGGACGAGTCGAACAGGACCGCCTTGCAGCCGGCGCAGCGGTAAGTGCCGTCGTCGTGGTTGTGCACGTACTTGCCCGACCAGGGCGGCTCGGTACCTGCCCTGCGCAGCACCTCGTACTGCTCGGGGCTGAGCCGGGACCGCCACTCGTCGTCTGACCTTGCGACCTCGGATGTCATGACGTCGAGGGTACCGGGCCTACCAGGTGTCGATGCAGGGCCGTTTCTTACCCGTGCGCCCCGGCGGGGGCGGCGCCGAGGCGAGCACGGAGAGGATCAGGGCCCGGGTGTCCGCCGGGTCGACCACGTCGTCGATCTCGAAGTGGCTCGCCGCGTTCAACGCCTTGCCGTTGCGGTAGGCGGCGGCGATCAGGCGCTCCTCGAGCTCCCGCCGGGCGTCGGGGTCGGCCTCGGCCTCCAGCTCGCGGCGGAACCCGAGGCGCACCGCCCCTTCGAGGCCCATCCCACCGATCTCGCCGGTGGGCCAGGCGACCGTCAGGGCGGGGGTGCGGAAGCTGCCGCCCGCCATCGCCTGCGCCCCCAGCCCGTACCCCTTTCTCAGCACGACCGTCACGTAGGGGACGCTGAGACTGGCGCCGATGACGAACATGCGGGCGAAATGGCGGACCTGGGCGGTTCGTTCCGCTTCGGGGCCGACCATGAAACCGGGCGTGTCGCAGAGGAGCACGACGGGGAGGTCGAAGGCGTCGCAGAGCTGCAGGAAGCGGGCGGCCTTGTCGGCGGCGTCGGAGTCGATGGCGCCTCCGAGGTGACCCGGGTTGTTCGCCACGATCCCGACCGGCCTGCCCTCCAGGCGTGCCAGGGCCGTGACCATACCCGGGGCCCACCGCGACCTCAGCTCGAGCACCGAGCCGGTGTCGGCCAGCCCGTGGACCACGGCGCGTATGTCGTAGACGCGCACCCGGTCCTCGGGCACCGCGGCGCGAAGGAGACGCTGGTCGGCGCACTCCCAGCCCGCGGTGGTGCCCTGGAAGTAGGCGAGGTACCGCTTGGCGGCCGCCACCGCCTCCTCCTCGTCGGCGACCACCACGTCGACGACGCCGTTGGCGGCCTGCACCTCGAGCGGCCCGACCTCGTCGGCGTCGACCCTTCCGAGGCCTCCGCCTTCGATCATCGCCGGGCCGGCCATGCCGATGCTCGAGTCCTCGGTGGCGATTATCACGTCGCAGCAGCCCAGCAGGGCGGCGTTGCCGGCGAAGCACCTGCCCGACACGACACCGACGAGGGGAACCAGGCCCGACAGCCTCCCGAACAGGGCGAAGGCCATCACCTCCAGCCCCGACACCCCCGGCGCCGACGTGTCGCCGGGCCGTCCGCCGCCGCCCTCGGCGAAGAGCACCAGCGGAAGCCTCATGCGGGCGGCCAGCTCGAATAGCCGGTCCTTCTTGTGGTGCCCGTAGAAGCCCTGGGTGCCGGCAAGCACGGTGTAGTCGTAGGAGAGGACCACACAGCGCGAGGCCTCCGGCCCGAACAGGCCGGCGTTGATGGTGGCCAGACCTCCCACCAGTCCGTCGGCGGGCGTGTTCTCGATCAGGTCCTCCAGGCTTCGCCGGTCCCGCTGCGCCGCCAGGGCCAGGGCGCCGTACTCGACGAACGAACCCGGGTCCACCAGGTCGGCGATGTTCTCCCTGGCCGTGCGCTTGCCCCTCTGTCGCCGCTTCGACACAGCGGCCGGTCGAGCCGCGTCGAGGGTCCGGGCGTGGCGTTCGATGACCTCGGCCAGGTCGGGGCGCACCGCGGCGGGGTCGGCGCCCCCGGCCGCCCCCGCCGGCTCGTCGGGGACCTCGCCCTCCTCGAGGACGAGCAGGCTGTCACCGGCCTTGACGTTGTCCCCGGGAGCGACGGCGACCGAGACCACCGTGCCGCTCTTCGGGGCGGGGACCTCGTGCTCCATCTTCATCGACTCGAGAACGGCCACCGCCCTCCCCGCGCGCACCGCGCCGCCGGGCCCCACCAGCACCTCCACCACGGTGCCGGTCAGCGGCGCCTCGACTTCCACGGCTGCCACCCGCTCAGGCGGGGATCGAGACGCCCACGCCGCCGCGGGTCTGACCGCCGTAGCGGGCCTTCTCGGCCTCCAGGTCGAGCGGCTTGGTGGCCAGCTCGACGCGTTCGGGGAGGAGACTGGCTGGGACCAGCCAGCTCACCTCGAACTCGATGCCGTCTGGGTCGTGGGCGTAGAGCGCCTTGGTCGTGCCGTGGTCCGAGGCGCCCACCAGGCTCCCCGCGCCGCGCAGCACCCCGGCGAGGCGGTCCAGCTCGTCGAGGGTGTCGACCTCCCACGCCAGGTGGTAGAGGCCGACGGTGCCCCGGCCGGCCCCCGACGGGCCGGCGCCGGCACCGACCTGGAACAGGCCGAGGTCGTGGTCGTTGGTCGAGCCGGGGGCGAGCAGGAACGCCGCCTGGCCGGGTATCTCGTAGCGGACGCGGAAGCCGAGAAGGTCGCGATAGAAAGCGACGCTCTGCGCGACGTCGCGGACGTAGAGGACCGCGTGGTTCAGGCGGGTGATCGGCACATCGTCCAGACTAAACGCATGCACCCCCTGAGCTACCCTCCTCCTCCCCGCGGCGAGGCTGACGACGACCCTTTCCGCCCCCTCGAGGACGCCGCCGACCCGGCGACGCTGGCGTGGGTGGAAGAGGAGAGACGGCTGACCGAGCAGGTCCTCTCCACGGTCGAAACACGGGGGGAGATCAGAAGCCGAGTGGCCGACATGTGGGACTACCCCAAGCGCGGCGTGCCCGTCGAGCGGGGGGGGCGCTGGTTCCAGATGCGCAACACCGGCCTTCAAGCCCAGTCGGTGCTGTGGGTGGCCGACGGCCCCGCAGAGGAGGGCCGGGTGCTGATCGACCCGAACACGATGTCCGCCGAGGGGACGGTGTCGGTCAGCTCGCTCGGCTTGAGCACCGACGGGGAACTGGTCGCCTACGCCACCAGCGAAGCCGGCTCGGACTGGATGACCTGGCGCGTGCGCAGGGTCGCCGACGGGGAGGACCTGCCCGACCGGCTCGAATGGTCCAAGTTCTCGGGCGCAGCGTGGACCCACGACAGCGCCGGGTTCTTCTACTCGGCGGCGGAGCCGCCCCCGCCCGGCATGGAGCTCACCGCCGGGACCGGCGGCCTGCGCATCCTCCACCATCGGCTGGGAACCGACCAAGCCGACGACGAGGTCGTCTTCGAAGCGCCCGGCGAGCCGGAGTGGGTGCCCTCCGCCGAGGTCACCCCCGATGGGCGCTGGCTGGTCGTCACCGTCCAGCGGGGGACGGGCACCGACACCAAGCTGTTGGTCCGGGACCTCACCAACCCGGAGTCGCCGCTGGTGGAGACCGGCGGGGCCTTCGAGGCCCGCGACGTTGTCGTCGCCGGCGACGGCGACGACCTCATCCTCTTCACCGACCGCGGAGCCGAGCGGGGGCGGCTGGTGCGTGGCCGTCCGGGCTCGTCACCCGCAGAGTGGCAGGAGCTGCTGCCCGAATCGGAGGACACGCTGGTCGAAGCCCACCTCTACGGGGGCCGCCTGGTGTGCCACTACCTGCACCACGCCCACTCGAGGCTGGTCGTCTGCGACCTGGCCGGCAGGCCGGAGCGGGAGGTGGCGCTGCCCCCCTACGTGTCCCTGGCCGCCGGGCTCACCGGCTCGACCGTCGAGGGGCGCCCCGACAGCAGCTTGGTGCAGTACCAGGTGGTGTCGTTCGTCGAGTCGGGGGCGGTGTGGATGCACGACCTCGACGGCGGGTCCACCACCCTCCTGTCGCCGTCGGGCGCGCGCTTCGACCCTTCCGCCTACACCACCGAGCAGGTGTTCGTGCCGTCCACCGGCGGGGCGCGAGTGCCCATGTTCGTGGTCCGCCGCCGCGACCTGCCCGAGGGCTCGGCGACTCCGGTGCTCCTCTACGGCTACGGCGGCTTCGCCGTGCCGGTCACCCCGGCCTTCTCCGTCACCTTCGCCGCCTGGCTGGACCGAGGCGGGATGCTGGCGGTGGCCAACCTGCGGGGCGGCGGCGAGTACGGCCGGGCGTGGCACGACGCGGGGCGCCTCGCCAGCAAGCAGAACGTCTTCGACGACTTCGCCGCCTGCGCCCGGTGGCTCTCCTCCTCCCCCTGGTCGGCGCCGGGCCGGGTGGCGATCTTCGGCGGCTCCAACGGCGGGCTGCTGGTGGGGGCGTCCATAACCCAGCATCCCGAGCTTTTCGGGGCGGCGGTGGCCGACGTGGGCGTGTTCGACATGCTCCGGTTCCACCTCTACACCATTGGCTGGGCGTGGAAGTCCGACTACGGCGACCCCGACGATCCCGAGGACCGACGGGTCCTGCTCTCCTACTCCCCGCTGCACAACGTGCGGCCCGGAACCTGCTACCCCCCCACCCTGCTCATGACCGGCGACCACGACGACCGGGTGGTCCCATCCCACTCCTACAAGTTCGCCGCAGCCCTTCAGGAAGCCCAGGCCTGCGAGAAACCGGTGCTGCTCCGGGTGGAGACCTCGGCCGGCCACGGCCTGGGCAAGCCCACCGGCAAGCTGATCGACGAGGCGACCGACCGCCTCGCCTTCCTCGAGATGGCCTTAGCCGCCTCCCCTACTCGGACGTGAGGCCGGCCAGCTTTCCGGCGTCGTGGGCGTCGAGGTCGCGAAAGGCGAGCCGGTAGCGCCAGCCGTCGCCCAGGTCCTCGGCGGCGACGGTCACCGCGCTGGACACGATCGACGTGCCATCGGGCAGGCTGAGGATGACCATCGGGTCCCCCTCGCCTTCAACCGGCCGCAACGTCTCCACGCACAGACCGCCCACGCCGACGTCCACGGTCCGCCCCGGGACGCCCTCGACTCGGGTGCCCTCGGCCACGGGGCAGAGCGTCACGGGCATGTCGAGGCGGCGTCTCGGCCACTTGCGCCGCTGGATCCTCTCCACCGGCGCGCCAGGTTCGAAAGTCAGGGTCCTGCCCGACGCTGAGCACGCCCCCGAGACCCGGTAGAGGGCGTCGGGCGCGAAAACGCTGACCACCACGTGAGCGTCGCAACCCTCCGGGGGGTCCTCGTCGCAGTCGACGCTCAGCGTCCCCTCCCCGGACACGGCCACGACCCCGGTCACCTCCTGGCCGCCGGCCTCGACGAGCGCGGTCGCCCCCACCAGGCCGCCGATGCCCTTGGGGTCCTCCTCGTCCATGCGCCAAGAGGTTACGCCTGCGCCGACCTCAGCTTCAGGGCCAGTGTCGGGCAGGCCGCCACCGCCCTCCTGGCCAGTCCCTCCAGGTGGGGCGGCACCGGTCGCGCGTCGACGATCGGGTAGCCCCACTCGTCGAGGCGGATCAGCTCGGGCAGCAGCTCGGCGCAGATCCCGTGGGCGTCGCAAGCTATCGGGTCGACGGCCAGCCGCCGGCTCATCGCCACACCGGCCTGCCTGCGGGGACGGTCAGAGCGCCAGGGTGGCCCCCGCAGGGGCCGAGCTCGCGATGGTGGGCGACTTCGGCGGCGAAGACCCGTATGGCGCTCGTCGCCATCCTGATCACCCCGTCGGGATGGTGGCAGGCCCCCCGCCCGGCGACGACCTGGGCGAGCTCGGCTACCCGCCTCTCAGCCCGAGAACCATGCCCTCCGCGCACGAGCTGGTCGAACGCCTCGGCGAGGGCGGGCAGGCCGTTGGCGCACGGGCCGCACTGGCCCGCCGACTGGCCGGCCATCCAGCGGACCGCCCGGGCGGTCTCCATGAGCCCGCAGCGGCCCGCCCCGAGGACGCTGATAGCGGCGCACCCCACCCCCGCCTCCACGCCGGCGAGGGACTCCGAGTCGAACCTGAGGGAGGAGACGGCCCCGACCGGAACCCACGCACCGCTGTAGCCGCCGACCAGGACCGCCTGGGGGGCCTGGGAAGGGCCGGCCATGCCGATCAGGTCGGCGAGGCCCGCCCCGTAGGGCGCCTCGTACACGCCGGGGCGGGTGACGTCCCCCCCGATGCTCAGCAGGCACGAACCCGGGTCGGCGGGGGTGCCCAGCGCCCGGAACCACTCGGCCCCGAAGCGGGCGATGAGCGCCACGTGGGCGAGGGTCTCCACGTTGTCCACGAGCGTGGGGCGGCGGCCGACGCCCCGCTCGAACGGCCGGGGGGGCACGTAGGTCGGTTTGGCCGGGCCGCCGTTGAGCCAGTGGACCAGCGCCGACTCCTCTCCGGCCACGTAGGCGCCGGGCGCGGGAGCGACCCTGACGGGGACAGGGTCGGGCATGTGGCGCGACCGCTCGGTCAGGGCCGTCGCCACGCCCCGCAGAGCGTCGGGCGCGCCGCGGTCGATGCAGAGCACAGCCTCCGACGCCCCGACCGCCTCGGCGGCGAGAACGAGGCCGTCGAGGACGAGGTGCGGCGCGCTGGCGAGCAGGGCCTTGTCCTTGAAACTGACCGGCTCGCGCTCGACCCCGTTGCCCACCACGACCGCCCGCCCGGCGCCTCGGGCCGCGACGGCACGCATCTTCAGCGCCGTCGGGAACGCCGCTCCGCCGCGGCCGCGCAGACCGGCGCGCTCGACCTCGCCGATCAGGCCCGGGCCGCCCGGCGGGGGTGGGCCCCACCGCTCGAGGTGGGCGGCGAGCCCCGGTGCCGCCGCCGGGGAAAGGGCCAGCAGGCGAGGGAGCGCCGTGGCCGGCGGCGCCTCGGTGGGGGCTCTCATTGCAAGCGGATCCGGCCGGCCACGGCACCCTCCCCGGCCTGGCGCACCTCGATCACCACGGTGGCCGACGATCCCGACGAGGAGCTGACGGAGGCGACAACGGTGTCGCCTTCGAGCTCCGAGACCTGCCCCCGGTACTGGGAGGGGTCGCCGGCGGTGCCAACCGTCAGCTCGCTACCGGTGAGCTCCACCCCCCCGCCCTCAGCCGGCTGGCCGGTGAGCACCAGCTCGAACACGCCGGCCGTGTTGTCGGTGAACGTGCCGGTGATGGTGACCGTGATGAGACCCCCGCCGCCCGGCCCGCTCTCGGCCTGTGAGCCTTCGAAGCGGGCTTCGAAAGGCACCGACAGCCGCTCGGCAGCTGCGTTGACGCCCCCCGTCGTCGGGGCGGCCGAGGCGGACGCCGTGCCGGCCAGCAGGCTCGGGGGGGTGCCCGCTCGCCGCGCCCACCCCGCCTTCGTCGGGCCGTTCGCCGCCCACGCTGCGATCGCCAGCGGTACAGCCACGCTGGCGGCTATCGCCGTACCGCGCACGCCTGGCCGCAGCGGTGACCATGATTGCGCCAGCCGCCACCACAACGCTCCGACCACGGCGATGGTGCACACCACGTACACGAAGAGGACCCAGCCGAGCTTGCTGTCCGAACCGGTGCCGAGCCCGTGCAGGACCGCCACGGGCCACGACGCGTACGCGGCCAGGTGCACCGCCCGCCAGGCGCGGTGGCCGATCCGGTTGCGGAGCAGGCTGGTGACGACCACCGCGAGCATTAGGTCGAACGCCAGCGCCCCCAACCCGGTCCACACCGGGCGGTACTTGGAGGCCAGGGGGATGAACACGTCTATGAGGTGGACCGGCGCGTACGTGTCGAGCACGGCCGTCGTCACGTGGATGGCGATGGCGACGACGGCCAGCAGGGAGGCGTTCTTGTGGATCGCGGCGATGATGAAGCGCGGGGTGCCGGGCCTCGTGTAGCGGGCCACCTGGGCGAGACCGAGGACCGTCGTCACGGTCAGGAGCACCAGCGCCACCAGCCCGAAGCCGCGGGTCATGTACCACAGGGCCTGCGAGCTCAACGCCCCCAGCCTCCCAGCGTCAGGACGCGCCCCTCTGCTGAGACGAGCCGCGACGGCAGACCCCTGTCCTCCAGCCATTCCGGCGCCGCCCGTCCCAGGACGAGCGCGGCGGTGCTGGCGATGTTGGCGTCGAGACACCTCGAGGCAGCCACGCTGACTGTCCGCCACACGACGCTCGCCGGGCGACCGCGCCTCGGGTCCACGACGTGGTGGAGCTCGACGCCGTCACGCGACCACCTCCGCACGGTGGTGCCGGATGTGGCGAGCCCGCCGCCGCGGATGGCGACCGTGCAGTGAAGCGACCCGGCGGGGGCGGCGTGGTCGTCGGCGATCCCGACCGGCCAGCCTCCGGGGGGCGGCTCGCCGGCTGCCGCCACGTCCCCGCCGAGGCCGACCAGGACCCCTTGCCCGGTCAGCGACGCGGCCCGGGCGGCGGCACGGTCGGCGCAGTGCGCCTTGGCCGTCGCTCCGAAGTCGAGCTCGACTGCAGGCGGGACGGACACGGTCATCCGGCGGCGGTCGACGGCAACCGCATGCCATCCGGGGACCCGCACCGCCTTTACCCGCCATGGGCGAGGCTCCTCGTCGCCGGAGCCGCCTCCCGCCCCGGCGGCGACCGCCGCGAAGTCACGGTCGTAGCCGAGTATCCGCAGCGCCGCGCCCACGGTCGGGTCGACCAGCCCGCCGGTGAGGGAAGCGCCGCGAAGGGCGGCCTCCAGGTACTCGAGGAACAGGCCCGAAACGGCCACCGGCGCCCCGGCGGAGGAGTTGACGGCGGCGAGCTCGCTGTCGTCGCGGAAGCGGCTGCAGGCTTCGTCCACCATGCGGATCTCGTCACGCAACACCCCGACGACGTCCCGGTGAACCGCGGGCGGGCTGGCCACCGTGGCCGTGGTGCCGATGGCTGCGAAGGTGGTCACCGCCAGGTCGCAGCCCGCCGGGGGGGCGGTGGCGGCTGGGCTCACGAACCCCCCGAGTTGACCACCGGCTGCGCGGCGACGGGCTGGGGAGCAGTCGCGGGGGCGCTGATCGGCGCCGAGGACGCTCCCTGCGAAGCCGAGGAAGCCTGTCCCGAAGACGGCGACGCGGCCGTCGAGCCGGCCGACGACGAGGCGGGGGGGCTGCTACGTCCCGGCAGCGCCTTGGCGACGGCGACCGAGAGCAGACCCCCGCCGGCGAGTGTGGCCACGGCCATCCAGCGGGTGGCCGCGCCGATCCGCCGCAACCCGTAGTCCCTCGCGGCGCTGCTACCCATGATCACCAGTGTCCCCCCTGTGGATAAGACCAGGCTGAGGGAGAAGTAAACCTTCGGCTAATCCGGCTCGCCCGACGGGCCTATCAGCGCGCCAGGTGGCCGAAGTGGGAGAACGCCCCTGTGTGGCCCCACGCCAAGGCGCCTAGCAGGAGACCCACCCCCAGGCTCCCGCAGAGCACCCAAATGCGCGCTCCTGCCCGCGCGACGTCGCGGCGGGTGCGGTGGTACCAGTCCAGCGGGGCGAGCCGGGCGGTCTCGGCAAAGTGGCCGAGCACGTGGACGGTCATCGCCGCGAACCACGCCACGAAGCTGGCCTGGTGCAGAAAGAGCACCGGCCGGGCCGCCCCGCTGGGGACCACGATCAACGCGACACCGCTGACGAGGAGCAAGCCGGTGAGCACCACCACGAAGGGGCCGAGGAGCCGCAGCAGCGGTGGCGGCGGCCCCTTGCGCCGGTATGCCGGGTAGCCGGCGTAGTAGCGCGCGAAGCGCCAGCTTGTGGAGCCGAGCTTCGCCAGGACCACGGGTATGAGGGCGATGCCGATAAAGACGTGCCAGTCGAGAAGAGACCGTATCCGCAGGATGGTCACGCCTTCGGCGGCGAGCAGGACGAACAGGAGCGCGCCGAGGCCGGCGGTGAGCCGCGCGTTGGACTCCACGGCCTCGTCGGATCGGCGCCGCCGCGCTATTGAGGTCGCCGGCCTCGTCCTTCCCTTGGCGTGCATGCGCCACGGACAGTACGGGAGGGGCGGACGTCGTCGGCCGCGGGAGGCGGAATTTTTCCCGTTCCTTAGCCTTTGGGCAGCACGACGACGGCGTCGAGGCCGTGCGGGTCGGCGTCGCGAAGCTCCACCCTCGCACCGTTGCGCGCCGAGAGCTGCGCGACGATCGCCAACCCCAGGCCGCTCGACCCTCCCGTCCTGCCCCGACCCTGCCAGAACCTGTCGAAGGCCCGTTCCCTCTCCCGCAGGTCCATGCCCGGCCCGTCGTCGGTCACATGCAGCTCGCCTCCTTCCAGGGTCACCGCTACCCGGCCGCCGTCGGGAACGGCTTCCACGGCGTTGGCGAGCAGGTTGTCCAGGATCTGGTCGAGGTCGCCGGACACGAGCCTCACCCGGCACGGCCGGACGCTCTGCTCGATGCGCACGCCGCGCTCCTCCGCCAGCGCCGACCACGCGTCGCAACGTTCTGCGATCACCCGGTCCACGTCCACCAGCACCCGCTCGGGCGCGCTGCCCTCGGCGCGGCCGAGGGCCAGCAGGCCGTCGACGATCCGGGTCAGCCGTTGCACCTCCCGCTCCGCCGCGCCGATGTCCTCGGCGTCGCCGGGCGTGGCCATCTCCAGGTTCTCGAGCCTCAGCCGCAGCGCCGTCAAAGGAGACCGGAGCTGGTGCGACGCGTCCGCCACGAATCGGGCCTGAGCCGAAAGCAGGTCCGCCAGCCGTTGGGCCATGGTGTTCAGCTCCACGGCGATGGCACGCACCTCGGCTGGACCCTCGACCGGGGCCCGCGCGACGAGGTTGCCGGCGGCCAGTTCCGACACGGTCGCTTCCAGCGTCGCCAGCGGCTTCGCCAGCGACCTCGCCAGCACCACGCCGGCCGCGGCGGTGACCGCCACGAGGGCCAGGCCGAACACGCCCAGACCGAGCCATACGGTGTGGACCCGCCGCTCGGTGGCCGAGGCGGGGAAACCGAGGAGGACGGCGCCGCCCTCGCGCCCGTCCTCGCTCACCGGCACGGCGGCCATCGACCATGGGCGCCCTTCGTCGCGCCCGAATACGCCCACGGTCCGTCCCGCCAGTGCCGAGGTGAGCATCGCCTGGCGTGCGGCCACCTCGTTGTCAGCGTCGCTGTCGGATCGTGCCAGGACGTGGTCGGCGGGGTCCACCACCACCACCTCGCCCCCGGTCTCGGCGCGGTAACGCTGGAGCAGCGGGCCGAGCTCCGAAGTGCGGTTCTGCTCCATGTCCTCCGACGCCGACACGGCTAGCCCGGTCGCCAGACGCTCGGCGCTCTGCACCGCCAGTCCCCTCTCGTGGCCGGCGGCGAGCACCGCGAGGGGCACCTCGAGCACGAGCAGGAGCAGCACCGCCATGCCGATGTAGGAGAGGAGCAGCCGGCGGGTCACGTGCGCTGCTCGGGGACCTCCGTCTCCCCCAAGCCGAGCGGCTCCGTCTCCCCCAGGCCGAGCGGCTCCGTCTCCCCCGGGCCCAGCCCCACCGTCTTCCCCAGGCGTAGCCCTACCCGTCGCACCGTTTCGATCCACTCCGGGTGGCCCAGCTTGCGCCGCAGCGAGGCGACGTGCACGTCAAGGGTCTTGGTCGGCCCGTACCAGTGCGGATCCCAGACCTCCTCCAGGATCGTCTGGCGGCTCACCACCGCCCCGGGGTCCTGAGCCAGGAGGGCGAGTAGGTCGAACTCCTTCGGTGAGAGAGCGACTTCCTCCCCGCCGACGAGCACCCGCCGGGTGCGGCGGTCGACCACGAGGTCGCCCAGCACCTGCACCTGCTCGATAAGCGGCGGCTCTGTCGAGCGTCGCAGAACGGCGCGGATGCGCGCGGCGAGCTCCCGGAACCCGAAGGGCTTGACTATGTAGTCGTCGGCTCCCAGCTCGAGGCCGACGACCCGGTCGACCTCCTCCCCCCGCGCCGTTACCACGATGATCGGCGCCGGCGACCGGGCCCGCAGCGCCCTGAACAGCGCGTAGCCGTCCATGTCGGGCAGCCCGAGGTCGAGCAGCACCAGGTCAGCGGCCGGCGCTGAGAGCGCCTCCGACCCGCTTGCCGCGCGTTGAACCTGGAAACCCTCCCGGGAGAGCCCCTCCTCGAGCGGCTCGGAAATCCCCTCGTCGTCCTCGACCACCAGGATGCGCACGTCGGCAGATGGTAGAAGCTGCTGAAAAAGGGAATAACGCGGGTGAACGAAATGTCCAGTGACGAACAAGTCTGCCGGCAAGGAGGTTGCCAATGACTTTGGCGGCAAATCACCCGCATCGAATCGGATGGCGCAGGACGAGGATGGCCGAGGCGGTCGCCGCCGAGCGCCGCGTCAGGGTCCGGCCGCTGGGAGCGTCCTTCGTCGGCTTGCTGGCGCTGCTGGTTGGGATCTGGGCGGCCATCGCCGTCTACGTCGGCCCCTATTTCGGGTACCGGCCGACGTCCGCTGCGGTGTGGACGTGGAACACCCAGAACTGGCTTCTGCACCTCGCCCCTGGCGCCGCCGCCGGCGTCGCCGGGCTTCTCCTGCTGGCGGTAGGACCGGCTCGCAGGATGGTCCTGGGCGGGGCGATAACCATGCCGGCGCTGCTGCTGCTCCTGGCCGGAGGCTGGCTGGTCGTCGGCCCCGCTGCCTGGCCGCTGATCGAGTCCGGGCCCGCTTTCAACTCGGCGACCACGAGCATGGGCTCGTTCCTCTACCAGATAGGGACCACCCTCGGGCCCGGTGTGGTGCTGACGATGCTGGGCGGCATGGCGCTCAAGGCGGGACTCGCCCGCCCCGTTGTCGAAGCCGTACCGGAGGCCACGGCCGCACCGGTTTCCGACCCCGCGACCGGGCAGGTCGCCCCGCCGGCGTCGGTCTGAACCTGTCGGGGCGGCGCCGGTGTGCGGGTGTGCGGCTGCCGGCGCCGGTCTCTGGGTGTGCGGCTGCCGGCGCGGGTGTGCGGGTGCCGGTGCCGGCGGCCGATTTCCCTAACTGTCCACTCGACCGGCTGAAAGACAGGGTCTCTGGACGTTTAGGGTAAATATTTTGACCTAAGTGTCCAGAGGCCCGGTTTTCGGAAATGTCCTCTGGACAGTTTGGCCGAAAGTCGGCAGAGCCCCGCCCGCCAAGCCGGCAGAGCCCCGCTCGCCAAGTCGCCAGAACCCCGCCCCGCCCGCCACAATAGGCGCACCAAGAAACGCTGAGCCCACAAACCTACGCGCACCAAGAACCAAACCCGCCCCGAAGGACGCGTACCAAGAGCCGCAGAGCCCACGAACCACCAAGAGCCCCCAGGGCTCAGCTGCAGGAGGCGCCGGCCAGCGCGAGGGCCAGGATGCCAGCGACGCTGGAGGCGAACGTGCCTTCGGTGTCGTCGGAGAGGTCCCCGCCGTGGACGCAGAGCGTGAAAGTGCCGAAGACACGGCTGCCGATGGACAACGGAACCGCGTGCAGGCTGCACTCCCGGTGCATTACCCCGGCGAGAGCGGGAAAGCGGTCGTGGATCAGCTTCAGCGAGCCGATGGACAACGGTCGGCCGCTTCTCGCAACGACCGACTCCGGGCTATCGGCGTCCAGCGGCACGTCGAGCGCCGGGGGACCCGACCCGCCGGCCGCCGCGGCGCAGCGAAGCAGCGGTCCGTCCAGGAGGTGGACGGCCGCCGAGCCGACCCCCGTCCGGCGCCCGAGGGTGTCCACGACTACAGCAGCCATCTGGCTCGGCGTGCCGCCCTCGGCGAGGCGGGCCACGACCCTCTGCAGGATGGACAGGCGAACCGAGGCGCTCTCCAGGCGGGGCAGCCTGTCCACCACCCGCACCAGGGCCATCGGAAAAGGGTCCGTGGGCTCCCCGCCCCTGACCTGTTCGATGATCGCCGTCAGGTACCACTCGCGAAGTACCCGGTGGGAACGGGGCGGGGCGAGGGAGAGCAGGTCGGCGGACCGGGCGTAGCGGTCGGCCTGCTCGAGGGCCCTCAAATACCGCCCCGCGGCATCGGCAACGGCGACGGGCACCCTGAGCTCCACGTCTGTCATCACCTCCCCCCGCCGGGCCGCCTCGGCGGCGGCCCGTTTCATCTCGGCCCGCACCGGGGCGAAGTCCGCCATTGCGGTCCGCACCAGCTCGGCGAGCTCTTCGGGCAACGGCTCCCGCCGTGCCAAGCGGTCGCGCTGGACGAGGGTGAGCTCGCGGACGACGTTGTCGATGTGGGATTTTGCGTCGACGAGGAGCTGGGTGGGTATGCCTGTCAGGCGAACGGTCGTCGTCGGTCCCGCCTCCCCCGCCCAGGCGGCCTTCACCTCCTCCAGCTCGGCGTCCGAAGGCCCCGACGATCCGGAGGGGGCGTCGGCCACGGCCAGTTCCGCCCACACCACCTTCCCGCCGTCCCGGCCCGGCGTCACACCCCACGCCGAGCTGGCCCCGGCGACGACCGCCAGGCCCCGGCCGGTCATTGCCCCCGGCACCCGGGGCATCTGTATGGGGAGGCTGTGGCCGGCATCCTCCACCTCCAGGCGCAAACCATCTCCCGA
>DATGKR010000055.1:0-5842 GCA_035294565.1 Acidimicrobiales bacterium | reverse complement strand
AGCTGGTTCTTCGAGACGTTCCTCCTCGAACCGCATTTCCCCGGGTACCGGGCGTTCCACCCCGACTTCGGCTTCTTGTTCAACTCGTACTACGAGTCGGTCGGCCCCCGCTACGCCCGCGAGCGCCGGGGCTGGGTGTCGCGCCCGGGCTGCGCCGAGATAGCCGCCTACCGCGCCCATGTCGACCGCCACATGGACCTCCTTCTCGGGGAGCCCCTCGACGGCGCGCAGGCGGCCCTGGTCGAGCTCGGCCTGCACCATGAGCAGCAGCACCAGGAGCTGCTGCTCATGGACATCAAGCACGTGCTGTCGATGACCCCCCTCGACGCCCCCTACATCGTCGCCGACCCGCCGACCGGCCCCGGCCGAGCGGCGCCGGCGTCGCCGGCCGGCTGGGTGTCGCATCCCGGGGGCACCGTGGACGTCGGCCACGGCGGCGGCGGCTTCGCTTTCGACAACGAGACACCCCTCCACCAGGCGCTCCTCGCCCCCTTCTCGATCGCCGACCGGCTCGTCACCTGCGGCGAGTGGATGCGGTTCGTCGACGCCGGCGGCTACCACGAGCCGCGGCTTTGGCTGTCCGACGGGTGGGCGACGGTCCGCTCGCAGGGTTGGGAGGCGCCGCTCTACTGGGAGCGCGACGGGGACGGGGCGTGGACGGTGTTCACCCTGTCGGGCAGGCGGCCGGTGGACCCAGAGGAGCCGGTGTGCCATGTCAGCTACTACGAGGCGGACGCCTTCGCCACCTGGGCCGGCGCCCGCCTGCCCACGGAGGCCGAATGGGAGGCGGTGGCCTGCGACCAACCGGTGTCGGGCCAGCTGGATCTCGGCCGGGGAGCGCACCCCCGCCGCCAGGACCGCCCGGCTTTCTACGGGGAGGCGTGGGCGTGGACGTCCTCGGCCTACCTGCCCTATCCGGGGTTCCGCCCGGCGCCCGGCGCCGTCGGCGAGTACAACGGCAAGTTCATGGTGAACCAGCACGTCCTGCGCGGCGGGTCTTGCGCCACCCCGCCGGGACACGTGCGGCCCACCTACAGGAACTTCTTCCCCCCGGCGGCCCGCTGGCCGTTCACCGGTGTCCGCCTCGCCCGCGACGATGACGTCGGCGGTTGAGGTCGTCGCCAGTGCCGAGGAGCGGGAACTGGCGATGCGCGACGACGTTCGGGCGGGGCTTTCGGCGAGGCCGAGGTCGGTGCCTCCGGTCTGGTTCTACGACGAGACCGGCAGTCGGCTCTTCGACGAGATCACCCGGCTCCCCGAGTACTACCTGACCCGGGCGGAGCGGGCGATCCTCGCCGAGCGCTCGGCGGAGATAGCGGCCCTCTCGGGGGCGTCCACGCTGGTCGAGATCGGCTCGGGGACCTCCGAGAAGACGAGAATCCTGCTCGACGCGATGGCGTCGTCGGGCCGGCTGCGCTCGGTCGTCCTGCTCGACATCAGCGAGGAGGTGCTCTGCGAGGCCGCCGCCGAGCTGTCCCGCCGCTACGGGGTCGAGGTGCAGGCCGTGGTCGGCGACCTGCGCACGGACCTCCCCGCCCTGTCCGGGCGCGGCGAGGGGGAGCGGCTGTGGGCGTTCCTCGGCAGCACCATCGGCAACTTCGAGCCGAAAGCGCGCGCCGACGTCTTCGCCGGCTTCCGCCGGGCCTTGCAGCCCGGCGACACGTTCCTGCTCGGAGCCGACCTGGTGAAGGACGTGGGCCGGCTGCTCGCCGCCTATGACGACGCTCGCGGCGTCACCGCCGAGTTCAACCTCAACGTGTTGCGCGTCCTCAACTCGGCGCTCGGGGCCGACTTTCGCCCCGAGGGGTTCGCCCACCGCGTCTCGTGGAACAGCGAGGAGCGCTGGGTGGAGATGCGGCTGCGCTCCAAGGCCGAGCAGACCGTGAGGATCGCGAGCCTCGGCCTCGACCTGGACTTCGCCGACGGGGAGGACATCCTGACGGAGATCTCGGCGAAGTTCGACCCTGCGAAGCTCGCCGCCGAGCTGGCCGACGCCGGCTTCGCCCCCGCTGGCAGCTGGACTGACCCCGACGGCGACTTCCTCCTCACCTTGTCGCGCCCAGCCTGACCGGGCCGCGAGGGCGGGTATAGCCTCCGTTGGCCATGCCCAGGGGAATCGCAGCGAGGAAGCCGGTCATAGCAGGCCTGGGGCTGACAGAGTTGGGCAAGGTGTACGGCAGGTCGGCTGCGAGCCTGGCGGCCGAGGCGGTGACCAGGGCGGTCGAGGACGCCGGCATGGCGCTCGCCGACCTCGACGGACTGCTCACCTCCAACGGTGTCAGCGGGGGAGTGGGCCTCGGCTTGCAGGGCGACCTGGGCCTGCGGGAGCTGAAGCTCCTCTCGGAGATGCAGTCGTTCGGCTCCACCGCCGGCGCCATGGTCCAGGTCGCGTCGATGGCCGTCAACTGCGGGATGGCCGACGCGGTGGCCTGCGTCTTCGCCGACGCCCCGCTGCGGCCGGGACGGGGCGCCGGCGAGGTGTACTCCGCCGGACGCAGACCGGACAGGCCCGCCGGCGCGCCTCCCTCCGGGTGGGGCGGCCTGCTCGTGTCCACGGGTGTGGCCGGGGCGAACACCATGTACGCCCTGGCGGCGCGGCGACACATGCTGCGCTACGGCACCACCGAGGACGACCTGGCCGCGGTGGCCGTCGCCCAGCGGGAGTGGGCGGCCCGCAACCCGCTCGCCCAGATGCGCGACCCGATCACCGTCGAGGACCACCACAACTCGCGCTGGATCGCCGAGCCTTTCCGCAAGCTGGACTGCTGCTTGGTGTCCAACGGGGCGGTGGCGGTCGTCGTGACCAGCGCGGAGCGCGCCGCGCACCTGGCGAAACCCCCCGTCCACGTGCTCGGATGGGCCCAGCGGCACCCCGGCTACCAGATGCGGCGCGACCCGGAGTTCGGCCTGGTCAGCGGCGCCGCCCGCTCGGGACCCGACGCCCTGGCCATGGCCGGCGTCGCGCTCGACGAAGTGCAGGTGGCCGAGCTGTATGACTGCTACACCTACACGGTGATCGTGTCGCTCGAGGACTACGGGTTCTGCGCCAAGGGGGAGGGAGGGGCTTTCGTCTCCGGCGGCGGCCTCGCCCGTCCCGACGAGCGCGGCGAGGCGCGCTCGGGCCGCCTGAAGCTGAACACCGGCGGGGGTCAGCTCTCCTCGTACTACATGTGGGGGATGACCCCCCTCTCAGAAGCGGTGATCCAGGTGCGCGGCGAGGGGGGTGACCGCCAGGTTCACCCCCACGACGTGGCCCTGGTGAGCGGCAACGGCGGCATCCTCGACCACCACAGCACGCTCGTCCTCGGCTCCGAGGCGGCGGCGTGACCGTCGGACCGGTCGCCCGCAACGAGGCGACAGCGGCGTTCTTCGACTTCGCCGCCCGCGGCGAGCTTTTGATCCTGCGCTGCCCAGCCGGCCACCACTCGGGGCCCAGGGCGCACCGCTGCGAGGTGTGCGGCGCCGACGGGCTCGAGCCGGTCGCGGCGTGCGGCCGGGCGCGGCTGGTCAGCTGGGCGGTCGTGCACCGCCGCGACGGGTCGACCTCCACGCCGGCCATCGTCGAGCTGGAGGAGGGCCCCTGGTGGTGGACAGCCCTCGTCGAGGGGGACGCCGCCGTCCTGGCCGAGGGCCTGCCGCTCGAGGTGGTCTTCGCCCGCCAGGAGGGCTCGGAGGCCGTCCCGGTGTTCCGGCCGTCGGCCTGACCCGAGCCAGCTGTGAGCCTGCTCGTTTACGCCGATGGGCCGGGAGGACCGCTCCCGGACCCGGCGATGGTGGCCGGGATCGCCGGCGTCGACGAGCCACGACTGGTCCTCGGATGGGTGCTGCGCGTCCCCGAATGGGTGGGTTCGACCGACGTCCCGGTGAGCACCCTGCTCGTCGGAGCCGGTCTGCGGGCGGCTGTCGCCGGGGGGAAGGTGAGGGCGGTGGCGGTGCGCCTCTCGGCCCTCCCCGCCCTTCTCGCATCCCGGCTGCGCCCCGACGTCGCCGTCGTCGCCGCCCACCGCCACCGGGCCCGGTGGCTGCTCGCCACCGGGCCGGGCTACGCCCTCGACGCCGCCCGACACGCCCGGCGCCTGGTCGTCGAGAGCCGCCCGGCCCCGCCGCCGCCGGGGGCGCCGGAGCTGCCCTCGGGGAGGATCTGCGCGGTCTACGACGGGGCGGAGCCCGCCGACCCGCCGCCGGCGGCCCGCTCGACCCCCGAGCTGCGCCGCATAGGCCGCCTGGTGGCGGACCTGCTGCCCGACGGCGCCACCTTGCAGTGGGGCCCGGGCGCGGTGGGCTCAGCTGTTGTCGACGCGCTCGACCGCCCCGTGCGGGTCCGCTCCGGGCTGGTCGGGCCGGAGCTCGCCGCCCTCGCCTCCCGGGGGCTGTTGGCCGGCAAGGCCGAGGCGGCCTACATATGGGGCGGCGCCGAGGTGTGGGACCTGGTCGAGGCGCGCGGCGTCGCCTACACGCACGACATCAGCGCCCTGTCGGCGCTGGAGCGTTTCGTCGCGGTCAACACCGCCCTACAGGTCGGTCTCGACGGGGCCGCCAACGTGGAGGTCGCCTGGGGGAGGGTCGTCTCCGGGCCGGGAGGCCACCCCGACTTCGCCGCCGGGGCGTCCCGCTCTCCCGGCGGCCTGTCGATCGTGGCGCTGCCCTCGACGGCGGGGGGTCGTTCGACCATCGTCGCCCGCCCCGAGGTGGTGTCCACGCCGCGAAGCGACGTGGACGTGGTGGTGACCGAGCACGGAGCGGCCGACCTGCGGGGGCTCACCGACCGCGAGCGGGCCGACGCGCTGATCTCCGTCGCCGCCCCCGAGCACCGCGAAGCGCTCAGGTGCGCAGCGCCAGATACTTGACCTCGAGGTACTCCTCGATGCCCTCCCTGCCCCCCTCCCTGCCGAACCCGGAGGCCTTGACCCCCCCGAACGGCGCCGCCGGGTTGGACACCACCCCCTGGTTGATCCCCACCATGCCCGCCTCGATGCCCTCGGCGACTCTCACCGCCCGGTCCAAGTCGCGGGTGTAGAGGTAGGCGACCAGGCCGTACTCGGTGGCGTTGGCCGCTTCGAGGGCCTCCTGCTCGGAGTCGAAGGGGTAGACCGGTGCCACCGGGCCGAAAATTTCCTCCCGGCGCATCCTGGCTGCCTCTGGCACTGGAAAAAGGACGGTCGGGGGGTAGAACCAGCCCTTCCCCTCGGGCACGGCGGCGCCGCAGAGCGCCCGGGCGCCGCGCGCCAGAGCGTCGTCAACCAGCTCGGCGACCTTGTCGCGCTGGTCCTTGTCGACGAGCGGGCCGACCTGCACCCCTTCCTCGGTGCCCCGGCCGGCTCTCATCGCACCCATCCGCTCGGCGAGCCGGGCGGCGAACTCGTCGGCCACGGAGCGCTCCACGTGGAAGCGGTTGGCCGAGGTGCACGCCTCGCCCCCGTTGCGCATCTTGGCCAGCAGCGCCCCCTCGACGGCGGCGTCGAGGTCGGCGTCGGCGAAGACGAGGAACGGGGCGTTTCCGCCCAGTTCCATCGACACCCGCAGCACCTGCCCGGAGGCGGCTGCCATCAGCTGCCTGCCGACCTCCGTGGAGCCTGTGAAGCTCAGCTTGCGCAGGCGGGAGTCGGACAGGAGGGGGCCGGTGGTGGCCCCGGACCGCCTGGTGGTGACCACGTTTAGCACGCCCGGCGGCAGGCCGGCGTCGGCGAGGATCTGCGCCAGTGCCAGCGAGCACAAAGGGGTGAGGCCGGCGGGCTTGAGGACCATCGTGCAGCCGGCGGCGACGGCCGGCCCGATCTTGCGGGTGCCCATCGCCATCGGGAAGTTCCACGGGGTGATGAGCAGCGCCGGGCCCACCGGCTGG
>DATGKR010000054.1:0-9421 GCA_035294565.1 Acidimicrobiales bacterium | reverse complement strand
TAGCATGGAACGGTGATCTTCTCCCGGCACAAGACCGAGATGGTCGACCCCGGCGAAGCGCTGCCCGGCAGGCCTGAGCCGCTCCCCGTCCCCGGCCGCCATTTCGTCAACGGCAACCCCCTCCGGCCGCCCTTCCCCGACGGGTTCGGCCGGGCGGTGTTCGGCCTCGGCTGCTTCTGGGGAGCCGAAAGGCGGTTCTGGCAGACGCCCGGCGTCTGGGTGACGGCCGCTGGCTACGCCGGCGGCTACACGCCCAACCCCACCTATGAAGAGGTCTGTACGGGACGGACCGGCCACGCCGAGGTGGTCCTGGTCGTCTGGGACCCGGCGGCCACGTCCTACGGGGACCTTCTGCGAGTCTTCTGGGAGTCGCACGACCCCACGCAGGGGATGCGCCAGGGAAACGACGTCGGCACGCAGTACCGCTCGGTGATCCTGACCACGACCGCCGAGCAGGCCGAGGCGGCCGAGGCGTCACGCGAGTCCTACGGGCAACTGCTCGCAGCCCGAGGGTACCCGCCGGTGACCACCCAGGTCGCCCCCCTCGCAGAAGGGGGCTTCTACTACGCCGAGGGCTACCACCAGCAGTACCTGGCGAAGAACCCGAACGGCTACTGCGGGCTCGGCGGCACAGGTGTCGCCTGCCCGATCGGCACCGGCGTGCGCGCCGGAAGTCCCCCCGCCGGAGCCTGAGGCCGACCGCATCGTTTCCCCGGAGGAAACGAATAGTCGGACCGGGGGAGGTGGAGGGCGGCCCCGGCGTCGGACCGGCGATCGGCGGCGGGGCGGCTGGGGAGCCTGCAGAGAACCTCGACACGGAGGCGTAGTCATGGTGAACGAAGTTCTGCACGAGATAGCGACCAACAGCGGCGTCCTCTTCACCTGGGACTATCGAAGGAGCCGCCCGGCGCTCGCCAAACTGTACGAGAAGGGCAAGGCGGCCCAGTGGAACGCCACTACCGACCTGCCGTGGGAAACCGAGGTCGACTGGGACGAACTGTCGGAGTTCGCCACGGCACAGGGCCAGCGGTTCGCCCCGCTGCGCGACGACCCCGACTCGCCGCTGTCGTCGTGGGGGGAGAAAGAGTGGCGCCGTTTTGCGGTCGAGAGCCAGACGGCGACCCTCTCGCAGTTCCTCCACGGCGAGCAGGGCGCGCTCATCTGCACCGGTCTCATCACGGCCACCGTCCCGTGGGTCGACGCCAAGTACTACGCGGCCAGCCAGGTAGCCGATGAGGCCCGCCACGTCGAGGTCTTCGGCCGCTACATCGAGGAAAAGACCTCCGGCGCCTACCCGATCAGCCCGCAGCTGCGGGGCCTGCTCGACACGATCATCGCCGACGGCCGCTGGGACATCACCTATCTGGGGATGCAGATCATGGTCGAGGGCCTCGCCCTGGCCGCCTTCGGGTTCATGCACATGCTCACCCAGGAACCGCTGTTGAAGCAGCTGCTGCGCTACGTGATGAGCGACGAGGCGCGCCACGTCGCCTTCGGGGTGCTCTCTCTGAAAGAGGTGTACGAGGGACTGGACTCGGCGGAGATCCGCGAGCGGCAGGAGTTCGCCTACGAAGCGGCCGTCCGTTTGAGGAACCGGTTCATGGTGGAGGAGGTCTGGGAGCGACTAGGCGCCGACCCCAAGAAGGTCATCGCCTGGTTGGAAGAGCGCCAAAACCCTGGCCGGCGGATGTTCCAGGCGATGCTCTTCTCCAAGATCGTGCCCAACTGCAAGAAGCTGGGTCTGCTGGACGCCGGCGACGGCTGGCTCAGGCAGAAGTTCGGGGAGCTCGGCGTGCTCGAATTCGAGGACCTCGCCGACACGTCCGCTGAGTACGAGGAGCTCGACGCTACGAGCGGCCGCGCCCGTTGAGGGACGTCGGCGCCGGGGCGTGAGTCCGGGCGCGGATACGGCGGGTGCCGGCGCCGGGGCGCGAGCCAGCGCGCGGGTGCAGCGGCCCGGCGGGGGAGCAGGGCCGCCGCGGCGGGCTGGGCGGATTGTCGATTCGCGCTCCCGATGTGGTGCGGCGCGCGATCGCGGGAGCGCGAATCGACGCATTTAGGGCCGGATCTGGTACCAGAGATTTCGGCCTGAAATCTCGGGAGCGCGAATCGACCTGTTTATGGTCGGATTTGGTACCGGAGATTCGGGGCCCATGCACATCGGGAGCGCGAAACGACACTTCGGGGCCTGACAGGCGCCTAGAGCCGCCAGCCCGCGCGCCGCGGCCGGGCCCGAGCGGGGTCCCGCCCGCCGCGGCCCGGTCCGGCCCCCGGTCAGCCGGCCCCCCGCCCGCCGCGGCCCGGTCCGGCCCGGGTGGCCGCCCCTCGTCAGCCGGCCTCGGCGTCGCCCGGCTGGTTGGTGCGAGCCCCGTCGTGCGCCTTTCGGAGAAGCGGCCGCACCGGGGGAATGGGCGCCAGCGGCCTGCGGCGCGGTCCGGACCACAACGCCGGAGGCGCGTCGACCATAGCGGCGATGTAATAGGCGGCCTCCTCGTAGTTGACCCTCCAGCCGACGAAGTCCACCCAGGCGTCCTCGATGGGCCGCTCCACGGGAAAGCCCACCCGGCGGAGCCGGTCGACCACGTCGACGAACTCGGCGTAGCTGAGCCGGATCCCCCGGTCGGGGTCGGCCTCTTCGGGTATGCGCGCCCCGAGCGCCCGGGCGACGGTGGTCAGACAGGTGAAGCCGCTGCGCAGGCAGAGGCGGGCAGCTAGGGGGTTCGCGGGGGCGCCCAGCAGGGACAGGTACAACGCCGCCGCGTCGAGGACGGCCAGCTGGGCGGTCAGCCAACAGGACAACGGCCGGGGGGACCGGAAACGGGTCAGCATCACGTAGGTCGAGTGCGTCTCGGACACGTCCGCCGACCACTGCTCCCAGCGTTCGAACAGGGCGGGCAGCTCCTCCACGGCCGACACCCCGGTGCCCAGCCCGTAGTGGGTGCGGGCCAGCAGCTCGGGCCCCCACGAGGGCACCCCGGCGCGTGAGTCGAGCAGGGTGACGAGAGCCTCGCGGCGATTGAACGCCGCGTAAAGCGTGGGGAGGTACCCGATGAGCAGGGCGACGGTGCCGAGGCCGACCAGCCCGGCGACGTCGGCAAGCGCCTTCGCCGCCCCGGTGACGGGCGCCTCGTATCCGAGGGTGGTCAACGACGACGCCGCCACCTCCATCGCCCTCCCCAGTCCGCCCTGTCGGGTGAACGGCCAGAGCAGCAGCCCGAAGCCCACCTCGAGCACCGCCAGCCAGCTGGCGAGCTGTCCGAGGAGCATCGCCGGGCCTTCGACGGCGAGGATGGCGTCGCGCCGCTCGTAGCTGCCGGCGCGCCCGGCCACGAGGTGGAACGCGGCGGCCACCGCAAGCGAGACCCCGTAGCTGAGAGCAGTGCGGACGCGCCTGGGAACGACGAACGCCGCCAGGACGCTCCAGCCTGCGTAGAGGACCAGCAGCGCGCCGCCGGCGGCCGCCGCGTCGCGGGCCGGGCCCACAGCGCTACGCAGGCGGGGCCTGGAGGCCCCCGCGGCGGCAGCCGCAGCCGGCTCCGGTGGGGATGGCCGGTATGGCGGAGACGAGCAGGGCGCGGGCGTGCTCGACGGTGTCCTCCAGGACGGCCATGGCCGCTTTCATGGTCACCGGCTCCACTTCGGGGCGGCCCTCCACCCCGGCGTCGCGGTCGGTGACCAGTGCCAGGCCGGCGTAGCAGAGGCCGAGCTCGCGGGCGAGGTAGGCCTCGGGGTACTGGGTCATGTTGATGACGTCGATCCCCGCCGAGGCGTACCAGCGTGACTCGGCCCGGGTGGAGAACCTGGGCCCCTGCACCACCACCACGGTCCCGTTCCGGTGCACCGAGCCCGCCGGCCAGCCGCCGGGCCCGGACGCGGTCGACGCGAGCACTCCGGACAACTCGGGGCAGTAGGGGTCCGCGAAGCTGACGTGGTCGACTACGTCCCCCTCGACGTAGGTGTCCGCCCGGCCCCACGTGCGGTCCACCAGCTGGTCCAAGACGACGACGTCGCCGGGGCCGACGTCTTGGCGGAGGGAACCGCAGGCGCACGGCCCGATCACTCGGGTGACACCGAGGCGACGCAACGCCCACATGTTGGCCCGGTAGTTGACGGCGTGCGGGGCCAGCTGGTGCGAGGTGCCGTGGCGGGCGATGAAGGCGACGTCACGGCCGCCGACCGGGGCGATGGTGACGGGGCTCGACGGCGGGCCGTAGGGCGTGTCCACCTCGAGCGTGCGCTTGGCGGGGAGGAAGCTGTAAAAGCCAGAGCCTCCGATGACCCCGATCTCTGCCTCCGGCACGCCCGAAGGCTACCGGCGGCGCCCGGCGCGGGAGGCGCCGTAGGGACCGCGACGCCTAGGAGGCCTTCGCCTCCGACGACGACGAGGAGGAGGAGGAGCCGGAGCCGGAGCCCGAGCCGCCGGCGGAAGACTCCGAGGAGGACGAGGCGGACGAGGCGGAACCCTCCGACTTGCCCGTCTTGGCGGCAGCGCGGCTGTCGGTCTTGTAGAAGCCGCTCCCCTTGAACGAGATGCCGATGCTCCCGAAAACCTTGCGCAGCGTGCCGTGGCACGCCGGGCACTCGGTCAGAGGCTCATCCTTGAAGGACTGGACGACCTCCAGGTGCTCACCGCAGTTCTTGCAGGCGTATTCGTAGGTGGGCATCGATCCTCCGGTTCGGCACGCTGTTGCACCCGGGTGCAGCTGGCACTCTCTCGCTGGGAGTGCCAAGTCTACATCCGGGGGGCCGGGACGGCCAGGTCCCGGTGGTAGAAGTAACGCCGTGCGCAAAGCCGTCATTCCCGCCGCGGGGCTCGGCACGCGCTTCCTGCCTGCCAGCAAGGCGGTGCCCAAGGAGATGCTGCCCCTCGTCGACAAACCGGCCATCCAGTACGTGGTCGAGGAGGCGGTCGCCGCTGGCATCGACGACATCCTCGTCGTGACCGGGCGGGGAAAACAGAGCATCGAGGACCACTTCGACCGCTCCGTCGAGCTCGAGCAGGCGCTGGCCGCCGCGGGCAAACAGGAGGAGCTGGCCCAGGTGAGGGCGATCGCCGGACTGGCTGACGTCCACTACGTCCGCCAGGGCGAGCCGCTCGGCCTCGGCCACGCCGTCGGTCTCGCGCGCGACCACGTGGGCGACGAGCCCTTCGCCGTCCTCCTCCCCGACGACCTGATGCACCCCGACGCCGGGGTCCTGCAGGCGATGATCGCCGTTCACGAGCGGACCGGCACCAGCGTGCTCGCCCTGCGCAAGGTGGGACGGCGGGAGCTCTCCCTCTACGGGTGCGCGGCGGCGTCACCGGCCGGCGAGTCGCTGGTCGAGGTGCACGACCTGGTGGAGAAACCCCCGCCGGAGGAGGCGCCTTCGGATCTGGCGGTCATGGGCCGCTACGTGCTGACACCCGCCGTGTTCGAGTGGATCGATCGAACCCCCCCGGGAAGGGGGGGCGAGGTGCAGCTGACCGACGCCCTGCGGGGGCTGCTCGGCTCGGAGAAGGTGTTCGGCTACACCTTCAGCGAAGGCCGCTTCGACGTGGGCAACAGGATCGACTTCTTGAAGGCCACCGTCAGCTTCGCTCTCGAGCGCGAGGACCTCGGCCCCGAGCTGCTCGCGTTCCTCCGCGACACGGTGAGGTCCAGGTGATCCCGCTGGAGGAGGCCCAGGCGGAGGTCCTCGCCGCGTGCCGGCCCCGCCCGCCGGTCGAGGTGGACCTGGCCGGCTCGCTGGGCCTGGTCCTAGCCGGGCCGGTGCGCGCCGCCGAGGCGGTCCCCCCGTTTCGCAACACCGCGATGGACGGCTACGCCGTGCGCGCCGCCGACGTCGCCTCGGCCAGCCGCGAGGCGCCGGCGCGTTTGAGGGTGGTCGGCACCGTCCCCGCCGGGCGTCCCGCCGACCGGCCGGTCGGGCCGGGGGAGGCGCTGCGGATCATGACGGGCGCCCTTTTTCCAGAAGGTGCCGATGCCGTGGCGATAGTCGAGAACACCCGGTCGGCCGGTGACACCGTCGAGGTCTTCGCCCCGGCGCGCCCCGGCGAGCACATCCGGGAGGCCGGCGAGGACGTGCAGTCCGGGCAGGAGCTCTTCGCGGCCGGCACGGTCCTCGGCCCGGGTCACCTGGGCGTGCTCTCCAGCGTCGGTTCGGAAAAAGTGACAGTCTTCCCCGCACCAGTCGTCGGTGTCGTGTCCACCGGTGACGAGCTGGTCGAGGGGGCGGGGCGGCTGCGGCCCGGTCAAATCCGTGACTCGAACCGGCGGACGCTGCTCTCCCTGCTCCGTCGCGACGGCTTCGTGCCGGTGGACCTCGGCATCGCCCGCGACGACGAGGCGGAGATAGAGAGGGTGCTGACCGAGGGGGCGGCGCGTTGTGACGCGCTGATCACCAGCGGCGGGGTGAGCATGGGGGACTTCGACTACGTGAAGGTCGTGCTCGACCGGATCGGGCGGATGAGGTGGATGCAGGTGGCGATCCGCCCGGCCAAGCCGTTCGCCTTCGGCGTGGTGGGCGAAACGCCCGTGTTCGGCCTACCAGGCAACCCGGTGTCGTCCATGGTGAGCTACGAGGTCCTCGCCCGGCCGGGCCTGCGGCGCATGGGCGGGCGCCCCGACGGCGACCTGCACCGCCGGGCGGTCCAGGCGGTCGTCGACGGCTCCGGCTGGCGTGGAGGCCGCGACGGGCGCACCAGCTTCGTGAGGGTCCGCACCCGCTTCGACGAAGCCGGGCGGCTCCACGCGGAGAGCACCGGGGGGCAGGGGTCGCACCAGTTGTTCGCCATGGCCCTCGCCGACGGGCTGGCCGTCACCCCTCCGGGCGTCGATGTCGAAGAAGGTGACAATGTCGGTGTCCTCCTGCTCACGCCGTAGCCTGTAGCAGTGGCCGCCCCTCTCGTCGACCCCCACGGCAGGACCGTCCGCGACCTGCGGGTCTCGGTCACCGACCGGTGCAACTTCCGCTGCAGCTACTGCATGCCCGAAGAGGGGATGCAGTGGCTTCCCCGAGCCGACCTGCTCAGCTACGAGGAGCTCACCAGGGTGGCGCGGGTGTGCGTCGAGCGCTTCGGCTTCGAGAGCATCCGCATCACCGGGGGCGAGCCCACCGTGCGCGCCCACCTGGCGGTGCTGGTCAGGCACCTCGCTGACCTCGGCGTCGACCTGGCGATGACCACCAACGGGGCCACGCTCGACCATCTCGCCGCCGACCTTGCCGCCGCGGGGCTGGCGAGGATCAACATCTCGCTGGACTCGCTGCACCCCGAGCGTTTCGCGTCGATCACCGGGCGCGACGCCCTCGACCGGGTGCTGGCGGGGATCGACGCCGCCCTCGACGCCGGGCTCGACCCGGTGAAGGTGAACTGCGTTGTCGTGCGGGGGGTCAACGACGACGAGGTCGTCGACTTCGCCGCCTTCGGCCGGGAGCGGGGGGTGGAGATCCGCTTCATCGAGTGGATGCCCCTCGACGGGGGGGGCACGTGGAGCGCCGGACAGGTGGTGCCCGCGTCGGAGATCATCGCCGCCGTCGACGCGGTGTGGCCGCTCGTCTCCGGCGACGGGCGCCGGCCCGGCGACGCCGACCCCGCCGAGACCTACTCCTACGCCGACGGGCGGGGAAGCGTGGGGGTGATCGCCAGCGTCACCAGGCCGTTCTGCGGCAGCTGCGACCGGGTACGCCTCACCGCCGACGGCCACCTGCGCAACTGCCTGTTCGCCGTGCGCGAGACCGACCTTCGCCCGCTCCTGCGCGGCGGAGCCGGCGACGACGAGCTGGCAGCGGCGATCGAGGCCGAGGTGGGCCGCAAGTGGGCGGGGCACTCGATCGGCAACGTGAACTTCATCCGCCCCGCCCGCAGCATGAGCCAGATAGGGGGGTAGGCCCCGGCTGCTTTAGACTTCTGCCATGTCCGACCGCGGCCTCACCCACCTGGACCCCCTCGGCCGTGCCCGCATGGTCGACGTAACACCCAAGGAGGCCACGCACCGCCGGGCCATAGCCAAGGCGAAGGTCTTCATGCAGCCCGAGACGACCGGCAAGGTGGCGGCCAACGCCATCACCAAGGGCGACGTGCTCGGCGCGGCCCGCATAGCCGGGATCCAGGCCGCCAAGCGGACAGCCGACCTCATACCCCTGTGCCACCCCCTGCTCGTCGGGGCCGTCACGATCAACTTCAACCTGGGCGACAACTACGTCGAGGTCGAGACCCAGGTCGAGACCATCGACCGGACCGGCGTCGAGATGGAAGCGATGACCGCCTGCGCCGTCGCCGCGCTCACCATCTACGACATGTGCAAGTCGGCGGACCGCTCGATGGTCGTCGGAGAGCTGGCGCTGTGGGAGAAGACCGGAGGCCGCAGCGGCCAGTGGCGTAGGCCCGAGGGGGACCTGGCGATGCCGCTGGTCAACACCCCGGCCCACAAGTCGGCTGACCCCGTCGGCGACATCGACGAGCTCATAGGCGGGGATAGCGAACTGTAGCCTTTCGTGCCTCGCCAGCGCCGACTCGGCGGGCGAGGCCGTCTGGCAGTGGCGGTGCCCCGGCGGGGGCGCTATCGTCTGCGGGTCTCTCCCCCGTCCACTGGACCGATCGCGGGCATCCACCACTTCGGGCGCCGCATGCCGTACGGTCCCTGACACCGAAGGGTAGGCCGAGGAGTCTTGACCACAGTGGTTCTGCTGGTACTGGCATTGATATGGGGAGCGCTCCTGGTCTCATGGCTGCGCTCCCGCTCGGTAGGCACGTTCTCCGACTCGGTGGGGACCTTCCAGCGCCACCTGACGGTGCTCGAGCGTGCCACGCCGTCGAAGGTCGCCCCGGCCAACCGGATGCGCGACGCTGCGCGCCCTGTGCCGCTCGCGCACCACGGCCGGCCCCCCGCCGGCTTCGTGTCGGCCCGGGCCGCCTCGACCGGCAGGGCTCTTGCCGACGCGCCTGTCGCGGCGCGACTCGGCCCCGCGGGGCGCCCCGGCCGGCGCCCTGCCGGCCGGCCCTCGTCCGCGTCGGCCGCCCTGCGGCGGAGGCAGGCGCAGAAGAGGAGGCGGGACGTTTTCTTCGCTCTGCTCGCAGGGGCAGGCGGGTCGCTGGTGCTCGCGCTCATCCCGGGGTTGTCGATCATGTGGTCGGTGCAGGTGCTCTTCGACCTGCTCCTCGCTGGTTACGTGGCGCTGCTCGTCCACCTGCGGAACCTCGCCGCCGAGCGGGAACTGAAGCTGCGGTTCATGCCACCGCAGCCGTCGCGGGCCGCCATGCCCCGAGCCGCCTACGACCTCGGCGGGGCCTACGGGCAGCTTGGCCTGCGCCGCGCCGCCAACTGAGCCACCAGCCCCCCCGGCCGCCGAGAGGCCGTACGGGCTCGGCGGGTTCGGCCGGTTCGTCCGCCGGCTCGGCGGGTTCGGCGGGCTTTTGTCAGCCGCCGGGTTCTGATCGTCC
>DATGKR010000053.1:0-6117 GCA_035294565.1 Acidimicrobiales bacterium | reverse complement strand
TGTCGGGCGCCGCGGGGTTGGTCGAACCGGTGCCCGCCGGCCCGCTGAGCGGCGTGGCGGGCAGCCCTGAGCCCCGCAGGTACGGCTGGGGCAGCGCGACGCCGGAGACGCCGCCGTAGGGGGCGACCACCGTCTGGATCGGCAGGGTGAAGCGGGTGGTGTAGGCGGCGCCGACGTCGGGCTCGTCGGGGGGAAGGATCACCTGGTGGTCCACGGCGTCGATCTCGTCGACGGCGACGGTCAGGTCGGCGTTGTCGGAGTCGGAGGTGAACAACAGGTGGAGCCCGTGGGTGGCTATGTCCCCCTCGAAGTAGCGGACGTCGCCCTGCGGCCCGAAGGTGGGGTCGGGCGGCGGATCCTGGCGCTGCGCCGGCAGCTTCGGGTTGTAGGTCGCGGTGCCGGGGATGTTGTAGGGAGTGCCATCTGGGTTGTGGTTCCAGCAGCGGCGCTGGTAGACGGACAGCCCGTCGTAGGTCTGCCCGTCGTCGCGCACCAGCCCGGGAAAACGGTCCGCGGGGGCGGGGGCCGGCGACACCGCCACCGGCCGGCCTCCCTCGTCGGCGAACCCCCACGTGGTCGGGTCGATGCCGCGCGGGTTGACCTGCGGGCCCGGCGAGTTGCCGGTGCCGTCGTCGAAGCAGGAGTCGTCCACGTAGTAGGGCACCGCCTCCACGAGGGCCTGCGCTCCGCCGGGACTCGGGTTGCTGTCCTGCTCCACCGACCACTTCTCCACCAGGGTTCCCTCCGGCCCGGTCAGCTCCTCCCACTGGAGAAGCGACGGCGCCACCCCCGAGAAGGTGGGGTCGGAGGTGTTGAACGACCCGTAGACGCAGTCGTTGGGTGTTCCCACCTCGGGTAAGTTGGCGGGCACGGGCGCGCCGCAACTCGCCTTGTCGGGTTTGCCCACGGTGAGCGGCCTGCCTCCGTTCAGCTGTTGTTCTTCTCGCCCGAGCTTGTCGTTGCTGGACTCTGACACCCCGCTCGGGCCGACGAAGTCGGTGGTGTCGCCCATGAGAACCGGGTTGATGCCGGTTATCGGCACGCCTTTCGGGTTCTGCGGGTTGTAGTAGGTGGTTACCGCCCCGGCGTCCATGTTCCACTGCGTGTAGATGCCGTCGAGGGGCGGGATGGGGTGGACGCGCAGGTTGTACTCGTGGTCGATGGAGTAGGCGTAGAAAATGTCGGTTCGTGTGACGTTAGTGCCTGAGTCGGCGCCCCAGGTCACCCTGATGGCCCGCACCGGGCCGACCCGCACGCCCATCGTCACCGACGACCCGTTCCAGTTGACCTGCTCGTCCTCGTAGCCGCAGCAAGGGGTGTCGCCCCCGGGGGCCTGCTGGAAGGCCCGGCCCTTGAAACGGTCGATGATGCTCGACCCGTAGTCCCCTCGGGTCAAACCCTGGTCGTTCGGCGAGACGCGCAGCCCGTCCATGATCCACCTCCCGGCGAGCGTCTCTATGGGTGATGTGTCACCGTAGGTGAACGCGTACCGCGGCGTGTAAACGGTCGCCGTGTCGAGTGTCCTTCGGCGGACGTAGGTGGAGGGGTCGAGCTGGTAGGCGCCGTCCACCACCTTGAATCCCTGGCCGACGACGGGCTGCGGTGCCCCGCTGGCGCTCAGGGAGCAGACCGGCCCGACTGGGGCGTTGCCGTAGTCGGAGTAGTTGCTCTGGGCGTAGGCGAACATGTCGGCGTCCGGGCCGGGCACGTAGCGCACGTACGGCGAGTTGGCGGCGGTGTACGCGGGGGCGACGACCGGGCGGTCCCCGGGTCCGATGGCGGACTCCATCACGTACACGTAGCGGGTCACGCGGGTGGCCGGGTCGAAGAGCTCCACCTGCTGGGCCTGCACGATCCCTTTCGGCAGTGCCTCTCCAGGCGGCGCCTGGCCGCCGGAGTCGCGGGCCATGAACGACAGCTCGTCGGTGTCGGTCAGGTTCGGGTTCGGGTCGGGTGTCGTAGCCGCCTCACCCGGGGGCGGCTCCGCCTCGCACACGTCCGTCGGGTCGGAGGGATTGAACGGCGGGTTCGACGTGTAGCGGTACGGCTCGTAGTCGAAGGTGTAGGTGAGCATCTCGTCGACGCCCGAGTAGAAGGCGAAACCCGACGCGTTGTTGCTGATGTAGTGCTCCCATTTGGTGTCGACCTGGAAGGGGATCTGCACGAAGCCGTTTCCCGTCCAGCGGTAGCCGAGCAGGCTCTGCGGCGGCACGCCTTTGAGGACGGTGCGCACCGGAAGCTGGCTGCCCTGGAAGCAGTTGTGGTCGCCGTGGCTGGCGTCGGTCGCGCCGTTGACGTCGGGCCGGGGCTGCTGCTGGTAGCAGTCGCTGCGCAGCGAGGAGGGTTCGGCGCCCTGAGTGTCGTAAACCTCGTAGTCGGTGGGCGGTTGAGGTGCCCGGGCGGTCACCTCGGGGCCGGACGTCCAGCCGGGGAAGTCGGCGCCGGTCAGGACAACCGGCTGCGTGTCGAACGTGCTGACGTCGACGGCGCCGCCCGGGCGGGACTCGGTCGCGACCGCCGGTCCACTGGCAGATGGCGGTTTCGAGCCGGTGGCGGCGAGGGCCGCCGGAGGGGCGAGCAGCGCGAGGGACGCGGCGAGACCGGCGAGGACCTTGACCCGCATGCAGTGGTGTTTTCGCCGCGCGGGCGCCGAGTCCTGCCCGCCTACGCCGGGAGCCTCTCCGCTCGGAGCTGGGCCCTTCGCACCTTGCCCGCGTCGTCGCGCAGCGGCTGTGCGACGAACTCGAACGTCCTCGGGATCTTGTAGCTGACGAGTCTTTCCGCGACAAAGGACCGCAGGTCGCGCTCGTCGAGCTCCTCTGGGTCGGCTTCGACGATGGCGTGGAGCCGGTTGCCGAAGTCTTCGTCGGGCAGGCCGACAACGGCGACCGAGCGCACCGCGGGGTGCTCCTGGATCGCCGACTCGACCTCCGCCGGGTAGATGTTGGCCCCTCCGCACAGCACCATGTCCTGCATCCGGTCACCCAGGTACAGGTAGCCGTCCTCGTCTAGCCAGCCCATGTCGCCCAGGGACTCCCAGCCGCCCTCCCGGGAGCGCGCCTCGGCGCCGATGTAACGGTAGGTGGGCTTGTCGCGCCCCGAGCGCATCCACACCTCCCCCTCGCACCCGGGGGGCAGCTCGTTGCCGTCCGGGTCGAGGATGGCGATCTGGCCGTGGGCGGGCTGCCCGACCGAGCCCCGGTGCTCCAGCCATTCGGTTCCCACGATCACCGTCGCCGCCTGGCCCTCGGTCCCGGCGTAGAGCTCGATGATCCGCTCCGGCCCGAGCCAGTCGATCCACGCTTGCTTCAGCCACACCGGGCAAGGCTCGGCGAGGTGCCACACCCACCGCAGCGACGACAGGTCGTAGCTGGAGCGGACCTCTTCGGGCAGCCGCAGGATGCGTCTCATCATGGTCGGGACCAGGTAGACCACCCTCGCCCTGTGCTCGTGGATCGCCGCGAGGGTCGCCTCGGCGTCGAAGCGCGGGAGGACCACGACGTGATTGCCTTTGAGCAGGGCGCCGCAGGACCAGACGATCGGCCCGTTGTGGTACAGCGGCCCGGGCATGACGAACGTCTGGTCGTCGTCGAACAGCAGGGGCGACGGGGCGTCGGGGTCGGTGAGGGACGGGTCTCCGGCGACGATCAGCTTCGGCCGGCCCGTCGACCCCCCCGAGGTGGGCGCCTTCCACGCCGGGGAGACGGCGTCGGGTAGGGGCGAGTCGTCGATCCCGTCGGGGATCTCAGGCGGTTCGGGGCCGAGCACCGCCTTCGACTCTGCCAGCTGGAGGATCGCCTCCAGCTCCCTCGCCGGGAGGCGCCAGGAAACTGGCTGGGGGACGGCCCCCAGCTTCCAGCAGGCGACCGTCGCCACGAACCAGTCGACCGAGTTGGGCAGGGCGATCGTGACCATGTCTCCGGTCTGCACGCCGCGCCCGGCGAGGTGGCGGGCCATGCGGTTCGACAGGCGGTCCAGCTCGGAGCGGGTGACGCTGCGCTCGCCGCAGGTGACCGCCGGCATGTCCGGAGCGGCGGAGGCGAGGTCGGCGAGGCGTCGCGAGTAGGAGACGAGGGCCACGCCCGCAGAATAGGAGGCCGGTCCGCTCAGGCGGAAGCGAGGTGCGCCGCCCAGGTCGGGTCGTCGCCGGCCTCGACTATCCGCCGGACGGCCAGGTCGCGCAAGGCGTCGACGCGCGGCTTGTCGCTGCTGGTGAAGTCGACCTCGTCTTCTTCGAGGAGGAAGATCCGCCGGGGCAGCTTGTAGGAGGCGAGGTGGGGGCGAAGGGCGGCGAGGACCGAGGAGGGGTCGACGGCCGCCCCGGCGCGCGGCACGGCGCAGAGGACGAGGGCCTGGTCGAGGGTCGGGTGGGGAAGGCCGAAAGCGGCGGCCACGGCCAGGGTGCCGAGCTCCATGGCGCGCGTCTCCACCTCCACGGGTGAGACGTTCGCCCCGCCCGTCTTGACCAGATTGGACAGGCGGCCGGTCCAGTGCAGGTGGCCGTCTTCGCCCAGCCAGCCGGCGTCTCTGGTGCGGAACCAGCCCTCGTCGTCGAAGACATCCTCCGGGAAGGCCTTGTAGTAGGTGCGCATCAACGTCACCCCCTTGACGGCGATCTCGCCGGTCTCGCCGGCGGCGAGCGGCGCGCCGGTGTCGGGGTCGACGATCCGGACCCGCATCCCGGGCAGTGGGATCCCGTGGGTGCGGTCGATCTCCTCGGGGGAAGCCGTGGCGGGGATCGACGTCACCAGGGTGAACGTCTCGGTCAAGCCGTAGGCGGCGCGCATGTCCCAGCTTTCGCGAAGCCCCAGGTGACGGTGCAGCGGTGTGCCGCTGCGGACCTTGGTGACCGAGCTCAGGTCCCGCGTCGCCAGATCGGGGTGGGCGGCGAGGAGGGAGTGGGCGTGGTCGAAGGCGTGGACGGTGGTCACCCTCTCGGTTTCCATGAGCCGCAGGGCCTCGCCGGCGTCGAAGGCTTCCTGCATCACCAGGCAGGCGCCCGAAGCGAGCGTGCCGCCGAGGGCCATCGCCAGGCCGGCCGTCCAGAAGAAGGGGAACGAGCTCCAGACGCGGTCGTGACGCTCGAGCCGGATCTGCTCAACGAAGCGCCAGAACTGGGTGACCGGCGCCCGGTGCATGTGCACGACCGCCTTGGGATGTGCGGTCGTCCCCGACGTGTAGACGATCAAAGCGTCGTCGCTCGGATGCACTGCGGCTACAGCGGCGTCGAGCCTGCTGTCGGGTACGGCGGCGCCGGCGGCGAGGAATTCTTCCCACTCCGGCCCGATGTTCACGATGCGCGAGAGGAAAGGAAAGTGCGACGCTTCGATGTCGTAGTGGTGGGAGCGCAGAGATCTCTGCATGACGAGCAGGGCGCTGTCGCTGTGGCCCAGGATGTACTCCAGCTCGCCGGGTGCTGCCATCGTGTTGACCGGGACGACGACCGCGCCGGCCATCGCCGCACCGAACAACGCCTGCACGAGCTCGAGGCGGTTGCCCAGCAAAAGGGCCACCTTTGTCCCCTTGGAAACCCCCGACGCCAAGAACGCCCTGGCGGCGTCGCGGGACCGTTCCAGCAGATCGTCGTAGCTCCAGGTGCTGCCCTCGAACACCAAAGCCGGCGAAGAGCCGTAGCGGCCGGCTACCTCTTCGACGAAACGCCCGAGGTGCACCCGGTCCTCACTCGGCGGGGAAGGCGATCTCCGCGGCGCCCCTCGCCTGCTCGGCGCCGGCCTGGTTGGTCATCCGGTAGGCCACCCTCACCACGTGGTCGCCGGTCGCTTCGTCGACGTACTTGCCGGTCACCTTCCCGTCGAGGAACGTGGCGTCGCCGGTGAGCACCGCCGAGCGGTACTGGGAGTTGGAGTGCAGGATCGTCGCCCACTCGCCACCCCAGTTGGCCAGGTAGTCCAGGATCCACGCCCCCATCGAAGCCCCGTAACCGTAACCCCTCGGCATGCCGATCAGCCGAGCGTAGCGGTCGTTGGTGTGACCCCTCGACGGGCCCCTGTAGAGCCCGTCCCGCAGGGCCGGGTCGAGCTGGGCGGCGTCCAGGTCCGCTGTCATCTCGGGCAGCCAGCCCGCCTGCAGGGTGGTGCTCACACCCGAATACGCGAC
>DATGKR010000052.1:0-12064 GCA_035294565.1 Acidimicrobiales bacterium | reverse complement strand
ACGGCCACCAAAGACTTGGAACGGTCGGGTGCTGCCGTTCTGAGAGACCTGCTCATTGGGGCAGGGGTGTGAAGAGCCAAACGTGCGCGCCAGCGTCAGGCGGGACAGCCAGCCGCGTCAGACGTGACGGACGGGGCCGCGGGTTCCCGGGCTCTGGGCATGGGCCCAGTCGTGGATGGGGTGCAGCAGACGGCCGTGGCGGCAGTGGACGCAGGAGCGCAACGGCTCGGCGATGGAGGTTGTCCCTAGCCGACCGCAATGGTCGCACCTGACGAACCGGATCGCCCCCACGATGCCGAGAATCCCCACCACGATGGCGTAGGCGATCGTGACGGCAAGGCCGAGCACAAGCAGTGCGGCGATTACTTCGACGATGATCATTCTCAGTCCTCCTCTCGTGGGCCCCTCGTTGCGCTTCCTCCGACGTACGGCAAACTCATCGACCTCCTCGAATCAGCTCGGGATAGCAGCCGGCGTCGAAGGCGGCGATGCAATTGCGGACGGCGGGAGGCAAGTCGAGCTTGACCGTGCGGCGCCAGCGCGATTGCCTTCGGATCAGGAGCTTCCTGCCCTCAACGGAGACGGCCGCGACACCGGGTTCTACACCCACGACAGCCGCGATATACGAGAGCAACGGAGAGTCGGACGGGTCGCCCGGCGAGCCCCTTGCGCCGGCTGACATCAGGCCAGGCGCGACGGCGCTTGCATCGTCGCCGAGATTGATGAGCAGATCGTTCGTTGTCAGCCCAAGTGAAGAAGCAGAGGTTCGGGGCGTGCGCTTTGGTGCCGGTGGATTGGCCGCCGCCGTTTCGCGCTGCCAAGTCTGGTTTCTTCCCTCGGCGTGAAGGCGCCGGATTCCACTTCCCGCTTCCTCGTCAGGTGCGATGTCCCAGGGGGCGCCGACCGCCGCCCAGGCAGCGACACCTCGTCGGACCTCGGCCCGTACCCAAACGGCGGTTCTCCGGAGGCGCCCCAGCACGGACTTCTCGGGCGGGCATAGAGAGGGCGATATCGGGTCGTTCCGGCGGCTCCCAAGCAGCCTCGACATCTTCTTGCACCTCCTGCTGGCTCGTTGACATAGTATCGCTCTACGAGACTATCGTCAAGAGATGTTGAGCCGGCGGAAGTGCCCGGGGACCAACACGACGGGGGACCGGCGGCGCTGTGGGGCTCGGGCGCTCGCCCGCGTGGCCAACCACCGAGGTCGCTTGTTGGAGTGGGCGTGCCGATTGGCGCCCCGGTCGCTCGCGGGGGTGGGGTTCGGTGGCTCGCCGGCTGGGGGTGGAGCTACCGCCGGGACAGAGGTGGGCGGATTTTCAGCTGGTCAGGAAGCCCCCGTCGACCGGCAGGACTGCGCCGGTGATGTAGGCGGCGGCGTCGCTCGCCAGGAAGACCACGGCCGCTGCCAGCTCGTCGGGGTCTCCCGGCCTGCCGACGAGAACCCTGCTCATCTGGGAATCGAGATACCCCTCGGCATACTGCTCGGTCATCTCCGTGTGGAAGAAGCCGGGCGCTACGAGGTTGACCCGAATGCCCTTGCGGCCGGTCCACTGCTGTGCGAGGTCCCGAGTCAAGCCGATGAGGCCTGCCTTGCTGGCCGAGTAGGCCGCCTGGGGCAGACCGGCCGTCGTCGATCCGAGGACGCTGCCGATGTTGACGATGCTCGAGCCGGGTTTCATCACCCGCCCACAGGCCTGCGCCATCCAGTAGGCGCCATTCAGGTTGATCTCGATGACCTCACGGAACCGCTCGGGAGGCTCCCGGGTGGCGGGGAAAGCCGTTCCGATGCCGGCGTTGTTGACGAGGATGTCGACCCGGCCGTATTCCGCGATGGTCCGCTCGACCAGGTTCTGGCAGTCCTCCACCTTCGACACGTCCGTCGCCACGGTGAGGCAGCGCCGGCCGGTTTTCTCGACCAGCGCAGCCGTCTCGGCGAGACGCTCGGCGCGGCGCGCTCCCAAGGCGAGGTCGGCCCCGGCCTCGGCCATCCGGCGTGCGAACGCCACTCCCAAGCCCGAAGAGGCGCCGGTGACGATCGCTACCTTTCCGTCGAGGCGGAAACGTTCCAAGAACCCGTTCGTCATCTCGCACGTCTATCTAGCGCGCGGGGCGGTGCCAGCGGTAATCCGGCAAGTCGGGGGCGGCTGGAGTGCGGGCGGTCGCGTGGGCGGTGGCGTGCGGTCGAGTGGGCGGTGGCGGGCAGTAGCGTGCGCGGTGGCGTGGGCGTGATTTCCCTAACTGTCCAGAGCTCGCCAACGAAAAGGGGACCTCTGGACAGTTAGGGCAAATATTTTGACCAAACTGTCCACTCGGGGGGTGAACACGAACGCGCTCTGGACGGTTTGGCCGATCGGGCGCAGGGCGCGCGGGAGTGAGGGACCGATCGGGCACGGGCGGATGGGGCGCGGCGCGGGGCGAGGCGAGCGCGGGGCGAGGCGGGGCGAACGGGGGCGCGCGGGGGCGCAAGGGCGCGCAAGGGCGCGCGGGGGCGAGCGCGGGCGCGCAAGGGCGCGCAAGAGCGTGCCGGAGCGGAGGGCCGTCTAGACCCCGGTGCGCGCCAGATGGGCCCCCAGGCGCGAGGCGAGCGCCATGATCGTGAGCGCCGGGTTGGCCGAACCCTGCGTGGGACAAACGCTGCCGTCGGAGATGTACAGGTTCGGCACTGCCCAGGTGCGCTGGTTGGCGTCCACGACGCTGTTGTCGGGGCTCGTGCCCATGCGGGCGCCGCCTATCAGGTGGGCGTAGCGGTGGATGGTGAGCACGTCCTGGGCGCCGGCGGCCTGGAGGATTTCGGTGATCACCTTGGTGGAGAAGTCGATGTTCGCCCGGTCGTTGTCGCACAGCGAATAGTCGAAACGGGCGACCGGCAGGCCGTAGGGGTCGGTCTCCTCGGCGAGCGTCACCCGGTTCTCGGGGAGCGGGAGCAGCTCGTTGAGCACCCCGGCCACGGTCCAGTGGTTGTAGTCGCGCATGTACTCCCTGAGGGCACGGCCCCAGTGGCCGTCGGCCAGCACGTGCTCCGCCCAGCCGATCGGCAGGGGGGAGACGGTCTGGATGGAGAAGCCCCGGGCGAAGCCGCGGGACGGGTCCGTCTCGTAGAAGTCCTCGGAGGAGACCTCCGGCGGGGGCGCCTTGTACATGCGCAGCTCCTCGGGGAAGCGGCCCGCCGTCTGGGAGGCGCCCTGCACCATCACGTAGCGGCCAACTTGGTCCTCGTTGTTGCAGAGGCCGCGCGGGAAGCGCGCTGAGGCCGAGTTGAGCAGCAGGCGTGGGGTCTCGATGGAGTACCCGGCCACGGCGACCACCTTTGCCCTCTGCATGCGCTCGACCGGCGAGCCCTCCCGGAAGTAGGTCACGCCCCGCGCCCGGCCGGCTTCGTCCAGCTCGACCCGAGCCGCCATGCAGCCCGCCCTGATCTCCACCCGGTGGGCGAGAGCGTCGGGAAGGTGGGTGACGTAGGGGCTGGCCTTGGCGTTGACCTTGCAGCCCTGCAGGCAGTAGCCGCGGTAGAGACAGTGGGGCCGGTTGCCGAACGTGCCGTTGACGATGCCGACCGGTCCGACCCTCATGCGGATGCCGAGACGGTGGGCGCCCCTCCAGACGACCGAAGCGGCCGCCGACACCGGATGGGGGGAGAACGGGTAGCGGTGCGGCCGGTCCCACGGCCAGTCCTGGCCGGCGACGGGCAGCTCCCGCTCCACCCGCTCGTAGTGGGGGAGAAGCTCGTCGTAGCCGATCGGCCAGTCGGCGCCTACCCCGTCGCGGGTGCGGATCTCGAAATCCGACGGGTGGAAGCGGGGGCAGTAGCCGGCGTAGTGGACCATCGAGCCGCCGACGCCGCGCCCGGAGTTGTTCTTGCCCATCTCGATGGGGTCGCTGCCGCCGATGATCCGCTTCTGGGTCCAGTAGAGCTTGTGCGAGCCCGCCTCGTCGGACACCCAGTCCTCGTCGGGGTGCCAGAACGGGCCGGCCTCGAGCATGACCACCGTCCAGCCCGCCCTTGCGAGCCGCTGGGCCAGCACCGACCCTCCCGCGCCGGCGCCGACAACGACCAGGTCCACCTCCTCCGAGTCCTCGTAGCGGACCATCGTGTCCTCGCCGGGCAGGTCCCGGCGGTGGACGTCGAGGAGGAAGCGCGAGTCGTTGTCCTCCGGGCCGATCGAGCCTTTGAGGAGGTGGCGGATCATTCGCCCAGCTCCGGGGCGACCCGCACCGGGTCCTCGGAGGTGGCTCCGGGACGCTCGAACGGCTCCCGGGTGCTCAGCGGGCCGAGGCGCATGAACCCTCTCGGGTAGGCGGGGCCGCCGAAGCCGATCTCGTTCCACGCCCAGGGGTGCGAGTAGAAGGCGGCGAGGATCATCCGCATGCACACCGACCAGGCGCGCGACACGTTGAGGCGGTCCCACGAGCCGCCCGACAGCTCGCCCTTGGCCAGCAGGCCGACGATCGCCTCTTGCGTGGCGGTGTCGGCGGCGGCGAACGACTCCGCCCCGTAGCGCCCGGCGGCCACCTCGTCGAGGCCGGCGAGGACTAGGTGCCAGGTGTCGCGGTCGTCGGGCATGTCGGCGTACTGGTAGCCGTCGAGCCGTCCGGCGGCCAGCTTCTCGTCGACCATCTCGGCCACCGGCACCCGGGGCTCGGCGTCCTGGGCCACGCACACGTCGCAGAAGGCCCGCAGCGTCAGCTGCTCTTCTTCCCGGAAAAAGGTGAGCCTCCTGCCTGCCATCCCCATCCGCTCGTCCACGACTCTGGCGGTCGCCGGGTCCCAGGTGGGGCGCGCGTCGAACACGTCGTAATCGGGGTACCGGCCGATCATCTGCGGCGTGGTGCCCCGCCGCTGGCGGGGCAGCCACGAAGGGTGGGGCGGCTGGCGGTCGGGGCGCAGGTTGGGCAGGTGGTGGGGCTGGGTCAGGTCCACCACCTGGCGTTCGTCGAAGGCCACTCAGTCCTCCCGCCTGAGCAGAGCGGCGAGCACGCCCATCCCCCCGACGAGGGTCATGAGCCCGGGGGCGGCGATCGGCGGCCCCATCGGCACGTTGTAGGAGGCGAGCGACCAGCCGCCCGGCTTGCGGGCGACGCCGCGGGCGTGGAAGTACTCTCCGAGAAGGCCGTTGGCCGTGTAGACGAGGGAGGCGGCGGGCAGCACCGTCTTGGCCCACCGGCGGGAGAACACGCCGGCCACCCCGGCGACCATGACCGGCGGGGTGACGGCGATCGGGCTCCACATCCACTTGTTGCCGAAGCTGGCCTTGTAGTGCTCCAGGTAGATCTCCACCGTGGTGACCAGGGCGGCGACGGCTGTCAGCGCTGACAACGACCGCTCGAAGCGGCCGTGCTCGACGTTCGCCACCATCCGGTCGATCAGATGCGCCGCCCCGGCGGCCTCGCGGTGGAGGGTCTTGACCGGCTTCATCGCGCCCGCCCCGGCAGCAGCCCCTGGGCCATCTCCCGGACGCCCTCCAGGGCGCCCCGCCAGCCGTCGGCGGGGTCCTCCAGCACCGCCTTCATGAGCTTCTCCGCCTGCTCGCGGGTGACGTGCGGCGGGATCGGCGGCTCGTCGGGGGTGGTGATGGCGTCGACGATGACCGGCCGGTCGGCGTCGAACGCCTTCTTCCACGCGGCGTCGATCTCGTCGGGGTGGGACACCTTGATCCCCCGCAGGCCGATCATCTCGGCGTAGTCGGCGAAGGGCACGTAGGGGATGGCCTGCGAACCGGCGAAGCGGGGGTCGCCCGACATGGCCCGCTGCTCCCAGGTGACCTGGTTGAGGTCCTCGTTGTTGAGCACCAGGACCACCAGGCGCGGGTCCTCCCACTGGCGGTAGTACTTGGCCGCGGTGAGCATCTCGGCCATGCCGCCCATCTGCATCGCCCCGTCGCCGACCATGGCGACCGCCACGCGGTCCGGGTAGGCGAATTTGGCGGCGATGGCGTAGGGGACGCCGGGGACCATCGTCGCCAGGTTCCCCGACAGGGAGGCCTTCATGCCCCTGCGCATCCGCACCTGGCGCGCAAACCAGTTGGCGGCCGAGCCCGAGTCGGAGGAGAGGATGGCGTCATCGGGCAGGTGGCGCGAGAGGGAGGAGAACAGGCCCTGCGGCCTGAGCCGGCCCCGCAGCTCCGACGGGGCGCCGCGGGCCTCCATCAGCTTCCACCAGTCCTCGACGCCGCTCTTGATCTTCTCCTGCCACGAGCGGTCCTGCTTGCGCTCGAGCATCGGCAGCAGCTCGGCGAGCGTGTCCCGGGCGTCGCCGACGAGGGCCAGCTCCATCGGGTAGCGGATGGACAGCATCCGCCCGGCGCGGTCGATCTGAATGCCCCTCGCCTGGCCCTCGCTCGGCAGGAACTCCGAGTAGGGGAAGCTCGAGCCCACCATGAGCAGGGTGTCCGCCTCCTGCATCATGTCCCACGACGGCTTGGTGCCGAGCAGGCCGATCGCCCCGGTGCAGAAGGGCACGTCGTCGGGGACCACCGCTTTGCCCAGCAGGGCCTTGGCGATCCCGGCGCCGAGCTTGTCGGCGACGGCGACGACCTCGTCGGTCGCCCCGGCGGCACCCTGGCCGACGAGCATGGCGACCCGCTCCCCGGCGTTGAGGATGTCGGCGGCCTGCTGGAGGTGCTGCTTCGACGGGATCAGCCTCGGCGGCCACCAGCCGACCCCCGAGTGGACGGTGTGGGTCGCCTTGGGCTGCTCCTCCACGGCGTCGCGCTCCTGCACGTCGGCGGGGACGATCAGGCAGGTGACGGTCCTCTCCGCTTGGGCGATCCTGAGCGCCCGGTCGATGTTGTGGCGCACCGCCGACGCCTCGTTGACCTGCTGGCAGTACGCCGAGGCGACGTCGGAGTAGAGCTGCAGCAGGTTGACCTCCTGCTGGAAGTCGCCTCCGAGGGCTCGCACGTAGGTCTGGCCGACGATGGCGACCACCGGCCGGTGGTCGAGCTTGGCGTCGTAGAGGCCGTTCAGCAGGTGGATGGCGCCCGGGCCGGACGTCGCTGTGCAGACGCCCACCTCGCCTGTCCACTTGGCGTGCCCGCACGCCATGAAGCTGGCCATCTCCTCGTGGCGGGTCTGCACGAATCGGATGCGGTCCTCGGCGCGGCGGAAGGCGCCGAGGAGGCCGTTGATGCCGTCCCCGGGGAAGCCGTAGACGGTGGTGACCCCCCACTGCACCAGTCGTTCCAGGATGTGATCGGCCGCGGTCTTTGCCATCCTCACCTCTCTCTTGCTGTCGGGTCGCTGCTTAGGTACCCGCTTTCGTCCGGCGCACCCATCTGCGACGAATAGCGTTCGGACATGGTCTTCGAGCACCGAGCCGTCTTCGACCACCCGGTCGGCGAGGTCTTCGCCTGGCACGCCCGGCCCGGCGCCCTGGAACGGCTGCTTCCCCCGTGGCAGCCGGCGCGGGTCCGCTCCGAGAGCGGCTCGCTCGCCACCGGGGAGGCGGTGATCGACCTGCCCGGGCCCCTGGTCTGGCGCGCCCGGCACCTGCCCGAGTGCTACGAGGAGGGGCGGCGCTTCACAGACGTCCTCGCCACCCCCGGCCTCGACCGCCTCTTCTCCTGGCGCCACACCCACCTCTTCACCGAGGAGCCCGGCGGACGCACGGCGCTCACCGACCGGGTGGAGACGGCGGTGCCCGGGCGGCTGCTGCGGCCCATGTTCGCCTACCGGACCCGCCAGTTGTCGGGGGACCTGGCCGCCCACCGGCGCTGGCCCGGCACGGAGGGACGGCACCTCACGGTTGCGGTCACCGGCTCGTCGGGCACCGTCGGTTCGGCGTTGTGCGCCCTGCTCTCCACCGGCGGGCACCGGGTGGTGAGGCTGGTCCGTTCGGGGCCGCGGCCGGGGGAGCGGCTGTGGGACCCGGCCGACCCGTCGCCGGGCCTGCTCGACGGGGTGGACGCCGTCGTCCACCTGGCCGGCGCGTCGATCTCCGGGCGCTTCACCGACGCCCACAAGCGGGCGGTGCGCGACAGCAGGGTCGGCCCGACCCGCCGCCTGGCCGAGACGGCCGCCCGGGCGGCGGTCCCCGTCTTCGTCAGCGCCTCGGCGATCGGATTCTACGGGGCCGACCGGGGCGACGAGGAGCTGACCGAGGCGAGCTCGCAGGGCGACGACTTCCTCGCCGGGGTGGTGGCCGGCTGGGAGGCCGACACGAGAGCCGCCGCCGAAGGGGGGGCGAGGGTGGTCAACGTGCGGACCGGTATCGTCCAGACCCCCCGCGGCGGCGCCCTGCGCCTGCTGCGCCCCCTATTCGAAGCAGGCCTCGGCGGCCCGCTCGGCGGTGGGGCGCCGTGGACGGCGTGGATCGGCATCGACGACCTGCTCGACGTCTACCTGCGGGCGCTCACCGACCCGGCCCTGTCCGGCCCGGTCAACGCCACCGCCCCCCGCCCGGTCCGCAACGCCGAGTACACCCGCATCCTCGCCCGGGTCCTGCGGCGACCGGCCCTCGTGCCGGTGCCGGGCTTCGGCCCGCGTCTCCTGCTCGGCCGGGAAGGCGCCGAGCAGGTGGCCCTCGCCAGCCAGCGCGTCGTGCCCGCCCGCCTCCTGGCCGAAGGCCACCCCTTCCGCCATCCCGAGCTCGAGGCGGCGCTCCGCCACGTGCTCGGGCGCGCCGCCGCCTGAAGTGCCCTCCACCGCGGTGGTGTGGTTCCGCCGGGATCTGCGCCTCGGCGACAACCCCGCCCTTTGCGAGGCGGTCAGAGCCCACGACCGGGTGGTGCCGCTCTTCGTCTGGGACGACCGGCTGCTCCGCCCGGCGGGAGCCGCCCGGACCGGGTTCCTAGCCGGGTGCGCGGCGGCGCTGCGAGACGCGTTCGGGGGCCGGCTGGTGACCAGGCGGGGCGCCCCCGAGCGGGCGGTCCCGGCACTGGTCCGCGAGGTGGACGCGTCCGAGGTGCTCGCCGCGGAGGACTTCGGCCCCTACGGCCGGCTCCGCGACGGGCGAGTCGCACAGGCTCTCGCCGCCGAGGGCCGCCCTCTGCGCTTCGTGGGCTCCCCCTACGCCGTGGCCCCCGGCCGGCTGTTCGGCGTGTCCGGAGGCCCCTACCGGGTGTTCAGAGCCTTCCACCGGGCGTGGCTCGAGCACGGCTGGGACGCCCCGCTGCCGGCCCCCGAGCTGCAGCGCGTCTCCGACGCGGGGGCGGCGAGCGATCGCGACCCTCCGTTGCCGGGGCCGGCGGCCCCGGGTCCTCCCGGCGAGGCCGCGGGCATGGCCCGCCTCGGCCGGTTCGCCGCCGAGGGGCTCGACGGCTACGGGGCCCGGCGCGACCGCCTGGACCTGGACGCCACCTCCCGCCTGTCCCCCTACCTCCGCTTCGGCTGCGTCCACCCCCGCCAGGTGCTCTCCCTCCTCGACCTGTCGCGACCCGGCCACGGGCGTCTCGGCGCCGAGCTGTGCTGGCGGGACTTCTTCGCCGACGTCCTCCACCACCGTCCCGACGCGGCGCGCGAGCCCTACCGGGCCGAGTGGCGGCACTTCGAGGTGGACACGGGTCCCGGCGCCGAGAGCCGATTCGAGGCGTGGGCGGAGGGGCGCACCGGCTACCCCGTTGTCGACGCGGCGATGCGCCACCTCGCCGCCGAGGGCTGGATGCCGAACAGGGCCCGCATGGTCACCGCCTCGTTCCTGGTCAAGGACCTGCACCTCGACTGGCGGACCGGCGCACGCTGGTTCATGCGCCACCTCGCCGACGGGGACCTGGCCTCCAACCAGCTCAACTGGCAGTGGGTGGCCGGCTGCGGCACCGACGCCGCCCCGTTCTTCCGGGTGTTCAACCCGGTTGCGCAGGGCCGGCGCTTCGACCCCGACGGCGACTACGTGCGCCGCTGGGTGTCCGAGCTCGCCGGCGTGCCCGGCTCCGAAGTGCACCGGCTTGGTGGCGGCGGGTACCGGCCGCCGCTGGTGGACCACGCGTCCGAGCGCGCCGAGGCGTTGAGGAGGTTCAGCCGCCTCAGCGCCTTCAGTGTGCGGGGACGGACCTCGCAGCCCCAGAGGCGAAGTCCTTTGTCCGAATGAGGAAGAACGCCGCGACGCCGGTGGCGAACGCGAGGATCGCCGCCACGAGGAGGATGTAGTCGAGGGCCGCGGTGAAGCCTCCCCTCGCCACGTGCGCCAGCGCCGCCCGCTGGGCCGCCGGCACCCGGGCCAGGAGCGCCGAGGACTCGCCGTTTTGGAGGGCGGCGGTGATCTGCCCGGCACGGCCCGACAACGGCGTACCCGACGTCAGCGACCCCACCACCGTCGCCAGGCGGTTGGCGAAGAGGGTGCCGAGGAGGGCGATGCCGGTGGCGATCCCCATCTGGCGGAACGTCGAGTTGATGCCCGAAGCCATGCCCGCCTGCTCGGGGGGGACGACGCCCACGGCGGTCGACGCCAGCGGCGGGTTGACGAAACCGACCCCCACCCCGCCGAGGACCAGGCCCGGCACCAGGTGCGCCCACCCCGTCGATGCGTGCAGGCCGCGCATGAGCATGAGGCCGGCGCCGAGGGCGACCAGCCCCGGGCCGATCAGCACCCGGATGGGCAGGTGTGCGGTGAGGCGACCGGCCAGGCCGCTGACCGCCAGGATGGCGCCGGACAGGACCAGCAGGCGCAGGCCGGTCTGGAAGGCGCTGTAGCCGAGCACGTCCTGCAGGTAGATGACCAGGTAGAGCAGCGCGCTGAAGATGCTCACCGATATCCCGAAGGCGGCGAGCGCCCCTCCGGTGAAGGTCGGCAGGCGGAACAGGCCCAGATCGAACATGGGGTGCGCCACCTTGGCCTCGGCCACGACGAACGCCACGAGCAGCGCGCCGCCCACGGCGAAGCTCGCGACCACCCCGGTGGCACCGAAGCTCGACTGGCCCGACTCGATCAGGGCGTAGACGACCAGGGCGAGGCCGGCGGTGAACAGGGCGAAGCCCGCCCAGTCGGGTCGACGGCCCCGAGGGTTGCGGGACTCCGACGTTCTCCAGAAGGTGACGGCCAGCGCCGCCGCGCCGATCGGCAGGTTGACGAAGAAGATCCACCGCCACGACAGTCCACTGACGAGGGCCCCGCCGACGATGGGGCCGATCGCGACGGCGATGCCGGTGATGGCGCCCCACACGCCGAAGGCCAGCCCCCGCTCGCGCCCCTGGAAGGCGGTGGCCAGCAGGGCCAGGGAGACGGAGAACATCGTCGCCCCGCCTATCCCCTGCAGGGCCCTCGACAGCTCGAGCATCAGCGTCGACTGGGCGGCGCCGCACAGCGCCGAGGCGGCGGTGAACAACGACAGGCCGGCCAGGTAGAGGCGGCGCCGGCCGAACAGGTCGGCGAGCGAGCCGGAGGTGAGGAGGAAGGCGGCGAGCGTCAACGCGTAGGCGTCGACGATCCACTGCAGGTCGGCGAAGGTGGAGCGAAGGGAGGACTGGATGGCGGGGAGGGCGACGTTGACGATGCTGATGTCGAGAAGGAGCATGAACGTGCCGAGGCACACCGCGGCGAGGGTCCACCACTTGGTCTGCTGGCGGCGGTCGTCGTCCAGGGATGCTCGGGAGCCTGCCGGCTCGTGCTCTCGCTCGTGCTCTCGGCCGAGGGCCGATCGGTCGGCCGGGGCTACGGTCTCCTGCTCGGCGGGCATCCCGGGAACCTACCCGGCTGCGCCGCCCTAGCGGTCCGGTTTCCCGGCGGGCCTATGTTGGGCGGCCGCGGTCCCCGGGGTCTGCGCTCGAGCGGCCGCCTCCGCGGGTTCGTGTGACGTCCCGAACGGCCACACGCGGTGTCAACGGCCATTGACAGGCGCCGGACATCTCGCGACGAACCCTGCGGGGGGCCCCTACCGGGGGCGAGCCCTACCCTGGGGAAGGGTGTGCTCACAGGGCGGCGGGTGTCGAATCGCGTTCCCGAAATGCTGCGGGGCGTTATCCCGGGAGCGCGAAACGACCTGTTTCGCGCCGATTCGCGCTCCCAAGATTCGAGGTCAAATCTGTGGAGCGCGAATCGACCTGTTTCGCGCCGGTTCGCGCTCCCGAGATTCGGCGGAAGATCACATCGGGAGCGTGAAACGACACTTTCGGCCCAACATGGCGATCCGCGCTT
>DATGKR010000051.1:0-2035 GCA_035294565.1 Acidimicrobiales bacterium | reverse complement strand
AGCGAATCGACGATCCCCCCGGGGTCGATGCTCCTCGGGGCCGACCAGGCGGTGCCGTCGTAGACGACCACCTGGCCCGTGCCGTCACCGCCCTCGAAGCCCACGGGGAGCAGCCCGTCGACCGCAGCGCAGAAACCGGCTGCAGGGCAGGAGACCGACTCCAGGTTGTCCGTGGGGTCGACCTCCACCGGGGCCGACCAGCCGGTCCGGTCGTAGGTGAGCATCTCGCCGAGGTTGTCCGTTGCCGCGCAAAAGGCGCTGGAGAAGCAGGAGATCTCGTTCCTGTACCTGATCGGCGACCCAGCCCGGGAAGGGTCGAGGCTCGCCGACGCCTGCCAGGCCCCGTTCAGGTAATAGAAGACGTCGTCGACGGGATCGACGCCTGCGCAGAAACCGGGCGTCGGGCACGACAGCGACGGCGAGTCCCGCGAACCGGCGCTCCAACCCTCGGGGTCCACCTGCTGGGGGGCCGACCAACCCCTGCCGTCGAAGACCACGGCGTTGCCGTCGGCGTCGGCAGCCGCGCAGAAGGCCGGGCTGGCGCACGACACCGTGGTCAGTGCACCAAGGGTGGTGTTGTCGATCCTCTGAGGCCGCGACCAGGCCGACCCGTTGTACTCGATCGCATCCCCAGCCTGGTCGACGGCCATGCAGAAGGTCTTCGTGGGGCACGAGGCTGAATCGAGGACCGCCGACCCGTCCACGTCGACCGGTGCGCTCCACTCGCCGCCGTCGTAGACGATCGCCCGCCCGTGGTTGTCAACCACCACGCAGAACGTCGTGGTGGGGCATGAAACCGCCTGCGGCGCGAAGGAGGGGTCGACTGTGTAGGGCGGGCTCCACACAAGGTCCGGCGCCCCCCCGCCGCCCGCCTGTGACCCTGACCGCGCAGTCGCGGGCGGGGTGGGCTTGACCACGCGCTGGCCGATGACGACGCTGGCCGCGCGCGCATGGTGACCCACGCCGAAGACGACGGCGTTGACCAAGAAGCCGGCGGCGAAAGCCGCCGCCACCACCAGAGCCAGCACCCACCGCCGACGCGAGGACGCAGCCGCGCCGGACGGGCCTGGCAGCGAGGGCCCGGCCCCTGCTGGCGGGACGGCACCTCCGTCGATCCAGGCGTAGAGCTTCTCGGCAGCCAGGCGACCGCCGGGCGCGCCCAGGCCGTCCCCCGGGTCCGCCGATGGCGTCCGTCCCACGGTGACAGTCTCCCACGGTCCCGTCCCTCAGTGCTCAAGGGCCGCGGCCCAGTTGGAGGCGGCGCCGACCTCAGGGTCTAGCCAGGGGGCCGCCGGTTGTGGCGCTGTTTTCCCGGATAGCACAGCAGGCACCCATTGAGTGCCTAGTCACCGAAGCAGTCCGCTTTTCCCCAAACCGTAGAAAAAGTGACGATCCAGAGACGGCCTAGACCACTTGGGCCGGTATTTGTCCAAGTTCGTGGCCTCCCGGGCCGACGAGCAGATCCATGGCACTTCGCCCCCTCTTCGCCGTCCCGGCGATGGTCGGCGGCCTGGCCGTTGCGGCTGCTGCGGCGGTCCCCGGGCTCGGGTCCCCGGCCGCCTTCGCCCGTGCCTCGCTCTCCCGGCTCGCCCCGGCGGGAATGCCCGCCGGTCCCGCCCCCTCCGGTCTGCCTCTCCCCTCCGGCGCGCCCCATCCCTCGGGTCTGCCCGTCCCTTCCGGCGTGCCTATCCCCTCGGGCGTGCCTATCCCCTCGGGCGTGCCTATCCCCTCGGGCGTGCCTATCCCCTCGGGTGCGCCTATCCCCTCGGGTGCGCCTATCCCCTCGGGTGCGCCTTTGCCCTCCGGACCGCCCGCCGATGCGACGACCTACTCGAAGAGCGGCGCCCTCTTCGGAGCGTTCATCGGTGACAACCAGCCTCTCTACCCCGCGGCGGACCCGTTCTATCTGGACAGCAGCGCCACCGGCCCGGCGGAGTGGACCTCCAGCTACCTGCCGGCCATGGAGGCCTGGCAGGCCAAAGCCGATGACGTGATCAACCTCTACTCCTCTTTCAGCCAGGGCGCAGAGCTGTTC
>DATGKR010000050.1:0-2825 GCA_035294565.1 Acidimicrobiales bacterium | reverse complement strand
TCGACGGGACCGCGCCCGAAGTGGTCCTCGGGGTGCCACCGTGGCATAACGTCGGTTGCTCTGGGCGCGCGTTCGGTGCTCCTGGTGCCGCTCGCGGTCCAGCGCCATGCGATCCAGAGCCGATCTGCATCCTGTCGCCCGCCAGCTTGAAGGGACCACCTCTCCGCCAGCGGCAAGGGACCGGGTCCGGGGCGCCTCCAGCGTCGACTTGGCGATGATGACGGGCGGAGGCGGGGGCGGTCAAGCCCGCCGACGCCGTCGGGTGGGTGGCGGCTGCGGAGGAGCGCCGGGAGTGGGCTTCTGGCGGCGTCGATAGCTGTCTCCGTCGAGGACCAGCTCGTAGGCCGAGGACTGGAGCCGGTCGATGGCGGACTGGGCGAGGAGACCGTCGGCCATGAGAGCCAGCCACTCAACGGGCTCGCGGTTCGAGCTCACGACGGTGGCCGCTTGGCGGTGTCGCTCGACGATGAGTTCGTAGAGGTCGGCGGTGTCGGCGGCGTCGAGGGCTTGTAGGCACAGGTCGTCGATGATGAGCAGGTCCACCCGGATGAGCTTGCGGATCTCGACGTCGTGGGAGTTGTCGAGCCGAGATGCCTTGAGCCGCTTGAGGAGTTGGTCGGCGCGCTCGAAGTGGACACTGTGTCGCCGGCGGATCGCGGCGTGGCCGAGGGCGGTAGCGAGGAAGGTCTTGCCGACCCCGACGGGCCCGAGGATCAGCGCGTTGTTGGCAGCCTCGACGAAGCGCAGGCTGACCAGCTCGTCGAGGGTGGCCCGGTCGTAGGTGACTGCCGCGGTGTCGTCCCAGTTCTCGAGGCGCATGGCCGGGTCGAGCCCAGCGGTGCGGGCGCGCAGGTCGGCGGAGTGGGTGTCTCGGCGGGTGACCTCGTCGGAGAGGACCAGTTCGAGGAACTCTGCGTGGCCGAGACTGCGCGAGCGGGCGAGAGCGAGGCGCTCGGGGAGAGTGTCGAGGGCCTTGCCGAGCTTGACCCGGCGCAGAAGTGCCCGCAGCTCGGGGCTGATCGTGGGCGCGGGGGCGGTCATGCCACACCCCCGCACGCGACTCCGGCGTCGACGGCGGTGTCCGAACAGCCCTTGCCACTGTTGGGTTTCGTAGTGGCGAAGTGTTCGGGGTCGCGGGCGAAGCGTGCCGGGGCCGCCGGTGCCGACGCGGGCTGCCCGGCCGCTGCGTCGGCTTCGGTGGCCCGCTCGATCATCCGACCGATCAGCCCGACGTTGAACGCCTCGGCCTCGACTGCCCGGGTGCAGGCGGCCTCCACCCGTTCGGGTCCCCACCGCTTGACCAGGCCCAACAAGGCATAAACCTGGCGCATCTTGGTCCACGGCAGCGGATGGTCCAACAACGCATCGGCGTAGGCGCCGATAGCCGGGCCGTGGCCGGCCGCCAGACGGCGCAGGTGGTCCAAGTCGCGCATGGCGTACGCGGTTCTCTCCGCCGGCAGGTCGGCGGGGTCGGTGGACCGCCCGCCGGGTGCCTGGCGGGGATGGACCTTGACCACCGCTCCTCGATAGCTGACCCGGACCAGGGACCGATCGGCGCGCACCTCGACCCGGGCGCCGATCAGGTCACCGGGGATCGAATAGAGCGCCTTGGCCACCTCGATGTGGTGGTCACGGTGGACCTTGGCCGTCGCGTAGACCGGCACGTCGTAGGGCGACGCAGGGGCGCTGAGGAGATGGGGTGCTTCCTCGACGGCGAAGTGCTCGGCCGGGCGAAGCTGCGTGGTCCCATGGGTCCGCATCCCGGCACGCTCCCGGCACCACACCTCGGCCCGGCGCTGCGCGTCGGCGAGGTCGATGAAGGTCTCACCGGCGAACTGTTGCGGACAAAGGGAACTTGGCGTTCCACGCGGGGTTTGTCGGTCGGGGTCCGCACCCTTGCCGGGTCGATCAAGAACCCCCGGGCCTGGGCGTACTCGACGAACGCTTGGTTGAAACGTGGCTCAGTCGGATTGGCCTTGTCGATGACGCTCGACATGTTGTCGGGAATGAGCACCTTGAATATCCCGCCGAAGAACGTCCATGCGGCCTCGCACCCCGCGATCACCGCCTCGGAGGTCTGGGTGAAGCTCAACCACACGAAGCAGTGCCGGGAGAAGCAGGCGGTGAAGATCAACGCCTGCACCACCCGACGCCGGCCGGAGTCGGGATCGTCGATCAGACCCATCTTGCCGAAGTCGATCTGCAACTCCTGGCCGGGCTCGCCATCCGCGACGCGCACGGTCGTCCCCCGTGCGGAACGGCCCACGCCGAGCACATCGAGGGCGTAGCGGTGCAAGGTGCGCTCGGGCACCACCGTCCCCCGCCGGGCGAGCAGCTCTCCGGCCTTCACCACCGTGAGGCTGTCATCGACCAACCACGCCTTCAGCTGGTCATGGTTGGCCACCAGCAGGCCCCAGGCGGCCCCACGGCCGTCGGGGCGGTGGGGACGGACCCTCTCGCATATCGACGCCAACAACACGTCGTTCAGCTGATCCTCGCCACCGTCTCGGTCGAGGCCGGCATCGACCGCCGCCCCCACGTAACGGCGAACCGTCTTGCGATCCATCCCCGCCAGCCGCTCGATCGACCTGAGGCCCTCACCGCGGACCCACAGACGGAGCACTTCTCGGATCTCGTACACACGAACCTCCCGGAACATGGCCACCTTCCTGACGGGCCGCTGGTCGGCCGAAGGTGGCGAGTCCACCGGCAGCGGCGTCACCACTGGTGGATGCCCCGGGGTGGTCCCATCACTGGCGGAGCGGTGGTCCCATCCTCGTGGCGGAACTCACCTCAAGGCGGTCCCATGCCGCTGGCGGGCGACA
>DATGKR010000049.1:0-2181 GCA_035294565.1 Acidimicrobiales bacterium | reverse complement strand
TGGACGTCACCTGCCCGACCGGCTGCCAGGTGCTGCCTCCGTCGCTGGAGGTGTAGAGCCAGTTGCCGACCACCCCCGGGCCCAGGTCGGAGGGGCCCCAGACCCCCTCCTCGCACACTGCGACGAGGTCGGTGGCCGACGAGGCGGCGACGGCGGCCGCCCCGCCCGAACCCTTGCACGGCGGGGTCCAGCTGCTCCAAGCGCCGCCGGCCAGGCGGGCGCCGGCGGTGACGATCCGGTCGTTCTCCACGATCCAGCCGTCGGTGCCCTGCAGGGTGATCTGGGCGTCTGGGACGGGGCCCGCCCCGAAGGGGACGACGGTGGGCGAGGCCGTCCAGTTGTCGGCCCCTGCCGGGGTGGAGAGGATCGAGAAGCCGCCGGCACCCGCGTTGGCGGCCATGTAGACCTCTCCCGCCGAGGCCTCCAGGTCGGCTATGTAGCGAGGGGAAGCCGTCGATACGCCTGCCACTTGCTGGGGCACCCAGGAGGCTCCACCGTCGTGGGTGGACCACAGCACGTTGCCGTTGTTGGTCGGGCCCGTGGCGTAGACCCAGCCGTCCTCGGGGTCGGCGAAGCGGATCTGCAGTCCCGAGTAGCTGGCAGTCAGGGGGATCTTCCCCACCAGCGACCAGGTCGCTCCCCCGTCGGTGGTGCGGCCGACCAGTACGGGCCCACCGGCGGTGGTGTCGCCGAGCACCCAGCCCTCCTCCGGCGAGACGAAGGTCACCGACAGCGGGCGGAAGCCGGCGGGCATCGAGGACACCGGCGGGGCCGTCGGGGGCGGGTTCGTCGTGGCCGGGGCGGGGTGCGTCGAAAAGACGGTGGGCTGGGGAGCGGTGACGGCCGGGACGGTCACCCCGGTGATCCTCCGGTGAGCGGCTCCGCTGCCGGTCAGGCCCACGACGGCCCCCGCCGCTGCCGCGGCCGCGAGGCCGGCGGCGGCGGCGAGCGCCGGCCAGCGGCGGGCGACGGGGCGGCGCGACCGGGCCCGGCCGGACTGGAGCGGGGCGGGAACCGGCGCCCGGGGCGTGATCGCCCCGGCACGAGACCGCAGGGTGCGCCGCAGCGCTTCGATCAGCTCGTCGTCGTTCACTTCTCCAACATCCTTCTCAGATCGCCGAGCGCCCGGTGGGTGGCGGACTTCACCGTCCCCACCCGGCATCCCATGGTGGCGGCCGTCTCGGCTTCGCTCAGGTCCAGGTAGAAGCGCAGGACCAGGACCGCCCTCTTGCGGGGAGGGAGCCTGCGCAGCGCGTCCCACATGTCGACTCCGCCCAAATCGGCGGAACTGTCGTATGGGTTGCCGGCTACCGGTCCGTTGTCAGCCGTGCGGTGGACCTCCCGCCACGCCCGGCGATGCCACGAGTAGCAGGCGTTGACGACGCTCTTTCGTAGGTAGGCGCCTGGGTGGTCGCCGGGCCCGAGGCGGCCCATCACCCGGACGAAGCAGTCCTGGACGAGGTCCTCCGCGGTGGCCTGCGAGCCGGTGATCAGGTACGCCAGGCGGACGAGCGTGTCGCGCTCGGCCAGGTAGACGTCGGTCCACGACGGCTCGCCCACCCCACCAGCTAAACAGGGTCCGCCCCGGCCCGAAGGGGACCGCCCCCCGGCTGCGAAGCCGTTCCGTCCTGCCGGCTCGGTCGAAGCGAGCACGTCGGCATTGCGCCGGCGACCGGCGGGGGTGCCATCCGTGGTTGCCTGCCAGCGGCGCCATTCGCCCGGGGCGAACCCGGCCGCGGCGGAGAGGGTGGGCGCCCAGCGGGCCCGGCTGCTGCTCACGAGGACCTGTCTCTTGACGGAGCTCTCAGAAGCTGTCGTGAAAATAGAGACGGGAGGGGAGGCGACGGCCATTCGTCTCCGAACATGGTGCGTGTCCGTGCGTCCTCGGTGGTTCGCGAATGGCCGTCCCCTCCTCTTCGCGGGTTTTCACGACAGCTTCTCACGGCTCTACTACGTGCAGCCGGGGAGAAGGGTTCCAACGTGCGTCAGGGCGTCCCCTCCGCGGCGCTCGAGGGTCCACCACCCGAACGTGTGTTTGGGGCTATTGTCGGCCGCCGAATGACAAGCTTGCAACTTCGAGGGGGATGGCCGTCACACCCCCCTCGTAGGGTCAGGACCGTCCAACCGGCAAAAGTCCAACCCGGCAGAGTCCAGCCGGCAGAGTGAGAGGAAGCAAGACGG